>MNWZ01000129.1 GCA_001871925.1 Zetaproteobacteria bacterium CG1_02_53_45
CTCTGGCCATCCGGCGCGGCCATAAACGCGCCATCGTTGCGCTTGCTCACAAACTCTTGCGGACATGCTACTTCATGATCAGTCGCGGCGAGCATTACCGGGATTCGACCGTCGATTACGAAGCAATGGCAGTTAAACGCAATGCGCCTCGCTGGATCAAGGCGCTGATTAAGTTCGGCTACATGCCTCAACGGGCCTGAGCCTGTTATAAATCCAGCTTGCTATGCAGCCTGCAATGGCTGAGGGATGCTTGCGATCTGAATCGGGATCATTTCATGTTAAGGAGATGCTGATTTATTGCCATCCCGGCAAAATACTCACCACATCCATGTGGTTCACCTTCGGTTCCTGATAGTCATGTCATTTAGCTTCCTGCGAAATGGTCAGCCCGCAAGGGCAAAAGCGTCGTTTCGCCCTTGCTCACACAAGATTGCAGGATAGCAATCCTGCACGCGTTACGTCCGAAGGATGCCAGACATGGACGTGTGGCATGAAATTCAAGCAATTGCCATGCATGATTTTGACTCGCGGCATCGTGCCGCTCTCCTGAAGGCGGCGGCGCCGTCCAATCCGGCTTTCCTGCCGGATTGTGGCAGGCCATCCATGGCCTGCACGGATACTCTGAGGTTTCCAGAGTATCCGAAATTATTCCAGATCAAAGGGTGAGTGCAAGGCCAGATAGAGCTGTCGGTTCACCGACATGCGAATGACGCCGCGCACCAGAACCTGTGACCCCGCTTGAGGTAGTTGTGCCGGCGTGAACCATTGGCGGAAATTACGCGGTACGCTGACCGAGAGCTCGCCAAGCTTGAACTGCCAGGGCTGTGGCGCAGCTTTTACCCGACCGCGAACAAGGCGGAACTGGCCGATATGGCGAGGGCCGAGTTCACGGCTCTCCAGTATGCGGAAGGTTTCGCTTTTCCAGATGCCGGCCATATTGTTTCTGGCCAGATGTTCGGCTTTTAACAGTTGTTCGGTGCTGCGGTGGTTGGGCATAAAGGTATAGACATAAGCCAGCCCTTCACTCACCAGTAAGGCGTTGATCCAGCCTCCGTTTCTCAGATAAACATGGGCAAGCGTGCGTCCGTATTTATCTTTTTTCTCGCTATCGGGCCGCAGTTGTACAGTTTGTCCACCAATCAGCGAGATCAGTCTGCGTCTGGCCTCTTCACCATAGGGTTGGGCCGCTTGCCGGCCATGCGCGATTTCAGGGCAGTTGATGCCGAGCAGTCGTACCTTTTCACCGCTTGTGCTTCGGAATGTGTCGCCGTCAAATACGTTAGCCACAGTCACCCAGCGCGATTGCCCGACAACAGAGAGGGTGCCTGCCTGTGCCGTGCCGCAAAACAGCAGAGGGCAGGCCAGCAGCAGGCAAAGCAGCAGAGCCTTAAAGCTGTTTCGTAACAAGTGTTCCTACGAGATCGGAATAGGATGCCAGTTGTTTGCGGCTCAGGTAGTCGGAAAGCTCATCGAGCAGCTTGCCGCACATCAGCGGGTCATAAAACAGGCCGGTGCCGATGCCGATGGCGTCGGAGCCGACAATGGCAAATTCGATGGCGTCCTTGGCGCAGGTGATGCCGCCCTGACCGAGGATCGGAATATTATGTTTGGCGGCAATGGCGCGTGTCTGATGGATTTTCCACAGGGCAACCGGCTTGATACATGGTCCGGACAGACCGCCGGAGATGTTATCGATCACCGGTTTTCCGCTCTCGATATCCACCGCCATGCCGACCAGCGTATTGATTACGGAGAGGCCGTCAGAGCCTGCTTCAATGACCATGCGTGCGGTGGCGGCGATGTCGGCGCTGTTGGGTGAGAGTTTGGTGATCAGCGGTTTGCTGGTGTGCGGGCGCATGGCCTCAACCACACGCGCAGCCATACATGGATCATTGCCGAAATGGACGCCGCCTTCTTTTACATTGGGGCAGGAGATATTGATCTCAATGGCGGTAACCGGCGAATCATCAAAGATGCGTGCGACTTCACCATACTCTTCGGGAGAAGTGCCGTTGGCATTGGCCCAGAACTGGGTTTCATCAGTCGGCAGATACGGCAGGATATGGTCTACCACATAACGCGCCCCCGGGTTTTGCAGGCCGATGGCATTGAGCATGCCCGAAGGCGTTTCATAGACGCGGTGCGGGGCATTGCCCATGCGTGGCTCAAGCGTTGTGCCCTTGAGGATGACTGCGCCGATATGGCGATTGTTCCAGCCTTCCACACGGGTGTATTCCTCCCCGAAACCGACGCAACCGGAGAGCAGAACCAGCGGTGTCTGGAGTGTTAAACCGGCAAATGAAACGGAAAGATCAGGTGATGGGGTCATCGGGCAATCATAACGCCAAGACCTGCCACAGCCTACTCTGTTTTTAGCTGCAGTTGCCGTGTAACAAATCAACTATGTAAATGGCGCAGGAATCGTTATCCTGAGCCTTGCAATGCTGGCGAAACCAGGAATGATGAATCAATGAGAAAAAGCCTATGACTGAAGAAGTAACCCCGGACCTGAATCTCAAGGTACGCAGAGGCATACGCTGGAAACTGGAAATGGCTATGGTCGGCATGATCCTGGCCATGGTGACGTTGTTGACGCTGGTGCAGGTGGATGCACAGCGCAAGAACCTGATCAAGGCACTGTCCACGCACAGCTCTTTTTTACAGGAAGAGATGATCAAACGTTCGGAGAAGGCTTCGGGTTATATGTCCGAGCATATCCAGAAGCGCATCGTGGTTTTTGATTATGAAGCGTTGCAGGAATTTATTCACGATGCAGTGAAAGACGTGGATAACCTGGAATATGTGATACTGATGCGTTCGAGCAAGCCGGTGATTGCCTACGGTCAGGATTTGAGTAATGAAGTGCGGCACAAGATTCTTTCCGGCGATGCTTCATCCTTTGCCGAAAACCAGATGAAAACCACACGTTATGAGTTTGCTGTCGATACACATGAGTTCATGGAAACCATAGTACCGATTTATCTGAATCCGCGGGTCAAGTGGGGTTCATTGCGTCTGGGATTCTCACGTGATGCACTGAACCAGACGCTGGCTGAATCGCAGGCCTATGTGGATGAAGAGATCAATAACATGATCGTCCGCTCAGTGATCACCTCCATCGTTTTTCTGATCATCGGCAGCATTATTGTTTTTTTACTGGCCAGTCGCTGGACGCGGCCACTGCGCAGTCTGGTGAATTTCTCGCGTGAGCTTGCCAGAGGTGAATTTAACGCAACGCCGCATCTGAGCACCCAGACCGATGATGAGATCGGGGCACTGGTCACTTCACTGGAGGAGATGGCTGCCAGCCTGAAACAGACGCATGACCAGCTGGAAGACCATAGTCTGATCCTTGAGCAGAAGGTCGAGGAGCGTACGCGTGAGCTGGCGCTGGCTATGGATCGGGCTATTCAGGCCGACAAGAGTAAATCCGAATTTCTGGCCAATATGAGCCATGAGATTCGTACCCCGATCAATGCCGTGATAGGGCTGACTCATCTGGCTCTGGATCGTGAGGAAGACAAGCTGCAGCGCAATTATCTGTCGAAAACCCTGAAAGCCTCTGAATCGCTGCTTTCCATTATCAACGATATTCTCGATTTTTCCAAGATCGAGGCGGACAAGATGGAGCTGGATCTCATTGATTTCGATCTGGATGAGGTGATGCATAACCTGGCCGGTATCGGCGGCGTCAGAGCCAGTGAAAAGGGTTTGGATTTCCTTATTGATTGCCCGACCTGCATGCCACGCCTGAAGGGTGATCCGTATCGTCTGGGACAGATATTGCTCAATCTTGTGAATAATGCCGTCAAATTTACCGAGAACGGCCAGATCGTTGTTTCCAGCCGGGTGTTCGAGCGCCACGATGATCATTTTGTGCTGCGTTTTGAAATTACGGACACGGGCATTGGTTTGAATGAGGAGCAGAAATCCCGGCTGTTTCAGGCATTTTCGCAGGCCGACAGCTCGACTACCCGCAAATTCGGCGGCACAGGCCTCGGTCTGGCCATCTGCAAGCAGCTGGCCGAACTGATGGGCGGTGAAATCGGACTGCACAGTGAAGAGAATCAGGGCAGTAGCTTCTTCTTTACCGCGCACTTCGGTATCGGAGAAGAGTATCTGGCGGATGAGCTGCAGCTGCCGGCCGCCATAAAAGGCAAGCATGTGCTGGTGGTTGATGATAACGAGGACTCAAAAGCAATTCTGTGCCGTTATCTGAAGTCCTACGGTTTTGCCTTTACCAAGGCCTCTACCGTGGCTGAAGCGGCTGCCGTGCTTCAGCGTGAGCCCGCTGTTGATGTGATGCTGGTCGACTGGACACTTGCCGATATGAAGGGGATCGACAGTGTGCAGCAGATTCAGGCTGCCGCAGGGCTCTCCGACATGCCGCCTTCCATCCTTGCCGCCAATTACGGGCAGGTTGTCTCCGATCAGGATGCCGCACTCTCCGGCATCAGTGCGACACTGTTCAAGCCGGTCACGTCAACATCCATGCTGGCATCCATTCTGTCACTGTTTCAACGCGTGGAAACGGCTGATTTACCGGTTGACGAAGAGGGACGCTTGCCGGTCAAGAAAATCGCTCATCTGCAGGGAGCCAGACTACTGCTGGTGGAAGACAACGATATTAACCAGTTGGTGGCTGAAGGTCTGCTGACCAAAGCCGGCATCAGTCTGGCGATTGCCCATAACGGGCAGGAGGCTGTCGATGCCGTCCAACATGACAGTTTTGACGGTGTGTTGATGGATATGCAGATGCCGGTGATGGGCGGGCTGGAAGCGACCAGGCTGATCCGCCGTGATTTTAATGCCGAAGATCTGCCGATTATTGCCATGACAGCCAATGCCATGCCCGCTGATGTGAAAGACTGTCTTGATGCCGGCATGAATGATCATGTTGCCAAGCCGATTGATCCGCTCGACCTCTACACTAAACTGGATAAATGGATTTCCAACTCCCGCCTGAGTCTGACGGAAGTTATTCAGCAGGAGAAGTTGTCAGAGCAGACGATTGTGATCCCCGAGCTTGCCGAGATCGATACCAGTGACGGATTAAAACGTATCGGTGGTGATACATCCCTGTATCAGAAGGTGTTGTATAAATTCGCCGATTCCCAGGCTGATGTGATTCCCCGCTCACAGGAGTTGCTCAAAGCCGGTGACAAGGCACAGGTTCAGCGTTTGATTCACTCTCTGAAAGGGGTGGCCGGCAATATCGGCGCCAATGCCCTGTTTGCCGAGGTTTCCAGGCTGGAGCAGTGGATCAAGCAGGGTATGGATGTAGGTGAGGATCAGCTGGAGAAAGTCGCTGAGCGTGTGCGTACAGTCACGCGTGCTATCACGACCTGGCGAGAATCCAGTGCTCCGGAAGAACAGGTTGTCAGTGCCGATATGGATGCCGGACTGGCCCGCGATTTACTGGCCCGCATGCGTGAAATGCTTGAGGCCTATGATGGCGATGCAGTGGAATTGATTGACGAGATTGAAGCCCACCTCTCATCATCGGATCTGATCAGGGAAGTTGAACAGATGCGTAAACTGGTGAGCCAGTACGACTTCGATGCAGCGCTGGCTGTACTGGAGCAGGTTGAGACGAAGGTTTAATCTGATCAGGCAGCTTTCACCACGAAGGACACGAAAGTTTTAGACAGTTACGCATAAGCGACTGTTCACCACCGTTTGGCCGATTCTGAACTTTCCCGCAGAGGACGCAGAGGAAAGACGAAACATATGAATATGGCCGCTGGCACGACTCCAATGGCCGCCCCGTATATTCATTTGCAATGTTGTTGTGAGCAAAGGAAAAACTACGCAAGGTGAATGCCGCGAGAAGCGGCAGAGAGAGTACCCTGGGGTGCTTTTGCCTTTGCGTGCTGAATAACTTCAGGGTGAAGTTATTCAGGGTATCTTTGAGTATTAAATAAGCACTCTCTTTGATTGCCTTGATTTTCCTCTGCGTCCTTTGCGGTGAATGCCTTTGACCATCGCTTTTCTATATGTGCTGAATAGTTACGTTGAAGGTTAAATCAGGTCAACGGCATGTAATGTCTGGCCGCGTAGCTCTTTGGCAGCATCGGATAGCAGGTAGAGGTAAGCCGGTGTAACGCTTGCCGGCGCGGGTACCATACTCGGATGTTCACCACCGAAGGTGCGCTTGAACAGGGCGGTGCGAACGCGACCCGGATTGAGTGTGTTGAAGCGGTAAGTCGAATCAGGATGTTCCATCTGCCACATCGAGGCAGCATAGGCCAGTGCGCGTTTGGCAAGTCCATAAGCGTGCCAGTTGGCCTGATCTTCCTGAACCATATCACAGGTTGTGAATACGACAGATGCGGCGGGTGCGCGTTTGAGCAGTGGCAGCATCATCTGGGTGAGCATGTTCGGCGCAGTCAGGTGAATATCGAGCATGTTGCGGAAATCTTTGGTTTTAATGTACTGCATGGGTGTGCATCGGTCGATGGAGCCCGCACAATGAACCAGACCGTCGAGATGCGGAATCTGATCTTTCAGCGTCAGGAACAGTTTGCCGTAATGATCGAAATCCGTCAGATCAAACGGGATGCAGAGGCAGCGTCCGCCCAGCTCTTCGACACGTTCCAGTGTCTGCTGCAGCCCCTCTTCCTTGCGGCCGAGTGCAATCACACAGGCTCCGGCTGCGCCGAGCGCTGCTGCAACCTGTTGCCCGATGCCATCGGATGCACCGGTCACCATGATAATTCGATCTTTGAACTCAGACATGTGATCTCCTCCGCCTGCGGCATAGTAACCACAGCGCTGCAAAATCACATCCCTTGAGCGTGCAGGTGAATTTCGTATGTCAAAGAGGATGCCGTTTGGGCGGTGAAAAAATCAAACGGTTTCGTCGGTTGCTTGAAACCGGCATGAATCATCCTATCCTGCGCAGACCAGAAAAATCATGATGCAGTGTTTCAGCATATTCCAAATGTTACCCGGAGTTCAAAGATGGCCGATTATCAGTATATCTATTCGATGCAGGGCGTTGGCAAGGTGGTTGCCGGCAAAAGGGAGATTCTCAAGGATATCTACCTTTCCTTCTTCCCCGGCGCCAAGATCGGCGTGCTCGGCCTGAACGGTTCCGGTAAATCCACGCTGTTGAAAATCATGGCGGGGCTCGATGAAGAGATTCTCGGTGAAGCGCGTCCGGCTCCGGGCATCCGTATCGGTTATCTGTCACAGGAACCTGAACTGGACCCGAGCAAGGATGTGCGCGGCAATGTTGAAGAGGCCGTGCAGCCGATGAAGGACGCACTGGCCGAGCTTGATGCGGTGTATGCCGCTTACGCCGAGCCTGATGCCGATTTCGATGCTATTGCAGTCAAGCAGGCCAGGCTGGAGGCATTTATTGAGTCCGGTGACGGCCATAATCTGGATCGTAAACTGGAGATTGCGGCTGATGCGCTGCGTTTGCCGGAGTGGGATGCCGATGTCAGCAAACTTTCCGGTGGTGAACGCCGCCGTGTCGCACTGTGCAGACTGCTGCTCTCCAATCCCGATATGCTGCTGCTTGATGAGCCGACCAACCATCTGGATGCCGAGTCGGTTGCCTGGCTGGAGCGTTTCCTGCACGACTATCCGGGCACCGTTGTGGCCGTAACCCATGACCGTTATTTCCTCGATAATGTGGCCGGCTGGATTCTGGAGCTGGACAGAGGAAGGGGAATCCCGTTTGAGGGTAACTACAGCTCATGGCTGGAGCAGAAAGAGAAACGTCTGGCTGTGGAGGAGAAGCAGGAGTCATCCCGCCAGAAAGCCATGGCCGAGGAGCTGGCATGGGTACGTGCCGGCACCAAGGGGCGTCATGCCAAGTCGAAAGCGCGTCTGAAGGCCTTTGACGATCTTTCCAGCCGCGAGGTGCAGGAGCGTAACGCCACCAAACAGATTTTCATCCCGTCCGGCGAACGTCTGGGCGATATCGTGTTCAAGGCCGAACATGTGAAAAAAGGCTTCGGTGATCGCCTGCTGGTTGAGGATTTGAACTTCAATCTGCCGCGCGGCGGCATTGTCGGCATTATCGGCGCCAACGGTGCCGGCAAAACGACACTGTTCCGCATGTTTACCGGTCAGGAAAAACCGGACTCCGGTGAACTGATTATGGGTGACACGGTCAAACTTTCCTATGTCGACCAGTCGCGCGATGCGCTCGATGCTAACAAGACCGTATGGGAAGAGATTTCCGGCGGTTCCGATTCGATGTATCTGGGCAAGGTCGAGGTGCCGAGTCGCGCCTACTGCGGCCGTTTCAACTTCAAGAGCGGCGACCAGCAGAAGAAGATCGGCACGCTTTCAGGCGGTGAACGCAATCGCGTGCATCTGGCCAAAATGTTGAAAGAGGGCGGCAATGTGTTGCTGCTCGATGAGCCGACCAATGACCTTGATGTGGAAACATTGCGTGCACTGGAAGAGGCGCTGCTCGATTTTGCCGGTTGCGCCGTGGTGATTTCGCATGACCGCTGGTTCCTTGACCGTGTAGCGACGCATATGCTGGCCTTTGAAGGCGATGGCCATGTCGAGTGGTTCGAGGGTAACTTCGAAGAGTACGAGGCTGACAAGAAACGTCGTCTTGGTGAAGATGCCATCCAGCCGCATCGCATGAAATACAAGAAGCTGGTCTGATTAAAAGTATAAGGGCGGCCAGTGGCCGCCCTTATCATATCTGCCTTCAACAGGAACTAGTGGTAATCCTCTTCCCGCTGATGGCGGACAGCCAGAACGGTAACCACCTGATTGCTTTCGATCTCAAACAGGGCGACGTATCCCGCTACTCCGAATGGGATCACAAGTTCGCGAAGAAAAGGGTTCGTGCTTTCAGCCTTACGACAGGAAAACGGGAATGTCTCGATGATTCCCCATGCCTTGCCTATGATCTCAAACGCCTTTTCTGCTGATGCCGGATCGTTTTCGGCGGTGAATGCATACAGCCACTTTAAGTCTTCAAAAGCTTCTTCGGTGAAGCGAAGTTGGTAACTCACTGTTTTTGTTGCGTTTTGTTAAGGATCGAATGCAGGGAGTCCATGACCTCTTCTTTTGAAACATACCGTCCGGTGGCTTTGGCCTGATCTCGTGCCACCATGCCTCTGGCAATGAACTCCTGTTTAAATTTGCGGTACTCAATCTGTTTGCGCAGTGACTCCTCGACAAAGCTGCTGAGTGTTTCACCTTCTTTCAAAACACTCTCGGCATCCTGACGCAGGTCCGGTGTAACTCTCAAAGGCGGAATGGTAGCGGATTTCATGGGCGAACCTCCTGCATTACATATGCAATGCAGTTTACTTTGACGTCAAAATATAGGCAATGCCAAAATTAAGGATGCCTGCCACGTGTCTCTCAAAAGCACCATGTAGAATGGATTTTTCTCCCGGATACTGATGATGTTACTTACTCGAGAATAGTAACACTGGCAAAAATGATCAGTCTTGCGGATAAACGGGAGATAAACGAGATAAACGGGACGCTTCCCTTTAGATAAACGGGACGCTTCCCTTTAACCTGGATTGCGGATCAGGTTCACAATGACGATATTATGTTGGCATGTTGTAGTGACAGAGAGATGACAATAGTGCCTGGCCGTAAAGCCACCAAGCAGTACCTGGGAGAGAAGTGATGAAAAGAGTTAAATTAGATCAGGAAGAGCAAGACCTTTTAAATGCTTATGAGTCATGAATTCAGCACCACGGTGACTAAAGAGCGAAAAGTCTCTATTGAAGATATTGCGGCAGCTACGTTCAAAAAAGATATAAGAATCAATATCAGGTTGTCCGGAAGGGATTTATCTGCTCTTCAGAGAAGGGCGCTGAAAGAAGGTATTTCTTATCAAATGTTGGTGGCCAGCGTTTTACACAAATATGTTTCGGGCAGTCTGTACGATGTGACTGCGAACAAGACGCATTAAACTTTAACGGGGCTGGCCTTGGGGCGGAGGCTCTTTAACGTGGTGTCAGACTGAGTTTTTCGGTTACGACGTACGCCCAAAGAGCTTCGATGTATGGCTACTCATGCCAATGCGCGAAGCAAGACCAGGCACCGCCTTTGCTGTTCAGAGCTCCGGTAATTCTCATCAGAATCTTTCATTCATCCGGCTGGTTAAAATGAATGTCCTGAACATTGCCGGCGCGCATGATTTCAAAGTCAATCGGACCGGATGCCTGCATGATCCGGAGTAATTCCATTGCATCTTTGGCATGATCGAATGCCTGACCATTCGCGGAACGGATCACATCGCCATTGAACAAGCCGCTTTTGTGAAACGGCGAGCCCAATACTATATGCGAAATCTGCAAGCCATCCTGTTTTCCATCCGAGACATGCGGGGTGAATATCGCCTGCGTTAATAAACTGGCTATACCGGCGACTGCAGGCCGGGTCAGTGGAGTTTTTTTATCTGATTGTAATGATGATGCGCTTTTATCAGAAAGCCGGGCAGCTGGAACCTTTCCGGCATCGTTGCCTGTTGCTGCCGGTCTATCTTCTGAAATCGTCATGCCTTGCAGAACCTCTCGTTGCAGGCTTACAAGCTGCCGCCTGCCGGATTGCTCCACCACAATCGCATCGCTATCAACATGAAATAGTGTCACTCCCGGCTGAATTTGCTTACCGACAAACACCGTTTGTTGCGCCGGTTTACTGTCAATGGAGACAACAGCTGCGGAATGTTCGCCGGCCATGACGGTGCCAATCAGTATGATCTGCAACGGTTTGATCGCAGGCTGTGACTGCTGCACCGGTTTTGACTGTGGCATGGATTGCGGGGGAGGAGTCTCACCAAACAGCGGCACGGCTATCAGTTCACCAAGTGCAGGCAAGGTTGTGGAAGGCGATATACTGAGATCTGACGGCTGCGAACCGGCAGAGCCACTCTTATCGGATGGCAGCAACCAACCGGCAAGCAGCCAGATCAGCAGTGCAAGCAAACTGAGTTCAGTTAATAACGGTAATCTTCTCACAATATTCACCCTGTGCAGGGTAGCAGGCCAGACACGGCTGGCCATACATAAGACTTTATCGGCGTTTCGCGCAAGCCGGCTCCCAAGGCTCTAACCGCAAAAGGAAACGACCAGCATAAGCTGGCCGTTTCCTTTGTTATTGATAAGCATCTGCATTTTGAATGCTTCAGAAGGCTCGCCCCTAAGCTATGATTATCAGAACGAGTGTACCGGAACTAATAACGCCGGTGCATATTGGTTAAAAGTTCCGACGCCATTGTTGCCAACGCCATAGACATAACTCGGACCATATTGGTTGGATAATAAGTAGCCATGATCAACGCGAACGCCAGTCTGGAGACGTGTTGAAAACATCCTATTGCCTTCCAACACACTTGGTAAGAACCAACCGGTGCTACCATTCGGGGACACATATGCATCCGCCAACCTGGCAGCGATGCCGGGATCAGCGCAGGCAGCCATAATGGCCGCAGTGTTTGCCGCTCCGTCAATGTTGGTAGTGTTGGTGCTATCAAAAAATACTGCGGGTATATTGAGAGGCGCGCATCCCCATGGGGCGGGGCCCAGCTCAGGCCCGAACTCCTGTCCATGAGTACCTGTGGCATCAACATAAAATACCGTCCCACCCGCAGGCCCTGTATCGCCAACAGCATACGGGCAAATTCCCGGTCTGGCTGCCCCGGCTGCATCGTAGAGGCCACAGATTGCCGCATTCAACGCAGCAGGATCAATGACGCCGCTTGGGCCTGCCGGTCCAGCCGGACCTTGAGGGCCGGCTGGTCCCTGAGCTCCGGGAGCGCCGTCAAATCCGTTGGCGCCAACCTGTCCCTGCGGACCTGCCGGACCAGTCAGTCCGATTGGACCCTGGGGACCTGCTGCGCCATCGGCACCGTTTGTCCCATTCGTACCCGCTGCGCCGGTCAAACCAATCGGTCCCTGAGGGCCTGTTGCACCAGTCGCGCCATCAGCGCCAGCCGGGCCCTGTGGGCCTGTCAGACCGATTGGGCCTTGAGCGCCTGTTGCACCGGTCAGGCCGATTGGACCCTGAGCGCCTGTTGCACCGACTGCGCCGTCAGCACCAGCCGGGCCCTGCGGGCCAGGTGTTAGCTGAATGTTGGCAATCGCCGCCTTATTAGCAGCGACTGCAGCAGTGTTGCCTGTAACTGTCTGATTAAGGCTTTTGATGGTGAGTTTCGTATTAGCAATTTCGCCATCGTGACGTGATTCACGGGCCTCGTCTGCCCAGGCAACATTGCTGCAGAATGCAACAATGATCGCTGTATATATGAGTCTGGATTTCATCTTTTCCCCCCTACACTCTCGGTGTGTTTTGCAGTGTTGCGTCAACAGTCTTTCGGCATTCTGTCCCAAGTCCGATCGCCCCATCAGCAATCGATATTCTAAGCGGGCTGTATGAAACCGACAGACGGACAAAGGTGTTATACCCAGTACTTTTGTACTATACTGATAATCCATTTGGGCTGGTTTACATCAGGAGGCGTGTGGTTAATCATGGGGCTATGAATATTCTTATTGCCGACGATCATGCCTTGTTTCGTGACGGGATGAGTCTGTTGTTGCAGACGTTGGGGCCGGTCGAAGTGGCCGAGGCCAGGAATCGCCGCGAGATCGAGGTACATCTGAAACATGAAGGTATGTTTGATCTGGTGTTGCTCGACCTTGATATGCCCGGCGTTGCCAATGCCGACGGCGTTCGGCATATCTGTGAGTCAGTGCCGCAAACAGCTGTGGTGGTGATCTCGGGTAGTGATGCCGGTTATGTGGTGAAGGCCTGTCTGGATGCCGGTGCTATGGGGTTTATTTCAAAGTCATCAGCGGGCAAAGTGATGCTTGCCGCGATCCAGATGGTGCTCACCGGCGAACGATATGTCCCGTCGATATATTTTGACAACAGTAGCGAGCATTCGCCGGATGCGGCATCAACAGCCTCGTCGATTTCACCACGCCAACAACAGATATGGCAGATGTTGATCGATGGTAAATCCAATAAAGAGATCGCTGTTGCTCTGGACCTGACCGACAGTACTGTGAAACAGCATGTTTCTGCCCTTTTTCGCAAGCTCGGCGTCAATAGCCGCACCCAGGCGATCCAGAAGGCCCGCACCAACAGTTGAAAATGCTCAGGCCTTATCGGTTCATCAAGCAGGCGCGAGATCGGGTAGTCGTTGATGCTTTTAAGCCTGAGTGTTCATATCCATCGGCGGTTTGCACTCTCCCTGCTTTAATACGAACTGGATCAATGCACGCAAACGCACTGCTTTCACCGGTTTATGTAACACTTCAAAACCGGCTTCTTTCATCTCCTGCATACGGGCAGGTTCTGTATCTCCTGTAATAATGATGCCCGGCAGTCGGGCATCCCCGGTAATTTCCCGTACCGCTCGAATGGCTTCAATGCCGGTTTGATCTTCGCGCAGACGGAAATCTGCAACGACAACATTGGGGGCAATTCCGTCTTTTAGCAGTGCGGTGGCTTCGCTGATGGACTGCGCCGATAACGCACTGCAACCCCAATTTGATAACATCCTCTCCATACCTTCGAGAATAGTCTGATCATCATCAATGACCATGACGCGGGCATCGAGTTTGTGGCTCACTTCAGGCATGGCTGCGGTTATATCAGTTAACTGACCAGAAGGAACAAAGATGGTAAAGCTGCTGCCCTGACCGGCTACTGACGTGAAGCGAAAGGGGTGGTCCAATAGATGGCTGAGGCGCTTGACAATGGAGAGGCCCAGGCCAATGCCCTTGCTGCGGTCACGTTCCGGATTATCGACCTGATAGAACTCATCGAATATTTTTTTCTGCTCGTCAGTGGGGATACCAATGCCGCTATCGCGCACGCTGAGCGCATAACCATCATCCTGTTGTCTGCAGCTCAGGGTGATCGAGCCTGTTTCAGTGTATTTGAGCGCATTGGATATCAGGTTGCGCAGGATGTTCTCCAGCAGTGCCGGGTCGGAATTAATGAAACAGGTCTCCAGAAGAAATGCATCTATATCGATATTGAGTTGTAAATGCTTATCGCTTGCCTGCTGTGAGAACTCTTCCCTAAGATTATAAACCAGTATCGCCAGCGCAAACGATTGCCGTTCCACGTGCACCAGTCCGGCATCGAGCTTGGACATATCCAGCAATGAATCGAGCAGGCCGGCCATGGAGCTCACCGAATCGCGCATTTTACTGAGTAGCTGTTGCTGTTCCCTATCTTGCAATTTCTGCTCCAGCACATCGGCAAACAGGTCAATGGCATGAATCGGTTGACGCAGGTCATGGCTGGCAGCAGCCAGAAAGCGGGTTTTCTGATGGTTGGCGTGTTCGGCTTCCTCTTTTTTGACTTCCAACTCTTTCAACAGGGCTTTGTTTTGCAAACCTTTCTCTATCGATCCGTGCACCAGGCGGGAGAAATGGTTCGAAGCCATTAAGGTTGCAACAAAATAAATCAACAGCAGCGGAGCATAGGCAACCAAATTCTCTTCAATGGCCAGGCGGGCATCCAGCAACAGAATAGAGGGCGTAGCAAAGGCGAAAAAAGTAAGGGGGTAGGAAGAGTTTGTGCCAATGGCTGCTGATACCAGGCCACAGGTGATCACGATCAGAGAAATGACAATGAATGTGGATGAGGCATCCATTACGATCCATGGAAGTATTCCCAGAACAATCCCGTTGGTGCCCGAGCCCAGGGCAAAGAGTCTGGCCCAAAAATGGATGGATGGGTCATTCTCCTTTAACTGTCGATACCGATGTAACGTCCAGGTTTGCGCGTGCGCCGTGGAAAGGCGGCGATATCCCAGTGGGTGAAAGTCCCACCCGGCAACTTTTGCTCCAGCCGGAAGCAATCAGAGCAGTCATGGAGGTAACGAAATGGCTGAAGCCTCTGGTGTAGAGGGTCACATAGGTGACTTGGCGAGTGTGCAGGCCGTAACGTGAGTAAACGCTGAGCAATCCTCGAAAAGGACGATGCACAGGCCGACCCGTCCGCCAATGCGGGGAAGGCTGGAACGTCTGGTGTAGCGAGCAAAAG
>MNWZ01000080.1 GCA_001871925.1 Zetaproteobacteria bacterium CG1_02_53_45
CCGTGGAGATCTCCCGGGGTAAGACACACGTTCTTCGTACGGGCCACGCCGAATTTACCAGACAGCACCCCGATCGATTATCGGGCATCGCAGTCCATTGCCTGCTTACCCGGCGCTGTCCGGCCTTATATCCGGTTTCTGTACGTCGCGTCCGTACTGTCGTCATTTGCTTCCTTCAGATTCCACCTCACGGTGGACACCCTTGCATAGACGGTTGCTTCCCATCGACTGGGCGCAAAGAGGGACTTCCACCCTCCTGAACGTGCGCCATGCCCGGCGCACAAAAAAAAGGCCCCGCCGAAGCGGAGCCTTTGATGAATCTTGTTTTACTTAAGCTTCTGTAGTTGCAGCAACGATTGGATCAACCAGTTCTACAATAGCCATTGGCGCAGCATCACCGGCACGGTAGCCGGTTTTGATCATGCGGGTGTAACCACCAACGCGATCAGAACATGCAGTTGCAACATCACCGAACAGACGGTCAACGATTGGACGATGACGCAGTTTGGCCAGAGCCTGACGACGGGCATGCAGGTCACCGCGTTTGCCAAGCGTAATCAGCTTTTCAACGTAAGGACGTACAGCACGAGCCTTGGCTTCAGTTGTTTCAATGCGGCCATGTGTCAGAAGTGAAGCAGCCATATTAGCCAGCAGTGCACGACGATGTGCAGTTACCAGTCCCAATGAATTACTATGTTTACGATGTCTCATTGTTCTATCCTCTTCCTATTCTATATGGACCGACTCAGCTTTCCAGCGAGTCAGCGGAATCTTGTGGTGGCCAGTTGTCCAGTTGCATGCCCAGTTCCAGGCCCATGTTTTCCAGAACTTCCTTGATTTCGTTCAATGATTTGCGACCGAAGTTAGGCGTGCGCAGCATTTCCTGCTCACTACGCTGAACCAGATCACCGACACGGAACACATCGTCAGATTTCAGGCAGTTCATGGAACGAACTGACAGGTCCAGATGTTCAATAGGCTGAGCCAGCAGATCATCGAGGCCATTATCAACTTCAACTTCAACAGTACCTTTACCGATAGCGTTAAAATCGACAAATACTGCCAGCTGCTGTTCAAAAATAGCTGCCGCGGCATTGATAGCCTCTTCAGGTGTCAATGAACCGTTGGTATCAACTTCCATGATCAGCTTATCATAGTCGGTGCGCTGACCGACACGGGCAGGTTCCACACGGGTAGCAACACGACGGATCGGTGAGAATGAAGCATCTACCAGCAGTGAACCGACAGCACGCTCTTCAACCTGACGCTCGGAAGCAGCATCATAACCGCGACCTTTCTCTACCACTGCTTCAACCTTCAGATGACCATCATCATTCAGGTGTGCCAGTTCCAGATCAGGATTGAGAACCATCAGACCGGCCGGGCACTGAATATCACCGGCAGTCACTACACATGGGCCTTTCACATTCAGGGAAATTCTGGCCGCATCATCGCTTTCCATGCGGATATCCAGCTCTTTCAGAGTCAGGATGATATCCATCACGTCTTCACGAACACCCTTGATGGTGTCGTATTCATGCGATACGCCATCAAAAGTAACCGAAGTTACCGCTGCTCCCGGCAGGGAAGACAGCAGCATACGACGGATACTGTTACCGATTGTGGTTCCGTATCCACGCTCAAGAGGTTCGAAAACGATCTTGGCAGAACGGCCGGCAACTTTTTCTTCAATGGTAATATTACGCGGATTGATCAACTGCATGTGAGAGACCTCAGTAGTTATTACTTGGAGTAAAGTTCAACAATCAACTGTTCGCGGATATTCGCATCCAGCTGATCACGTGCAGGAAGTTCACGGAATGTACCCTGACGAGTCGGCAGATCAACATCCATCCACTCGGAAGTTCCGGTGTTACCCGCAGCTGCAGCTGCAGCGTTTACACGCAGGTGTTCTTTTGCAGCATCAACAAGCTCCAGGCGAGCGCCAACACGAACACTGAATGAAGGAATGTTGGCAATTCTGCCATCAACTTTAACCAGCTTGTGACGAACGATCTGACGAGCTTCTGTACGGGAAGTGGCCATGCCCATGCGATAAATCACATTGTCCAGACGTGCTTCGATCAGGTGCAGCAGGTTAAGACCTGTTACGCCAGCCATACGGTCAGCTTCAGCAAAGTAGGCGCGGAACTGTTTTTCCTGCAAACCATAAATACGTTTTACTTTCTGCTTTTCGCGCAACTGCAGGCCGTAATCAGAGGTTTTCTGACGACGGTTCTGTCCATGCATACCAGGCGCGTAAGGACGACGCTCGATCGGGCATTTGTCAGAGTGGCATTTGCTGCCTTTCAAAAATAGTTTTTCGCCTTCGCGCCTGCATAAGCGGCATTTGGCTTCCAGATAACGTGCCATTAAATTGTACTCCTAAACACGGCGCCGCTTGGGAGGGCGACATCCATTATGTGGAATTGGTGTAACATCGCGAATCGACGTCACATTGATACCTACCGCAGAAATAGCACGCAGCGCAGACTCACGTCCGCTACCTGGACCACGAACAAGAACAGCACAGTTCTTTACGCCATGATCCATTGCCTTGCGTGCAGCTTCCTCAGCAGCAACCTGTGCCGCGAAGGGAGTACTCTTGCGAGAGCCTTTGAAGCCGACGCCGCCGCTGGTTGCCCAGGAGAGTGCGTTACCAGCATCATCGGTGAAGGTAATAATTGTATTGTTAAAGCTGGCCTTGATGTGAGCAACGGCGTTGGCAATATTCTTGCGAACGCGTTTCTTGGTGACAGCAGCTTTAGCAGCTTTTTTCTTAGGTGGAGCCATCGTTTATCCCCTTACTTCTTCTTGCCGGCTACAGTACGGCGCGGACCTTTGCGTGTACGTGCATTGGTTTTACTACGCTGACCGCGAACAGGCAGCCCTTTGCGGTGACGAAGGCCACGATAGCAACCAAGGTCTGTAAGACGCTTGATGTTCATGATCACTTCACGACGCAGATCACCTTCAACGGTGTATTCTGCATCAATCACTGTACGGATCTTGGCGACGTCATCGTCACTCAAATCCTTCACGCGCAGATCTGCACTGATGCCAGCTTTGGATAGAATTTCCTTGGAGCTGGTTGTCCCAATACCAAAGATATAAGTCAGAGCGACTTCTACACGCTTCTGAGTCGGAATATTTACACCCGAAATACGAGCCACTTCTTGCCTCCTTAGGCCTTAAGAAAAAGGGCGCGAACCATAGCGATTACCAGGCACGCGCGCAACTTACTTAACCCTGACGCTGTTTATGTCGAGGATTATCACAGATAATGCGAACTACGCCTTTACGACGAATCACACGACATTTCAAACACATTTTCTTGACTGATGCACGGACTTTCACGCCTGTACCTCCTCAAATCATTACCGGGAATTCCGGCCAACCGCCCGTAAGGGTCAGTTGATTATTTTTCGCGGTAGCTGATACGACCACGAGACAAGTCGTATGGAGAGATCTCCACCGTTACTTTGTCGCCAGGAAGAATACGGATGTAGTACTTCCTCATTTTTCCGGAAATCGTACACAGCAGTTCGTGTCCGTTTTCCAGCTTAACTGTGAACATGGCGTTAGGAAGCTTCTCAACCACTTCCCCTGACATTTCGATAATATCTTCTTTAGCCATGCTGTATCTCTACCACCTGTTTCAGCGCGGCGTAGACCGCTGCCGTTTCACCGGAAGCATCCAGCTTGCTGAAACCTTCCTTCTCATGGTAATAACCAAGTAGAGGCCGGGTCTGCTCACGATACACTTCCAGACGATGCGCAATCACTTCCTCACGATCATCTTCCCGCTGATACAGTTCTCCGCCGCAACGATCGCAGATCCCTGATTTTTGGGGCGGCGAATACTGCCTATGAAATCCAAAACCGCAAGCCCTGCAAATCAATCGGCCGCAAAGACGATCCAGCAGGTTCTTTTCAGGTGCATCCATGAAGACCACATGGTCAACATTCAGGCCATGTCTGGTCAGCATTTCATCCAGAGCCACTGCCTGTGCCACATTACGCGGAAAACCGTCGAGCAGGAAACCTTTGGCTTCATCTTCAGCGATACGGTCTTCAATCATGGCAACGACCACTTCATCAGGAACCAGCTTGCCTGCATCCATGAACGTTTTGGCTTTCAGGCCGGCGTCGGTGCCATTGCGCACTGCTGCGCGCAGAATGTCACCCATAGCCAGATGGGACATGCTCATTTGTGCAGCGAGCTTTTCACCCTGTGTGCCTTTGCCGACACCAGGAGGTCCAAACAGAATGACGTTCATTTATTTGCCGGTTCTCAGACGGGCTTTTTTCATCAACCCCTCATACTGATGACTCATCAGATGAGACTGGATCTGACCCATGGTGTCCATCGTAACCACCACAACGATCAGCAATGACGTACCGCCGAAGTAGAACGGCACTGAGAGCTCCGAAATCAACCATTGCGGCAGCAGGCATACAGCTGTGACGTATGCAGCGCCAGTGACGGTAATACGGGTTAAAACGTTATCCACATAATCAGCCGTTTTCTGGCCCGGACGAATACCCGGAATAAAACCGCCGTTTTTCTTCAGGTTATCCGCAGTATCCTTTGGATTGAATACAATTGCCGTGTAGAAAAAGCAGAAGAACACAACCAGTGCCGTGAACAGCAACATATACAACCATGCACCCGGTGAGAGCGCTGCTGAAATCTCACCCAGCCAGGCAAGACTCGGCACATCCTTGGTAAACTGCGCAAATGTTGCCGGCAGCAGAATCAACGATGATGCAAAGATAGGAGGAATCACACCGGCAGTATTCACCTTCAGGGGCAGGAATGATGCCTTGCCACCATACAGACGGTTACCCACCTGACGCTTGGCATACTGAATCGGGATACGACGCTGCGCACGCTCAAACCAGACCACAAGCCCTGTTACAACCAGCACCATGGCAAACAGTGCAAGCACAACAAACGGTGTATATTCACCAGTACGCGCCAACTCGAGTGTACCGCCGACAGCAGAAGGAAGACCTGCCGCAATACCGGCGAAGATGATCAGGGAGATACCGTTGCCGATACCGCGTTCGGTAATCTGTTCACCCACCCACATCAGGAAGATCGTACCGGCTACCAGAGTCACCACTGTCATGGCGCGGAAATCCAGCCCGGGATCGATCACTACGGACTGACCACCGACGGAAAACTGTTCAAGACCAATGGAAATACCAATACCCTGGAATGTTGCCAGCAGAACCGTTCCGTAGCGGGTGTATTCGGTAATCTTGCGACGTCCGGAATCACCCTCTTTCTTCAGTTGTTCAAGCTTTGGTGAAACCACAGTCATCAGCTGGATAATAATTGCCGCTGAAATGTATGGCATAATACCGAGAGCAAAAATAGTCAGACGGGAAAGCGCGCCACCGGAGAACATGTCGAACATGCCCAGCAGAGAACCCTGTGCCTGACTGAAGAACTGGGCCAACACAGCGGCATCAATACCCGGCACGGGGATATGTGCGCCGATACGGAACACAATCAACATTGCCAGTGTAAACAGAATACGTGATTTCAGTTCAGGTATCTTGCCGATATTACCGAAACCACCCATTGATGCTGCTGCAGGAGAGGCCATTGCTTAAGCCTCAGCCGCTGCCAGGTTCAGTGTGCCGCCAGCTGCAGTAACTTTAGCCGCTGCAGATGCAGACGCTGTAGTAACTGAAACAGTGACTTTCTTGGTCAGGTCGCCGGAAGCAAGCAGTTTAATCGGAGCCACTGCACTGCGCACCAGACCTGCATCAAACAGGACTGCCGCATCAACAGTTGCACCATTATCAAATGCATTCAGCTGACCCAGGTTAACAACCTGCAAATCATTGTCGGTCAGTGGCGTGAAACCGCGCTTTGGTACACGGCGAATCAAAGGCATCTGACCGCCTTCAAAGCCGCGTGCTACTTTACCACCGGAACGTGATTTCTGACCTTTGTGACCACGGCCACCGGTCTTGCCATTGCCGCTGCCATTACCCTGACCCTTGCGCTTGCGATCTTTGCGCGCACCGTCAGTTGAGTTCAGTTCATTCAGTTTCATCTCTTATTCTCCAGACTCAATACGAACAAGATGATTAATCTTCTGCACCATGCCGCGAACAGAAGGGGTATCTTCAAGTTCTACTACCTGATTCATACGACGCAGGCCCAGACCGATCAGTGTTGCTTTCTGATCCTTGGCGTAACCGATGCCGCTTTTCACCTGACGTACACGAATCGTGTCTTTCTTAGCCATTTGAAGCTCCTATTAAGCGGTCTTGCCGCGACGTGCAGCAATCTGCTCAGGGCTTTCCAGCGACTTCAAGCCGTTGAATGTAGCACGAACAGAGTTCACAGCGTTACGGGAACCCAGTGATTTAGTCAGAATATCCTTGATGCCAACCGCATCCAGCACAGCACGAACCGCAGAACCCGCGATAACGCCGGTACCTTCGGATGCAGGCTTCAGCATAACGCGTGAAGCGTCCTGAATACCGATAGTCTTGTAGTGGATAGTTCCGTTTTTACGTGGAACGTGGATCAATGATTTCTTGGCAATCTCGGTTGCCTTGCGAATCGCTTCAGGAACCTCTTTTGCTTTGGCGTGGCCGAAACCGACATGACCATTGCCGTCACCTACAACCATCAGAGCCGAGAAGCTCATACGACGGCCACCGGATACGGTTTTTGCAATACGGTTAATGGTGATCAGTTTTTCTGTCAGTTCCAATTCATCTGCGTTGATCATCTATATCTCCTAGAACTTCAGTCCGCCGGCGCGAGCGCCTTCAGCCAGTGCCTGTACGCGTCCGTGGTATGCAAAGCGACCACGATCAAAGGCAACTTCGTTAACACCGGCCTTCAATGCGCGCTCGGCAATCAGCTTACCCACTTCTTCAGCACCGGCTTTGTTGCCACCGGACTTTACGCCTGCATCAAGGCTTGATGCAGTCGCCAGTGTAGTGCCGCTGGCATCATCAATAACCTGTGCATAAACGTGACGTGCAGAGCGGAAAATGCTCAGGCGCAGTTTGCCTGATGCTTTTACTCTCGCACGAACTTTACGAGCGCGGCGGATTGAGCCATCTTTTTCAAAACGTTTTAAAGCCATCTCTTAACTCCTACCTAATGCCCTTAAGCCTTCTTGCCTTCTTTCATGCGTACGGTTTCACCGACATAACGAACACCCTTGCCTTTATAAGGCTCTGGCGGACGGTAAGCACGAATCTCGGCAGCAACCTGGCCGACTTTCTGTTTGTCAATACCGGCTACAGTAACAATGCTCTGATCAACTGTTGCAGTCACACCGTCAGGCAGTGCATACACAACAGGGTGCGAGAAACCCAAAGAAAGGTTCAGGCTGGTACCCTGTGACTGGGCACGATAACCAACGCCGCGCAGTTCAAGTTTCTTTTCGAAACCTGTCGTTACGCCGGTAACGTTGTTTGCGATCAGCATACGGGCCAGGCCATAGAAAGACTTGGTCTTCTTGGTCTCAAGATCGTCACACTTCACATTCAGGACATTGCCTTCCTGTTCAACAGTGATACCCGGGAACAGTGGTGAAGTGAGTTCACCTTTAGCGCCCTTGACGGTCACTGAATCATCGCTTATGCGAATTTCAACACCGGCAGGGATTGTAATATGTTCTTTACCAACACGTGACATAACTTACCTCAAAATACCGTACAGAGGACTTCGCCACCAATATGAGCAGCGCGCGCTTTCTTGTCGGTCATAATTCCCTGTGAAGTGCTGACAATTGCAACACCATAACCATTCTTCACACGAGGCAGATCGTCAGCGCCAGAGTAAACACGGCGACCTGATTTGGAGATGCGCTTGATCTCGCGAATAATTGGCTGAGCATCGTCATCATAGCGCAGGGTAAGGCGCAGGAAACGATGTCCTTTGTGGTTGTATGCTTTAACTGCAGCAATATAACCTTCGTCTTTCAGCAGTTCAGCCAGGCTCAGCAAAGTGTTGCTGGCAGGCATTTCAATTTTTTCGATTCCAGCCGTCTGCGCGTTACGAATACGCGTCAACATGTCGGCAATGCGGTCCATCATCATAATATAATACCCCTTACCAGCTCGATTTAACCATGCCGGGAATCTCTCCGGCAAGTGCATGCTTGCGCAGGCAGATACGGCACATACCAAGCTTGCGGTAAACAGAGTGCGGACGACCGCACAGCTGACAGCGTGTATAAGCGCGAACTTTGAATTTTGGTTTACGATTGCATTTAACAATCAGTCTCGTTGAAGCCATGAGCTAACCCTCTTAAGTGCGGAACGGCATGCTGAATTGTTTCAACAGGGCACGTCCCTCTTCGTTGGTATTTGCAGTAGTACAGATGGTGATATCCATGCCGCGAACTTTATCTACCTTGTCATATTCGATTTCAGGAAAGATGATCTGTTCCTTCAAACCGAGTGTATAGTTGCCGCGACCATCAAACGACTTCGGAGAAACACCCTTGAAGTCACGAATACGAGGCAGTGCAATATTCACCAGACGATCGAGGAATTCCCACATCTGTTCTCCACGCAGTGTCACACGGCAACCAACAGGCATGCCATCACGCAGCTTGAAGTTTGCAATCGACTTGCGAGCACGTGTAGTCACCGGCTTCTGGCCGGTAATAGCTGTCATGTCAGCCAGGGCACCATCGATAGCCTTGGAGTTCTGTGACGCTTCACCCACACCCATGTTCACCACAATCTTGGTGATCGCAGGGATCTGCATAGGGTTGCCGTAAGCGAACTCTTCTTTCAGAGCCGGAGCAACTTTTTCATTATAAAATTCTTTCAAACGAGCCATTGTCGTAACTCCTAGTTGTCCAGCACTTCGCCACATTTGCGGCAGGTGCGGACTTTGCGGCCGTCTTCAAGCGTTTTAGCGCCGAGACGAACACCAGATTTACATTTCGAGCAGAAGTACTCCACATTGGAGATCGCCAAAGGCGCTTCTTTCTCGATGATGCCACCGGCACTGGTCTGGCTCTGACGGCTATGACGTTTAATCATGTTCACCTTGGTAACAAGTACCTGGCCGTCAGCAGGCATAACGCGGATTACTTTACCACGTGAGCCCTTATCGCGACCGGCGGTCACGATGACTTCATCATTTGTACGGATTCGTGATTTCACCACTGTAGTCATTGTTCTATCGCCTCTCTTTCCGCTTACAGCACTTCTGGCGCGAGCGAAACGATTTTCATGTAGCCTTTGGCACGCAGTTCACGTGTCACAGGGCCAAAAATACGTGTGCCCATCGGTTCATTCTTTTTGTCCAGAAGCACCGCAGCATTTTCATCGAAACGGATAGAGGAGCCGTCAGCACGACGGAATTCCTTGGCGGTACGCACTACAACAGCACGCTGCACTTCACCCTTCTTAACTTTGCTGCCTGGCATAGCTTCTTTCACAGCCACAACGATGATATCACCAACACTGGCATAACGACGTTTGGAACCACCGAGCACCTTGATGCACTTGACGCGCTTTGCACCTGAGTTATCTGCAACCTGCAGTACGGTTTCATTCTGAATCATTGCAATTCTCCCGGTTTACAGCTGCTCTGAACGCGTCAGAACAGTTTCCATGACCCAACGCTTGCGGCGAGAGATCGGAGCAGATTCGACGATGCGAACAGTGTCACCAATGTTGCAGGTGTTCTCTGCATCATGTGCCATGTACTTTTTGTGCGAGCGAACAGTTTTACGGTAACGCGGGTGCAGGAACTTACGCTCTACTTGCACAACCACAGTCTGCTCACCCTTGTTGCTTACAACAGTACCTTCGAGGGTACGTTTGTTTGATTTAACTTCGGACATCTTTATACCCCTTAGCCGCGCTCAGCCAGAATGGATTTGATACGCGCGATTTCGCGACGCACAGTTCCCACTCGTGCTGTGTTGTTCAGCTGCATGGTAGCTTTCTGAAAACGCAGTTTCATGTGCTCAGCAGCCAGTTCATCCATGCGCTCTTTCAGGCCCGCAGGGGACATGGCGCGCAAATCTTTAGCTTTTTTGTTATCACTCATCGTCCAACTCCACGCACAACGATCTTGGTGCGAATCGGCAGCTTGGCAGCAGCGCGTTCTAGTGCACCACGTGCCAGCTCTTCATCGATACCGTCCATTTCATACATGATGCGTCCGGCTTTGATTGCGGCAACCCAGAATTCCGGTGAACCTTTACCTTTACCCATACGTACTTCGGCAGGTTTTTTGGATACTGGCAGATCCGGGAAAATACGGATCCACACGCGGCCCTGACGTTTCACATGACGGTTAATGGTAATACGCGCAGCTTCAATCTGACGGGCGGTAATACGACCCGGCTCCATCGCCTTCAAGCCATACTGGCCGAAGTTCAAGCTTGCACCACGCGGGCTTTTACCACGAATGCGCGACAGCTCTTTATGATGCTTGCGCCATTTGATCTTCTTGGGTTGCAACATCGTTACTAATCCTCTTTAACTCTTCGTTATACGTTACTGGTTTCGGATTCACCGAGCTTAATGCCGTTGAATACCCAAACTTTCACGCCGATCACACCGTAAGTAGTGTGCGCTTCAGCAAAACCGAAATCCACGTCTGCACGCAGTGTGTGCAGCGGCACGCGGCCTTCACGATACCATTCTGTACGCGCAATCTCGGCACCGCCAAGACGACCTGCACAGTTGATACGAACACCTTTTGCACCCATGCGCATTGCACTCTGTACTGCACGCTTCATAGCGCGACGGAATGCCACACGACGCTCAAGCTGGAAGGAAACATTCTCAGCTACCAGCTGTGCTTCAGCTTCAGGACGACGTACTTCTACGATAAACACCTGAACTTCCGCATTGAACTTCTTCACCAGCTCCGCACGAACCGCATCGATCTCTGAACCTTTCTTACCAATCACCACACCAGGGCGGGAGGTATGAACTGTTACTTTGATCTTGCCTGCAGGACGCTCGATAATGATGCGTGAAACACCTGCATGCTTCAGACGTTCTTTAACATGGCGGCGCAGTTTGATGTCTTCGCGCAAATTTGCACCGAAATTCTTATCAGAGGCGTACCATACTGATTCCCAGCCGCGAGTGATGCCGACACGGAATCCAATTGGATTTACTTTCTGTCCCATGAATAATCCCCTTAACCGCGTTCGCTAACAGACACAACGAGGTGACTGTGGCGGTGAAAACGCTGACGCATACGACCCATGCCTTTCGGACGAAAACGCTTGAGCGTCATGCCCGCATTGGCTGTTGCTTCAGAAACAAACAACTGATCCACATCAAAGCCATGGTTCTGCTCAGCGTTAGCAATCGCAGACTTCAACACCTTCTCATAAAGACGGGCTGATTTCTTCGGCGACAACGCCAGAACTGCCAGGGCACGGTCAACGGCCAAACCACGGATGGCATCAGCCATCAGACGCGCTTTTTGCGGGCTGAGCCTGCTGTTTTTGTGCAATGCACGAACTTGTTCAGACATGCTTATTACCTCTTCCTGGCCTTTTTATCAGCGCCGTGACCCCAGTAGGTACGGGTTGGCGAAAATTCGCCCAGCTTATGGCCAACCATGTTTTCTGTAACAAACACAGGAATAAACTTGTTGCCGTTATGAACCGCAAAGTTCAGACCAACGAAATCCGGAGCAATCGTTGAACGACGTGACCATGTTTTAATAACACCCTTCTTTTCGGAAGCCTGAGTTGCGTCAACCTTCTTCTGCAGGGAAGCTTCAATGTAAGGGCCTTTCTTTAATGAACGCGCCATGTCTTACCTCACTTCTGATTGCGGCGGCGAATAATATCACGGTTCGACGCCTTGTTCTTAGCTCGGGTCTTATGACCCTTGGTTGGTACACCCCAGGGAGTTACCGGATGGCGACCACCTGAAGTACGGCCTTCACCACCACCATGTGGATGGTCGACCGGGTTCATGGCAACACCACGAACATTTGGACGGATACCCAGCCAGCGACTGCGACCCGCTTTACCAACTTTACGGTTGGAGTGGTCAGAGTTGCCCATCACGCCGATTGTTGCCAAACAGCGGATATCTACACGACGGAACTCGCCTGATGGCATTTTCAGAACAGCCTGTGTGCCTTCTTTACCCATCAACTGAATGGATGAACCGGCACTGCGAGCCATCTGGCCGCCCTTGCCGGGCTTCATTTCCACGTTATGAATCTGTGTACCTACGCGGATGTTCGACAGTGGCAACGCATTGCCTGTACGAACTTCTGCAGTTGGGCCTGATTCAACAACATCACCTGCACGAAGACCCTGTGGAGCCAGGATGTAACGCTTTTCGCCGTTGCCATAAACAACCAGTGCGATATGCGCTGTACGGTTCGGATCATATTCAACGCGCGCAACCTTACCGGCAATACCGAAATTGTCACGCTTGAAATCAACCATGCGGTAAAGACGCTTGTGTCCGCCACCACGATGGGAGCTGGTGATGCGACCGTTATTGTTACGGCCGCCTGATTTGGTCAGGCCGGTGACGAGACTTTTTTCAGGTGCGCCTTTATGCAGACCTTCATTGACTACGCCAATGCGACCGCGGTTGCCGTTGGTAGTTGGTTTTAATGCCTTCAATGCCATGGTTTATACCTCTTCCGCCACTTCCAGAGTTTCACCTTCAGCCAGACGGATCACAGCCTTGCGGTAACCGGAGCGGGAACCCATACGGTTGCCACGGCGTTTTGGCTTGCCAGGCATATTGATGACCTGAACACGGTCTACCCTGACTTCAAAAATCGCCTCTACAGCTGCCTTGACCTGAGTCTTGGTAGCAGTGGTAGCAACACGGAATGTGTACTGATTAGCTTCGCCGGTCGCTTCGTAACTTTTCTCGGTTACAACAGGGCGACGAAGAATATTGAAATGATTGATATTTGCACTCATGACAAACGCTCCTCAAGCTTATCGACAGCCGCTTCAGTCAGAATGACACGTTTGCTTTTCAGCAGATCGTGCAGACTGACCTGACCATCAAGAACCACTTTGGTGTTCGGCACATTACGGCCGGAAAGTTCAACATTGTTGTTGGACTCAGCCAGTACAAACAGACCGGATTTCGCTTCCAGAGCAGTCATCACATCGAGGAATGCCTTGGTTTTGATCTCAGCCAGTTCCAGCTTGTTGACGATAGTCAGCTTGCCGTCACGAACACAGTCAGACAGAACAAGGCAGAGTGCACGACGACGCTCTTTCTTGTTGATACGTGATACAAACGCTGTATCAGCATTCGGACCATGAGCAGTACCACCATGACGCATCTGTGCTGCACGTGTCGTACCCTGACGGGCACGGCCTGTACCCTTCTGCTTGAATGGCTTCTTGCCGCCACCGGAAACATCCGCAACAGTTTTGGTTGCACTGGTACCGCCACGCTGGGCAGATGCCAGTGATGCGTATACGCGGTGTACAAAACCGGCGTCAGATTCGAGGCCGAATACTGCAGGGTTCAGCTCACGCTTGCCTACTTCTTTATTGTTCTGATCTACGATGGTGATATTCGCCATCTTACGCTCCCTTCACGGCAGGACGCAGTTCAACCAGCCCACCACGTGAACCGGGTACAGCGCCTTTTACCAGAATGCGATTGGACTCTGCGTCCACGCGAATGATTTCGAGGTTCTGAGTTGTCTTGCGCTCGTTGCCGTAGTGACCAGGCATCTTCTTGCCCGGAAATACACGACCCGGATCCTGACACTGACCGGTTGAACCCATCTGACGATGTACTTTTTCAGCACCGTGGGTTGCACGGCCGCCACCAAAGTCATAACGCTTCATAACACCGGCGAAACCGCGACCCTTGGAGGTGCCTGCGATATCGATCTTCTGGCCCACTGCGAACAGTGAAGCATTCAGATCCTGACCCAGCTCATATTCGGCATCAGCAGCAACACGGAATTCTTTCAGACCGCCGGTTACTTCCTGACCCTGCTTGGCAAAGTGACCCTGAACAGCGCGGGTGGTGAAACGTTTGGCAACGCCAAAACCAACCTGCACAGCATCATAGCCGTCTTTATCAGCAGTACGACGTGCAATCACTTTGCACGGCTCAATATTCAATACAGTCACAGGAACCGCAGTACCATCTTCTGCGAAAATCTGTGTCATGCCCGCTTTTCGGGCGATTAATCCAACACTCATGGTTATCCTCCCGATTACAGTTTGATCTCAACATCCACACCGGATGGCAGATCAAGCTTCATCAGCGCATCTACGGTCTGTGGAGTTGGTGAATCGATATCAAGCAGACGCTTGTGTGTACGGATCTCAAACTGCTCACGAGAATCCTTGTACTTGTGTGGTGACTTGATTACGCAGAACTTGCGAATCTTTGTCGGAATAGGAATCGGACCGCGAACGTCCGCACCTGTGCGTTTTGCCGTAGCTACAATGTCAGCCGCACTCTTATCAAGAATACGGTGATCAAAAGCTTTAAGGCGAATACGAATTGTTTGAGTTGCCACGTACGGCCCCCTTACTTACTAATGTCGGTAACGACGCCAGCGCCGACCGTACGACCACCTTCGCGGATAGCGAAACGCAGTTCTTTATCCATTGCGATTGGTGTAATCAGT
>MNWZ01000086.1 GCA_001871925.1 Zetaproteobacteria bacterium CG1_02_53_45
TGGGCGACCCATGCCGCCAGAGTAATCATTCAGATGCTCTTCAATCCGGATAAGTTCAAGGATGGTCACAAATTGCTGCTGCTTCTCAGTCAGCGGTCCAAGCTCTTCCTCTAGCCATGGAAACAGCGATCCTTGAATTATTAGCCAGCTCTGTGATAATCCCTCTCGAAGATGATTCATCTTTGATCTCCTTTCTGGTTTGGTTGTCGTCGATGACTTACCCTACCAGAAGGGAGTTTTTTCGCCTCTTCTCAAAGGCTGAATTCAGCAGGTTTGAAGACTTTTGCAAGAGGCTCAGTTTAACCAGAAGTTACAGCGACATGCTGACGATGTATCGCATGATGGTTTTCAATGTGCTGATGCATAACAGGGATGACCATGTAAAGAACTTTGCATTTCTCATGGATGATGATGGTGAGTGGCGGTTGGCACCAGCATACGATTTAACCTGTTCATCTGGACCGGGCGGTGAGCATACGACTGATGTGGCAGGCAAGGGTAGGGATATAACTGAAACGGATATGCTAAAGGTTGCAAGCGATGCAGGGGTCGAGAAATCAACAGCAAGAGATGTAATCGATCAGGTGCAAAGTATCGCGGCTAATTCAGCTGATTATGCTGATCGGGTGGGACTGCCCTGCCTGGCCTCATAAAACCACATCGCAAAAACTCTTAGTGTGAACAGGCTCTGGTACACCGGATTTGTTCTGAATCATCTTGTGTGGGTGAAATGAAAAAGGCCCGCAATCGCTTGCAGGCCTTGTGTTTGGTTGCGGGGGCCGGATTTGAACCGACGACCTTCGGGTTATGAGCCCGACGAGCTACCACTGCTCCACCCCGCGTCAGGGTATTATAATAAAAGGCCCGTAAGTGATCAGGAGGATCGAACTTACGGGCCTTATGTTTGGTTGCGGGGGCCGGACTTGAACCGACGACCTTCGGGTTATGAGCCCGACGAGCTACCACTGCTCCACCCCGCGTTAAGGAGGCCGAACTATAGGGGCGAAGATCGATCTGTCAATCGCTATAAAAAGATGCTGCAGTTGCGGTTGACCGGGTAGCATATGCAGATAAAATCCAAACCAACCCCGGCAGCAAAAGGATCGATTTATCTCTTCCACACCCCAACTGATACTGTTTGATTGCGACGGCACGCTGACCGATTCGCACGGTCTGATTGTCTCTGCCATGCAGCAGGCATTTTCACTGGCCGGGCTGCAGCCTCCGTCTGAGCGCCAGGTCTCTGCGATTATCGGCATGTCGCTGCACAGTGCGGTGTTGGCACTGCTCAATGGCCGGGCTGAAATGCTGGAGCAGGTTATCGACGGGTATCGAGACAGCTATCGCGACAGTGAGTCGCAGGTGTCGCTGTTTCCGCATGTCTCTGAAACTCTGGGAGCTTTGCGTGAGCGCGGTTACTGGCTGGGTGTGGTGACCGGGAAATCTCATCCGGGTCTGCTGCGTGTACTCGACACATTCGAGCTTGCCGGGCATTTTCTGGTCCTGCGTACGGCGGACTGTACCCACTCCAAGCCGCATCCGGCCATGGTGCTGGAGTGCATGTCTGAAATGGGTGTTGAAAGTGATCAGGCCGTGGTGGTGGGGGATGCGCTGTTTGATGTGCAGATGGCCAATGCCGCGAATGTGCGTTCGATCGGTGTCTCATTCGGGGTGGCGGCAGGCAGTGAACTGATGGCTGCAGGAGCGCAAGCCGTGGTGGATAACTTTGCAGAGCTTCTGGAGTATTTTCCACCTTTGCACAGTCAGCTCTGATGCTTCACAATAGCTGAGTGCTTATTTTATGTTACAATAAGCCAAAGCTATGTAGAGAAAGAACAACAGGAGTTGAGTCCCATGCCCAAATTCGTCCGTTATGGCCTGATTGTTATTGTCCTGCTTATTGCAGCCCTGCTGGTTGCACCGTTTTTTATCGATGTGAATACATATAAAACCCGGATTGAGCAGACGGTTGAGGATGCCACCGGTCGCAAACTCAGTATCGGCAACATCAAGGCCTCGCTGTTTCCATGGATCGGTGTTGAACTGGAAAATGTGCACCTGGCAAATCGACAGGGTTTTTCCGAGCATGATTTTGCCAGTGTGCAGAAGCTGAATGTGAAGCTGGCCCTGATGCCGCTGTTGTCCAAAAATATCGAGATCAAGACGTTTGAAGTGGGCACGCCTAAAATTTATCTTGAACGCCATGCTGATGGTGAAACCAACTGGGGCGACCTTGTTTCAGCCCAGCCTGCCGCAGCCGAGCCGGGTGAAATCAAAGCCGCTGATCAGGAAGCATCTGCTTCCCCCGCACTGGCAGCCCTGCAGGCGGAATCACTGAACCTGACTGCCGGCGAAGTGACCTGGGTGGATGGCGAAGCTGATCCTGTCGTGCTTGCAGAGCTGAATGTGGCGCTTAGCGATGTGCAGCTGGAGCGGCCTGTAGCGGTAAAACTCTCGGGTATTCTGTCCGGTAACGCGTTCGAACTGGATGCCAATGTCGGTCCGATTGGCGATCCGGCCAGGCTTGACCCCGTACTGTTGCCGATTCAGGGACATGTCAAAGCGGCCAATCTTCGTTTGTCACCGTTCAAGGAATTTATCAGCGGCTGGCCTGAACAGTTGGGCGACATGAACAGCGCGTCAGTCGACCTGTATGCCAATATTGAACAACGGCCTGCCGGCATCCGTCTGGGTGAAGGCACGCTGGCACTGAACTCCAAAATCAATCTGGGTTTAAGCTGGAGAGTTGAGATGGAAGATCAGGATCAGCTGAAAGTGAACAAAGTGGGCGTGGTGGTTAACGGTAAAGAGATTCTTGAAGTTAAGGGTAGCGTGAAAAATCTTTCCACGACGCCGAACTTCCAGCTGCGCATCGACAGTCAGCCGCTGGAGCGCAGCTGGCTGGCCGGATTTGCACCTGAACTGAACAGTATGTATGCCGGGCACCCCGCACCGTGGAAACAGATCAAGCTCGGTACGCTTGTCGCAGGTGACGCCAAGCAGATGGACATTCGCGATATGCAGTTGATGCTGGATGATGAATTGCTGCAGATTTCCGGCGCTGTGGTTTATGCGACACCGGATATCCGACTGCGTATTGCCGCGCGCAACCTGCATATGGATCCGTGGCTGCCGCAGGGTAAAGAGCAACCGGCACAGGCTGGCGGGGCAGGAGCAGCCGGCGGCAAACAGGCCGATGCGGCTGAGCCGGATCTGCGTTTCCTCAAGCCATGGCGTGTGACGGCCAAAATGCAGGCCGATGCCCTGTTTTTGCGTGGGCTGGAGATGCGCAGTTTTAATGTCAGTATCAACGGGGCGGACGGTCGCTTTGACCTGAGTCCACTGAGCTTCAAACTCTCCGGCGGCACTGTGACTGAAACTGCCAGTCTGGATGCGGCATCCTTTCCGGCCAGGTGGAAAGAGTCGGTGCATATTACCGACGTCAAGGTGGGGCCGCTGCTCAAAGCGCTGGCCGATATGGATATGCTCGAAGGCACCATGTCCATGGATACCAGCTTCAGGGCTACAGGTTTAACACCTGCCGGTGTCAAAACACTGAACGGACGCGGCAATGTGATGTTGCGTGACGGCAAGGTTAAAGGCATTGATATTCCCGGCACGATCAGGAAGTTCACTAATCCGGGGGCGGCAACCGGACCCAATGAAACCGACTTTGCCCAGCTTTCCGGCAGTTTTACAGTCACCAATGGTGTGGCCGACAATCAGGATCTGTTTATGGCTTCGCCACTGCTGCGTGTGACCGGCAAAGGTATCGTCGATCTGGTCAACAAGAGCATGGACTATCATGTTGAGCCGCGCGTGGTGGGCACACTGATCGGGCAGGGCGATGCATCGGCTGTTCGCAAGGGGATCACTGTGCCGCTGCATATTACCGGCCCGTTTGACGCGCCCAGGGTCAGGCCTGAAATAAACGCCAAAACGCTGATGGAAAATGCCCCGGCTCTGCTTGAAAAAGGAAAAGTCGGCGGTGCGCTGGGCAAGATTCTCGGCGGCAGGCAGGGTAGTCAGCCGGCACCAGCTGACCAGCAACCGGCAACGCAGCCGGAGTCACCGGAAAAGAAAATTCTCAAAGGTCTTGGAGGCATGATTCCAGGCTTCTGATGACAGGGGAATAGCCGGGTAATCTAAAAAAGAGATGCATGTATTTGAACACCTCCGGTTAAATCCGGAACGACCGCAGATTCGCCAGATTCGGCGCGCAGTAGAGTTGCTTCGACAGGGGCACTTTGTTGTTGTGCCGACAGATACAACCTATGTGCTGCTCTGCCTGCCGCAGGCCGGTGACGCGATAGCCGGGATTCGCGCTTTCAGGCGACTGGATGACCACCATATGTGGTCGGTGGTTTGTGCCGATCTGTCACAGGCGGCCAACTGCGTGCGTATCGATAACGTTGCTCACCGTATTCTGAAACGCTGTTTGCCGGGTCCATACACCTTTATTCTGCCTGCGAGCTCGACGCTGCCGCGCAGGATTTTCGGTAAACGCAAGGATGTCGGCATCCGTATGCCTGATCATCCGGTTTGTCAGATGCTGCTCGAAGAGCTGGGCGAAGTCGCGCTGGCGACTACACTGCAGCTGCCCGGTCAGGATGAGCCGGAATATGATCCGGATGAGTTTGTAGCGCGGATCAGACATCTATCCTGTGGCATCATTGATGCAGGTTGGGGAGGGATGGTGCCGACCACGGTTGTGGATCTGTGTGACGGTGAACCTGTTTTGCTGCGTGAAGGGGCGGGAGAGTGGCCTGCATAACAGTTGGGCTGGAAAATTGACTGAATTGGCATCCTTCCTGCTGGTGATTCAGGAATAATAAACTAGGCTTGCGCAATCATTATATCAGAGGGGTAAACTATGAAGGCGTTTCTTGAAAAATTATTGTGGAATTCGCGTTATATGACGCTACTGGCCGTCTGGTCGTGTATAGTCGGCATGGCGCTGTTGTTTATTCTCTCTGCGCTGGATATGGGTAAACTGCTGATTGAGTTTATTGATGTCTATTTTATGGGCCATGAATACCCGGCGGGCGACTTCCATACCGCTGTTGTCAGCCATGTGATTACTGCCGTGGATGATTTCCTGCTGGCCATGGTGCTGCTGATTTTCGGCCTCGGTGTCTACGAGTTGCATATCGATCATATCGAATGTGCGCGTGATAATCCTGCTGCCGGTAAACTGCTGCAGATCGAAAGCCTGGATGACCTTAAGGATCGCCTGGGCAAAGTGATTCTGATGATTCTGATCGTTGCCTTCTTCAAGAATGTACTGCATGTAAAATTCGATGATCCGCTGAACATTCTCTACATGGGCGGCGGCATCTTCCTTGTTGCACTGGCGCTCTACTTCGGCCACAAGGCTGGCGGCAGCCATAAATCGTAAGCTGACATGACCAGACGGCTGCTCTGGCAACGCATACTCGATGTTTCCCTGTTTGCGGCAACCATGGGCGCTGTTGCCACTTCATTGGTGGAGGGTTTGCCTGATTGGACAGTGATGGCCGTGCTGGTCTCCTTTGTTGTCATGTTTTTTACACGCTGGTGGGTTGCTGAGGACCGAAAAGTCTGGATGAAGGCCAACTGGTTTGATCTGGTGCTGGTTGTATTGCTCTCATCCCCGATTTTGCGCATGCTGATGGCACTGCGTCTGGTCGGTCTGGTGCCTGCCTTGCGGATAGGTGTGCTGATCCGCTCCAACCGCGAGCGGCTGATGCGCATGCTGGTTCTATCGGGCGAAAGCCTGCCCGCGGCCATGGCCATGATTTTCGGCACTGTATTCGTATTCGGTACCAGCACCTATTTGCTGGAACATGGCCACAACCCCCAGTTCGGGGAGTTGCCGGACGGTCTGTGGTGGGCTTTTGTGACGCTGACGACAGTCGGTTACGGAGATATAGTACCTATCACTTCCGGTGGACGCATCGTGGCGGTTTTCACCATGATTTTCGGTATCGTCGTTTACTCACTGGTGATCGCCAACCTGACCGTCTTCCTTGAAAACTACGGGCATCAACATGCAGCCGCAAAGAAAACGACGGCAGAAGCCGCTGTGAAAGCTGAGGCCGTCGAGAAAGGTCAGGAATAAATGCCTGCTTCGCAGGGATGTCGTGGTTTGCTTAGACGCGCGGTTTAACTGGTAATATATTCCTTTAGCCTGGCAATCAGATGCTCTTTTTCGTCGAGCATCAGTGCGACCATATCACGCAGTGAAACGATGCCGATGAATGTTTCACCATCAAATACAACCAGATGCCGGCAGCGGTTTTCTTTCATTAAGTCCAGGCAGCGTTCGACATCCGCATCCGGTTTAACTGCAACCGGAGGCTGGCTTGTGACATCGCCCACCTTCACCCCGGCCGGATCCAGCCCCTCCCCGATGACCCGCATCATTAAATCACGTTCGGTGAACAGGCCTTTGATGCCATAGGCGCTGGTTACGGCAATGGAGCCGATATAACGTGTTGCCATCTGTTTTGCCGCATCCAGTACGGAACTGTTTTCGTCGATGGTCGCGACATTGCGTTGAATTTGTGAAGTGATAATCATAGGACCTCCCGGCAGAACGCAGGCAGCACTACGGCTGCAGGCATCTATCAGTATAGTCATTGTAACGTGCTTCACAACGTGGGAGATGCAATCGGGTTGTCGCTGTGATATCACTTGCGCGCAATATTTCCCCTGAGTGGTTGACATAGTCCACTTTAATGAAAAGCCGCTTTTCTGCACACTCTCTTCAGCCAATGAAAAGGAGGCGAACATGAAAAAGATATTATTAGGACTGTTCATTGTTTCATTCTCATCCATATCGGCCTACGCAGGACCACAGGAACGCGGCATGGTGACCGGTGCTGCCGTCGGAGCCACGGCCGGCGCTGTGATTGGTTCACAGACCAATGAAACAGCGCAGGGCGCGCTGGTCGGGGCCATGTTCGGTGCTATTGCCGGAGTTATTCTGAGTGACGCCCATGCCGCACCGGTTCAATATCGGGGGCATCAAACGGCTGTTATACAGCATCGCGACAGGCATGAGTATCGTGAATATGGTTATCGCGGGCACGATCGTTATGCACATGCTGAGAGAAATCGTTACGATGACAGGTCAGACTACCGTCATGATCACGAATATCGCGAACACCGTGGGTATGATAAGCGGTCAGCGTACAGGGCGCAGCAGCATCGGGAGTATCGTCAGTTCAGTCGTGATCGCCACGGTGATACCAGATATTACGCCCGTTCCGGTTCATAGAACCTGAAGCAGGTGATGATACCACCACACCTGAGTGAAAAGGTTCATTGAGCATTAGCGGGGGATCAACACACTCTTATAAGATTCAGGCTTAACATTTCATGAAGAAAACTTCCTGAAAAAGTCGCGAAGGACCAATAAAAAGGGGCGCCGATCGGCGCCCCTTTTGTGTTTGAACGGTTGATTAAGCCAGTGTTGCAGCGGCTTTGGCAATGCGGTTGACCGCATCTTCGAGCGTATCCTGGCTGACTGCATAGGAGAAACGCAGGTGGCCGGGAGAGCCGAATTCCGTACCCGGCACAAGGGCGACTCCAGCCTCATCCAACAGCCATTCGCAAACCTTCAGATCATCGTCAAGTGTTAAACCGGACGGTGTCGTTTTGCCGAGCCAGCCCGTCACAGAAGGGAAAACGTAAAATGCGCCGTCGGGTTTGATGCAGTGCATGCCGTCAATAGCGTTAATCGCATCAACCAGCCAGTTGCGACGGAGTTCGTAGGTGCGCACCATCTCATCAAGTGCATCGGTCGGACCTGTCAGGGCAGCCAGAGCGGCTTTCTGGGCGATTGAATTGGGATTGGATGTGCTCTGACTCTGGATCTTTTCCATCGCCTTGATGATTGTTGCAGGGCCGGCACAGAAGCCGATACGCCAGCCGGTCATGCAATATGCCTTGGATACGCCATTGAGTGTGATGGTCTGATCTTTCAGGTCGGGATTAACCTGCGCAAAGGTGACAAATTCTTTGCCGTCAAAGAGGATTTTTTCATACATGTCGTCAGTAGCGACAATCAGGCCGGGGTGTTTACGCACCACCTCGCCGATACTGGCCAGCTCTTCACGGGTATAGGCCATGCCGGTCGGGTTGGAAGGGGAGTTCAGGAACAGTACCTTGCAACGGTGGCAGAGTACCTCTTCCAGTTGCGTTGCGGTAATTTTAAAGCCGGATTCAGCGCTGGTTTCAACAATGACCGGAACACCTTCTGTCAGTTTTACCATATCCGGGTAGGAAACCCAGTAGGGGGCCGGGATAATGGCCCGCTCACCCGGATTCATGACTGCCATCAGCAGGTTGAAAATACACTGCTTGCCGCCGGTGGAAACAAGAATCTCCGCGGCCGAGTAGTCCAGGTCATTGTCGCGCCTGAATTTGTCAGCTACCGCCTGGCGCAGCTCAGGTATACCGGCTACGGCCGTGTAGCGGGTGAAGCCTGAGTTGATTGCTGCAATGCCGGCTTCACGGGCTGCCTGCGGCGTTTCGAAATCGGGTTCGCCTACGGAGAGCGAAATGATACTTTTACCGGCGGCGCGCATCTCTGCGGCCTTGGCGGTAATAGCCAGAGTGGCCGATGGTTTAACCTGTTGGACTCGGATAGATAATCGTTTCATACCCTTAATGTTGCCACGGAAATGCGAATGCTCAAGAGGGGTGTTGAAAGGAGGCGAATTATTGCGTCAGTTGCCAGTAATAAAATGGCCATGCGCCGAAGAGTGTGTACGAGGTATGCGCATCATTCTGCTGTTCTACGCGGCCCGCCAGCTTGCCTTCGGCGCTGATTTTTGCGCTGCCACGGTAAAAATCGTCCTGCTGTTGCAGTTTGATAAAGCTGAATGTTGTATCCTTCCCTGCGATGCGGAAACGGCTTTCCAGTTTTTTAAATGCGTGCAGTCTGGTTTCCGGCGTTTTGAAGCCGAGCATTTCGGTCAGTGACTCGGCCTTGCCCTGCTGTTTCCACTCGCCACTGTAGATCAGGATATCTCCGTTGGTTTGCTGCCACTGTGCACTATGCAGATCGGGGATATTACCATGCAGTTCCAGGTTGGCATGCAGGGTACCTTTTACCTCGGCCTGCAGCACAGGGAAAATGCCCTGAATCTGCTCCAGTTGCACATCCCTGAAGCGTACCTTTCCATGCAGGCCCAGCCCCTTCTTGTTCGGCTGTAAAACAAGGCTGCGGGATGTGATCTCTCCGCCTGCAAAAGCTGCCTTCAAATCTTTCAGCCTGAGTTTTCCGGCCTTCCATACATATGCGGCATTCAGCTCCTGCCAGTCATTCTGTAACAGATTTACATTCACCTGTTGGATGGAACCGCTGATTACCATCTTGTCGCCCGCCTGCCCGGGCGGGGCAGGCAGCCTGTTTAAATCCAGATGAGCAGAGAGCAGATCGATTTCTCCGCGCTGGTCAGCAAAGGATAGGTAGCCTTTAATTTCGGCCGGCCCGTGAATGCCGTCGAGCCGCAGGCGATGACTGCTCAAGCGCCCCTCGCTTACCGCAACAGCGCCGCTCGCATTCCACGTTTCACTGCCAAAGTTCTGCAGCTGCCAGTTTCCGTTCATCTGCTGCAACCATCCCTGCTCACTGTTTTCAGGCCAGCTCGATGAACTGCTGCCTTTGACAATGCCGCGGAAACTGTTCAGCTGCCCGGTCATGCGGATGGATCGGGCCTTTAATTGATCAAAGTTGACGGCAACATGGCTGATTTGCAGTGATTGCCGTTTACTCTTTTTTAACCACTTCAGCTGCTGCAGTGTTGCATCACCCAGCTGACAATCATGCAGTGCTATGGCTTTGAACTGATTGCCATGGTCGTTGCCATCCCATGAAATTTCAGCCTGACACAAGGCAGCTGTTTTTGCCGGTTTGGCGAACAACTCGCCATAAGCAACAAGAGCACTGCCGGCATCGACTTTCAGGCCGAGTTTTTTGGCATTGCCATTCTGCACCAGTTGCAGCTCACCGTTGATGATGCCGGACGCCTTGATGTCGGGGCGTGCATCGAGCGAGGCAAGCAGCACATTGGATAGCGGCTGCCAGAAACGGCTTTCCACCTGTTCTGCGACAATAAACATCTTTTTCAGGCCGGATGTTTGTTGCGAACTGGTGATTTGCATGCTGCCGCCGATGCCCGGAGAGGTCAGTGTAGCTTCAGCCTGCCATGAACTGGCATTTCCGTTGAGTTTACCCGTCGTGAGCTGCAGCTCCGGCAAAGCTATCTCTTGATCATCATTGTAATGAAAACGTCCCTGCTTGAGATTGAAGCCGATCTCGCCCTGCCATGCCTCGTGATTCCAGCGGATATTGGCATCGAGTTTGGTGCTGCCGAACAACTGCTGGTGGAATTTAACGCCTGCCGGCATAACAGGTGACCAGGTTTGCAGTTCAATATTGCCTGCTTGCAAGCGGGTCGAGCACTGGTTCTGCAGACATTGTCCGTTAATGGCAATAACGGCCGAATCACTGAGGTGAATAAAGCTGTCATGCCAGTTAAGCTGATCCTCATCCGGATGACGCAGCTTGCCACGCAACCTGACCGGCTCCTCCTTATCATCGCTGCTCAGTTCGAGCTCTCCGAATACTGCCCAGTCACTGTTTTTGATAATATCCAGCGTCAGGGCACCACTGAGCGCACCGTTCTTCTGGCTGATAAATGCATGCACTGCTTTGGGGGTAAATGGCTGGATTCTGGCAAGTGCGACCTGATCGAATTTCAGTTTGCCGAAACCGCCTTTGATTTCGCCACTCGCGAAACTCAAGCTGCCATGGCCACTGATCGACTGTTTATCCTGTTGAGCCTGAATTTCCCACAGGGTTTCGCTGTTTGGGCCAATGTCCCTGAGTTCAAGATGCAGGTTATTGAGTATGTCTTTGCCATCCATAGTCTGAATGGTGCTGCGAATCAGGTGAATGCGTTCAACAGGTAGTGCGGAGATAGAGCCCGAAGTCAGCTGCATGGAACCGGGCCTGATTTTGATCAGGGCATCATGGATATCGAGCGTGTCCACTTCAACCTTGCCGAGCAGCAGTGGCAGCAGGCGGATAGTGATGCTGATATGACCGGCCGCAATCTCGTATTGGGGGTGTTTGAATGAAACCCTGTCCAGCCTCAGACCGATGCCGTGCAGCAAACTCAGCGATGTCTGTTCCGCCTGCAGCTTTACATCGGTGAAGCGGGTGAGTTCACGGTCAAGGTGTGCCTTGACCTCCTGCACATCCAGTCTGACCCAGAAAAGTGCAACTGCCAAACTGACCAGGGCTGCGCCGGCAAACAGGATCCTGCGCAGCCCTTTCGTCACGCTTTTATCCCTTTAGCAGTTCGACCAGGCGCTGATTGACCAGACCCGGATTGGCTGTGCCGCGCGATGCTTTCATCACCTGCCCGACAAAGAAGCCCATCAGCTTGTCTTTACCGCCACGGTAGCCTTCCACCTGGGCCGGATTGGCTTCCATGACCGCAAGGATAATGGCATCAATGGCGCCGGTGTCGCTAACCTGTTTCAGGCCTTTGGCTGCAATGATGGCATCGGCACTGTCGGCTGATTCCATCATGGCATCGAGAACGGTTTTGGCCGCATTGCCCGAGATGGAGCTGTCTTCAATGCGATCGAGCAGTTCAGCCAGTCGCTTGGCAGAAACAGGCGACTCGGAGAGATCCGAACCAGCTTCATTCAGGCGACCGAGCAGTTCATTGGCCATCCAGTTGGCACAGCGTTTCGGGTCAACAGGGTGGGCTGCAACCAGTGATTCATACCAGGCTGCCAGTTCCAGTGTCTGGGTCAGCACATCGGCATCGTAGGAGGAGAGGCCGTACTCGGCTTCAAAGCGCTGGCGCAACTGGCCGGGCAACTCAGGCATACCTGCCCGGATGGCATCGACCTGCTGCTGTGATACACGCAGCGGCGGCAGATCCGGTTCCGGGAAGTAGCGGTAATCATGGGCTTCTTCCTTGCTGCGCATGGAGCGGGATTCATTTTTGACCGAGTCCCACAAACGCGACTCCTGCACCACGGCACCGCCATCTTCAATGATTTCAATCTGGCGCACGACTTCAAAATCAATGGCCTGCTTGATGAAACGGAAAGAGTTCATGTTTTTCATTTCGGTACGTGTACCGAACGGCTCGCCCGGACGGCGTACCGATACATTGGCATCGCAGCGGAACTGACCCTTTTCCATATCGGCGCCGGAAACACCGAGAAAACGAATCAGCTGGTGCAGCTGCTTGAGATAAGCAATGGCCTCATCTGCAGAGCGCATATCCGGCTCGGAAACGATCTCCATCAGCGGCACGCCGGAACGGTTCAAATCGATATGGGATACGGCATCAAGCCCTTCATGCATCGATTTTCCCGCATCTTCTTCCATATGAATACGGGTGATGCCGATACGTTTTTCGTCGCCGTCCTTGTTCGGAATATCCAGATAACCATGTTCCACAATCGGCACGGCAAACTGGGAAATCTGATATCCCTTGGGCAGGTCAGGGTAGAAATAGTTTTTGCGGTCGAACTTCGATTCCAGATTGATCGTGGCATTGATGGCCAGTCCGGTCAGAATGGTTTTATCGACGGCAACGGTATTGAGCACAGGCAACTGCCCCGGCATGCCGAGACAGACCGGGCAGGTTTGCGTGTTCGGCTCGGCACCGAATTCGGTGGAGCAGCCGCAGAAGGCTTTGGTATTGGTGTTGATCTGGCAGTGGACTTCCAGTCCGATTACGACTTCCCAGCTCATGCTTCACCTCCGAATCCGGCCGGTATCTGTAACCAGTCGGTTGCAGCTTCATAAGCTGATGCGGCGCCCAGAATCAGATCTTCGCGCCATGCCGGTGCAATCCACTGCAGACCGACAGGCAAGCCTTCGACAAAACCGCACGGCTGTGAGAGGCCGGGCAGACCCGCCAGATTCACCGCGATAGTGAAAATGTCGGAGAGATACATGGTCAACGGGTCATCGGTTTTTTCACCGAGTTTAAAGGCGGTGATCGGGCTGGTCGGCGTGGCAATCACGTCCACCTGTTCAAACGCATCAATGAAGTCCTGACGGATTTTGGTGCGTACGCGCTGTGCCTTGATGTAGTAGGCATCATAATAACCCGAGGAGAGGGCAAAGGTGCCGGTCAGGATACGCCGTTTGACTTCCGAGCCGAAACCTTCATCGCGGCTGCGGGTGTACATGTCGAGCAGGTCTTCCGGATCTTTGCAGCGCTGACCGAAGCGCACGCCGTCATAACGGGAGAGGTTGGCCGAAGCTTCCGATGGCGCAATGACATAGTAGGCGGCCACGGCAGCTTCCGTATGCGGCAGGCTGATATCGATGATTTCGGCACCGAGCTCCGCACACCGGCGCAAAGCTTCTTCGATGGAGGCGCGCACACCCGCATCCATGCCGTCCACGAAATACTCTTTCGGTTTGCCGATCTTTAAACCTTTCATGTCGGTCTTGTCGCAGGAGCCCAGCCAGTCGATCACAGGCGCATCACTGACGCAAGTGGAGTCCATGGAGTCATGGCCGCAGATGGCGGCCGTGATCATGGCCGAATCTTTTACGGTGCGGGTCATAGGTCCGGCCTGATCAAGTGAAGAGGCAAAAGCGATAATGCCGCGACGCGAAACACGGCCGTAGGTCGGTTTCAGACCGGTAATGCCGCAGATCGAGGCGGGCTGGCGAATCGAGCCGCCGGTATCGGTGCCCAGAGCCGCCGGTGTAAGAGCAGCAGCAACGGCAGCAGCAGAGCCGCCGGATGAGCCGCCGGGAATACGATCGGTATCCCACGGATTGCGGCAGACGCCGAAGGCCGAGGTTTCAGTCGATGAACCCATGGCGAATTCATCCATATTGGTTTTACCGACGAGCACGGCACCGGCCTCTTTCAGGCGGGTGATCACATGCGCGTCATAAGGGGCGTGAAAGCCTTTGAGGATATTGGAACAGCACTGCGTCGGGCCATCCTGGGTGCAGAAAATATCTTTCACGGCAATCGGCAAACCTTCGAGCGCACGCGGTGCATGTTTGGCGCGATAGGCATCGGAGGCTTCCGCCTGTGCCAGAACATGGGCCGGGTCAATATGGACAAAGGCGTTAAGGTTGTCGTTGTGTTCAGCAATACGATCAAGATAGAGACCGGCGAGCGCAACAGCAGTGGTTTCTCCGGCATCGAGCCGGGTTTTCAGTTCAGACAGCGTAGTAAATGGCATCAGTCAATCACCTTCGGCACAACATAGAGGCCGGATTCGGTATTCGGGGCAGGGGTCTGCAGGGCATCGCGGCGGTTGCTGTTGGTGACAACATCAGCGCGTTGCGGCATGGCAACATCATGCGGATGTGCAGTCGGCGGGACACCATCGGTGTTTATAGCAGCAAGTTGTTCCACATAACCGATTATACTTGATAACTGGGGGCCGAACTCGGCAGCCTCCTCGTCAGTCAGGCGAATGCGGGAAAGCATCGCCACTTTTCTTACATCAATTTCCATTATCTTATAGCCTCTCACTAAAGCGCATGGACATTCTCCCATGCCGCGATATGAAAACAGACAGTCACGGGGTGAAAAAAGGTCTGTGCGCGTGATGATCTGGTTTCATATTTAAATCGGAAGCGAAGCATAGCCACAATATGCCATCGACTCCACCGGCAGCTTGCCTGTCCAAACAGACAGGATAGATTCAGAACCAATCAGCAGGATTCCCGCAAGATCATTTCAATATGTTGCGGGTCACAGTTTGTCTCTTTTCAGGCGTGTATACTGGGGCGGCAGGGCTATACTGATACATATTCATGGGGTGAAAACAAGATGAATAGGTCAAACGGGAACAAGAGTGATGATCACCGCGACGATCGGGATAACCCGAACAGGAAGACGCGCCTGAATGCGAAGCTGGATGAGTTGATTTCCGAAGAGAAGGACGTGCTGTCAGGCAGTGGTGAGGGCAGGGAACTGGAGCTGCAGGATCGGCTGGATCATTTTATGAATCGCTTGCAACAGCGTATGGAGCCCTTTACCCGGCAAACAGAGCCAGGATTGTGAGATTGAGCAGGCTGCTCGCCTGCAAGCAGGATTGATGCGGTGCAGGGCGATAGCGGCAAGCCGGCTGACAAGCTGTCGCATCGCGATGAAAATGTGGCGGTAGCTGCTGATGTGAAAGATGTTGTGGTCGAATCAGCCCCGGCCCATCCTGTTGATGATGATACCTCCTGGTTATCGCATCTCGAAGAAGATCCCGAGGCTGATGAGTGGGATCTGGAGCCGCGCGCAGATGAGTCCGTCTCTGGCGAATCCGGCCCGGTTGAACAGGCTCTCGCCAGCATATCAGGTCTCGAAGTCCAGCCGCAGGAGGCTGATGACGATGTGCCGGAGCGTAGTAGTGGTGCATCCAGCCCGGATAAACCGCTGCCCGCGGATGAAACGTTCGGCGTTTACAAAATCAGGGAGCTCAATGAGCCTGAGGCAGTCGGCGATGAATCAACATCGAAGCGAGCCATGCAGATCGCTGGTGCTATTGCCATCGCTTTACTGCTGGTCTGGGCTCTGTGGCCAAGTGGTGAACAGGCACAGGTCGCCGGCAAGCAGGATCAGGTTGCAGAAAAACCGGCACAACCGGCCAAAAAGCCGGTTCCGGTTGTCACTGAACCTGTGCAGGAAGAAAAAGAGGTCGTGCCGGCAGCGACTGTCGCCACCACTGAAAAACCGCTGGTTCAGGATAAAGCTGAACGACTGACTGTTCTGATTTCGACCGGCAATGTGCGCGATAAACCGGGTGCTACGGCCAAAGTGTTGTTCACGCTGAAAAAAGGATCTGTGGTCAGCGTGCTTGAATCAAAACAGGGATGGTACCGGATTGTTAGCGCCGACGGCCGCAATGGCTGGGCCTATGAGAGTCTGTTTGTTGCGCCCGAAGCGCTGCAAAAGGATCAGCCGAATAAAACCCCGGCAAAAGCAGAGAGTGTTCCGGCTGCAACTCCGGTCCCTGCAGAAAAGACGACGCCTGCTTTAGAGCCTGCTCCGGCTGCGAAACCGACTCCGGCTGCAGAGGTGGCAACGCCCGCAGCACAAGCTCCGACCGCAGAAGCAACCGCAGAAGCACCTGCGCCTGCAGAACCTGCTCCGACTGCGGAAGCAGCTCCGACTGCAGAGGCGGCAACGCCCGCAGATCAGCCGGCTGAAAAAGCTGTTGAGCAGCCGTAATTCTTTTGTCGTTGGGTTGTCGACCTGATTCCGTCGACCTGATTCGATTATGCCATGAGGATATTCTGGCGAGGATCGTGCAAACGACTGTTGCTAGCGGCACTGCTGCTATCGTTCGTTGCATGTTCATCATCTCCGCAGTTGCCGGGACTCTCACCCGATGCGGTGATTCTCGCTTTTGGCGACAGCCTGACTTATGGCTCCGGGGTGAGCTCTGATCAGACCTATCCGGCGGTGCTCTCCAGATTGAGCGGGCACGCGGTGGTCAATGCCGGAGTGCCGGGCGAAGTCACTGCAGCAGGGCTGCTTCGATTACCCGGATTGCTTGATCAGGCGCAGCCTGAACTGATGGTCCTCTGCCATGGCGGCAATGATATGCTCAGAAAAAGTTCACTGGAAAGGACCAAATCCAATATCCGTGCTATGGTCGAACTTGCCCGTTCACGGGGTGTTTCAGTGCTGCTGCTGGCGGTACCTCAACCCGGAATATTCATGTCGCCGCCTGCTTTATATCAGGAAGTTGCCGATGCATTGAATACGCCGCTGGAAGCGGATGTGTTGGCTGAAATTCTTGCCGAACCGGCATTGAAGTCGGATCAGATTCACCCCAACGCACAGGGTTATCGGATGATTGCCGAAGCGGTATATCAGCAGTTGCTGGTGACGGGCGCTATTCAGCCCTAGACAGTTGAGGGTTTCTTGGATGTGTGCGGTGAAGCCGTTATACCATCTCGATGGGGCTGCGGTAGATAAAACCGCCATTACTCCTGCTCTGCGTATCAATATGGTAGATGTCGCAATTATTCGGGTTGGGCTGGGCTTCAAACCACTCATAGGGCAGATGCAGCCACTGCATTACAAAGGCGCGTAAGGTCACCCCGTGACATACAACAATAATATTGCTGACACCGTGCCGCTCGGCATCACGATGAAACGTGCCGAAGGATTCGTGCACACGCACTGCGACATCAAAGCGGCTTTCGCCCAGTGGCATGCGCGCCCAGAAACGCCCTTCGTGACTGGCCGCCAGCGTGTAGTGGGCATGCTCCAGCGGGAAACGTATTGGCAGTTCATCATCCGGAATACCGTCAAAGAGCCCGAATTGCTGTTCGCACAGGTTGATATGTTCACGGTAGTCGGTATGCGGAAATTTTCTGCGCAGTTCGGCAGCCAGCAGTTCCGCCGTTTGACGGGTTCGTTCGTAGGGACTGCTCCAGATGCGCAAGGCTACATCATCGGGCAGTGATATCAGTTCGCGCAGCGCCGAACCGGCCAGCGTGGCCTGCCGTTTGCCGGTCTCGGATAATGCAATGGCGTGATCCGGTGCGGAGCGATGAATGGATGGATCGACATTACCCTGACTCTGGCCGTGGCGGATGAGGTAGATGTTTTGAACGGACTCTGCGGGGTTAAATCTGGATTCGGACATTCGCTCTCTCATTGTTTTGCAAATATTTTTTTGCGCTGTGCCCATGCAGTGATGCAGGCAAAACCGGGTTTGCGAATTTACCAATTGCATTGAGATTGTTCGAGCGGTGGATGCGAGGCCGGGGTGGGCATTTGAAGATGGGCACGTTTATTGTAGTCAATAACTTCTACGGTTCGAATAGACCGATATGAAACAGACTGCCCTGATAGCTGAGAATGACCCCGTTCGGGGTGATCTCTTCCAGCGTCAGGTTCTTAGCGATGGACTGTTTCTCTTTTCTGACGCTGCCATTGACAAATACCATGCGTCTGGCCGGGTCGCTGTCGTAAATATGGCCTTCGATTTTAATCTCCGGAAGGGCGTTCTGCACTGTGACGGGAAGCTCATAGCGTGACGGTATATTTGTCTTTGCAACCTGCTCAACCCCGGACGGTGCGTCAGAAATCGGTGTGACCGGTGCTATCTCGGGCAGTTTCTCACCGGCTTGTACCGGCGCACTGGCAGGTTCGGAAACTGGCGCTGCCTCAATGCTAGAGGGTGCCTCCAGAGGTGGCATTTCCGGTTCGGTTACCGCCAGAGTTATGGCCGGATTATCCCCGACAGGCGCCTGCGCCTGATGGTCTGCCACAACGGGCTGCATGGTGTAAATCCGGCTGAGCAGAGCGATGGCGATAAGCGCGCCGGTCAGGATAAACAGTGGCAGGGCGAGGCGGCGTTTACGCGATTCGGGCTGGGCGATAATGGCCTGCAGTTGTTGAGAAACGTTGAGGTTGCTGCGTTTTTCTTCTGACTTTCTCAGCGCGTCGAGAATATAGGACATCAGCTCTCCGACCTGCTGTTCAAGCGGGGTGTTTGCAGGCCAATACGCTCATTGATACGGATCAGCGTCTGCGGGCCTGCTATCCCATCGGCCGGCAAGCCCTGCGCTTTTTGGAAGTCTGTCAGCCGGTCCACCAGCAGCGCATCCATCTGCAGGAAAGCTCTGGGGGGGATCAGTTTGCCCTGCACTGCATCCAGTTGCGAAGCCAGCCATTGGATTACCTTGCCGGAATCTCCCGGCTTGAGCTCTTTTTCATAACCCGGAGGTTTGCTCCAGATCAGGGTCACCTGATTCTGCCAGTGCTGCTCGAGCTCCGAGAGATCAATTTCCCACTGTTGCAGTTCCAGCGCGATGGTGACGCGGTCGCCTTCAATAGCACGGATCACTGCATAGTGCTGCCGGCCATCGCTACCTGTCAGCTCAAACACGGCAGGGCGGTTGAGTCCTTTAAGCAGCCATGCGTTGGCCTGCTGCTGCAGGCAGGCAAGCTTTTTATCCACCAGCTGATCGCAGGGATCAACGTCATCGGCGTTGAGCAGTTCAGTTTGCCAGATATCCGCCAGCGTTCTGAATGCCAGCATTTTTGTACCGGTTTGTTCAATGGTGCCCCAGATATCATTGGAGAAGAGAGAGACGGGCTGTTCATTCGCCGCGGCATCGGCCGTATCCAACTCCGCTTGCTCTATATTCTCTGCCTTCGGCTCTGTGTCAGCGGCATCGGCACCCCCCTGCACCTGTTCGGGTTGCGCGACAGGCTCTGCCTGCACTTCCGTGGTCGCCATGACCGTCGTTTGCTTGTCAGCGCTGTTTTGCGCTTCAAGACGGTTAAAATAGAACGCTGCCGAAACGGCCACCGCGATGGTCAAGGCCGATGCGACCAGCAGCGGCAACAGCGGGCGGCCTGAATGGCTGCCCGGCTCACCGAACACCTCAATGCTTGCCTGCCGGACATGTTCCGGACGTGCCTCTCTGCCGCCCTGACTATAAAGTCCGAGCAGGATACGGTCGCAGAACAGGTTGATCAGGCGCGGCGTGCCCTGACTCTCCTTGTGAATAAGGTTGATGGTCTTGTCTGTGAACAGTGGTTGATCGCAGCCTGCTACCGAGAGGCGATGGCGGATATATTCGCCGGTTTCAAAGCGACTGAGCGGTTTCAGGTGATAGCGTACAGTGATGCGCTGGGAGAGCTGTCTGAGCTCATGCTTCTCCAGCATGGCTTTCAGCTCCGGTTGACCGAGCAGCACGATCTGCAGCAGTTTACGCTCGTTTGTTTCCAGATTGGTCAGTAGCCGCAACTCTTCGAGCACATCCACACTCAGGTTTTGTGCCTCGTCAATCATCAGTACGGTATTTCGCCCCCGGCTATGTGCCCTGATCAGGCGGGCGCTGATCAGGTCGGTGAAGTCCTTGATGCTGACATTGAGGTGGGCGTAATTTTTAGGGTAACTGATGGACAGCTCATCGCATATGGTGGCCAGAAGCTCGCGCACGGAAAGCTTCGGATTGATGATCCAGGCAATATCGCAGTTTTCCGGTGCCTGTTCCAGCAGCTTGCGGCTGATCGTGGTTTTGCCCGTGCCCACTTCACCGGTCAGCAGTACAACGCCGCCTTCACCCTGCAATCCGTAGATCAGGTGTGCCAGCGCCTCCTGATGTTGATGTGTCATGTACAGGTAGCGTGGGTTGGGAGCGATGGAGAACGGGGCCTCGCTCAAACCGAAATATGCTGAATATATGTTCATCTACCTTCCTGCGACAAAATCCATGTGGCGATTTCACGGTAGACTGGCACAGCGTCGAAGGGGATTCGAGTAGAAAATGGATTGAACCGGAAATCGCGCAGGATCAGCTCATAATGATCACAGGGCAGTGTGGCAATATGTTTACCCCACTTCGCTGAGGCAACGGAGACCTGGGCATCATTATCCCCCTCCTGTTGCTGAATATGACGCCCATAACGGCGAACGATCCACGGCTGATCGCCGGGCGGGCGCATGGCACTGTAACTGCGATAGCAAATATGCGGCAAATCAGGCGTGCGGGCATTGAATTTGGACATGTTCTCTGTGGTCATGTTTTGCACGCCTGTCAGCAGCCTGAAGGGAGAAAGCCGACTGCAGACAAAGTCGGCGGCAGCACTACCCCGGTGCGGCGTGGCCAGTGTGGTCAGGCTTGCTACTTTATCTCCACCACCGAGATGCGTAATCCAGTAGCGCGCATCAAGCCCGCCCATGGAGTGGGCCACCAGATGCAGCGGCCCCTGCTCATGTTGCAGCTGTTTTGCCAGAGCGGCTGCGCATTTTTCAATACTGCTGACCCGGGGCAGGCTGGGTACCAGCACGCGTAACCCCATGTGTTCATAGCGTTGCCGGATATTGCCAAAATACTCAAAGCATAACAGTTTGCGAAAGCCGAACAGCCCGTGAATCAGAACGACCGTTGGCCGCCGGTTCATTGCTTCTTGTTAAGAATCTTCAGCAGTGACAACTGTGGCGAGCGGGGCCCTTCAATAGCAACTGGGTAATTGCCCGAGAAGCAGGCATCACAATGTGATTCACGCGGTTTGCCTACGGCCTTGTACATGCCTTCAAAGCTGACAAAGGCCAGTGAGTCGGCGCCGATGGCCTTGCGCATCTCTTCGAGGTCCATCTTGTTGGCCATCAGTTCAGCGGCATCGGGTGTGTCGACACCGTAAAAGCAGGAGTGCTTGGTTGGCGGGCTGGAAATGCGCATATGGATTTCAGCGGCACCGGCGGCACGTACCATCTCGACGATCTTGCGGCTGGTAGTGCCGCGAACGATGGAGTCATCCACCAGTACGACGCGTTTGCCTGCAATCAGTTCGCGGTTGGGGTTGAGTTTAAGTTTCACACCGAAGTTGCGGATCGATTGCTTGGGCTCGATAAACGTGCGGCCGACATAATGGTTGCGGATCAGTCCCATCTGGAACGGAATACCCGATGCTTCGGCAAATCCCATGGCAGGCGGCACGCCTGAGTCCGGCACCGGGATAACGAGATCCGCATCGACAGGGGACTCTTTGGCCAGCTCAACACCGATCTGGTAACGGGCTTTATAGACATTCACGCCTTCAAGCGTGGAGTCTGGACGCGCAAAGTAGACATATTCAAAAACACAGAAGTGCGGTTTGCAGTCGTTGCCCAGCGGTTTAAAGCTGGTCAGGCCGCTATCTTCAATGACAACCATTTCACCCGGCTCAACATCACGCACATATTTGGCGCCGATCAGATCAAAGGCGCAGGTTTCCGAGGCCAGAACCCAGGAATTATCCAGTTTGCCCAGTACCAGCGGACGGATACCGTCACGGTCTCGTACACCGACCAGTCTTTTTTCCACCAGCACCAGCAGTGAGAAGCCGCCGGCAAGTTGTCTGACCGCTTCGCTCAGACGTTCGGTCATGGTCGCAGCTTTGCTGCGCGCCACCAGATGAATCAGTACCTCGGTATCGGATGTGGACTGGAAGATCGAACCGTCTTTCTCCAGCTGTTTGCGCAGTTCAGGCGCATTGACGATGTTGCCGTTGTGACACATGGCGATGCCGCCATGGGCATATTCAAACGAAAATGGCTGGCAGTTACGCAGCCCCGAGTCACCTGATGTCGAGTAACGTACATGGCCGATACCATGCCGGCCTGTGAGTTCCTTGATTTCCGATTTGTGAAAAATATCGGCAACAAGGCCCATGCCGCGATGGGAGTGAAAACTGTGTCCATCAGTGCAGACAATGCCGGCGGACTCCTGTCCGCGGTGCTGCTGTGCATACAACCCCAAATAGGTCAGGTTGGCAGCTTCCGGGTGATCAAATACACCAAATACACCGCATTCATCATGGAAATGGTCGTTACTATCGCATTCGACGCTCATCATGGCCTCATTTCGAACTGTTTTCGAGAATTTGTTTTAAAGCTTCCCTGTCCTTTAACGGGATCAGGTCTTTCATCTGTTCACTGGCGGGACTCTCTGCTACGGGCTTCCTGGCAGCCCCCTGTCTGGAGAACGGGTAACCCTCGGGAATCATCTGTCCCAGCATATCACCCAGTTCAATCGCATAGGGTGCCAGAGTACTCTGTTTCAGCCAACCGCCTGCATCGGGCTTGCTGTAGGAGGTATAAACCAGAAAACAGAGGGCAATCAGGAACGTGCCGCGGGCGGCGCCGAAAAAGACACCCAGCGTGCGATCGGTGGCGGTCAGTGCGGCCATGTCAACGAGGTTGCGAATCAGTGCGCCGAGAAGTCCGACGACTATCATGACAGTCACGAAGACAAGTCCGAAGCCTGTAATATCGGCAACGGTCGGGTTGTCGATCCAGGGGCTGATAAATTCGCCGGCCTGTCCGGAAAACTGACCGGCAAGCAGGAATGCGGCGACAAGCCCGATCAGAGAAATGATCTCGCGTACAAAACCACGCCACAATGACAGCACCATCGACAGTCCGACAATCAGAATCAGAATATAGTCAATAAAATTCAAAACATTCCTCTGTGATGCTCATGCCAGAATACCATGATCAGCTTAACAGCTTCTGTGCCGCATCGGATAAGTGCTTCACCGCTGTCAGCTGCAGAGGTGATTTCGTGCTGCTGCGCATGTTAGCAATGATGTTTGCCTTCTGCACCCTCTGGTGGTTTCCATGCGGCAATACCACATGCGTAAAGCCCAGGCTGGCGGCCTCCTTGGCGCGCGGTTCGGGTTGGCCGACAGGGCGGATTTCACCGGTCAGGCCTACCTCGCCGAAGACCACGACGTTGTGTGGCATGGCTCTTTCCTGATAGGCCGAGAGCATGGCCAGAAGTACGGCGAGATCTGCTGCCGGCTCCTGGATGCGTGCGCCACCGGCAATATTGACATACACATCATGCTGGGAGAGCGGCAGGCCGACGCGGCGTTCCAGTACGGCGGTAAGCATGGCTACGCGCGCTGCATCAAGGCCAACGGCGGAACGCTTGGGCGTGGAATAAACCGTGGGGGCGATCAGCGCCTGCACTTCGACCAGCAGCGGACGGGTTCCCTCCATACAGGCGAGTACCACTGAACCGGGCGTATCTGCGCTGCGCTCGGCCAGAAACAGGCGGGACGCATCGACAATGCCGAGCAGTCCCTGATCGGTCATTTCAAACACGCCGATTTCACCGGCCGGGCCAAAACGGTTTTTCACTGCCCTGAGGATTCTGTGGGCGTGGCCGCGATCGCCTTCAAAGTAGATCACCGCATCCACCATATGCTCAAGCACTCGGGGGCCGGCCAGGGCGCCGTCCTTGGTGACATGGCCGACCAGAATCATGGCGTGCCCCTTCTGCTTGGCGCTCTGCACGAGAGCCGCAGCGCAATCCCTGACCTGTGATACCGTGCCCGGTGCGCTGGTCAGGCGTGTGCTGACGGTGGTCTGGATGGAATCGACAATGACGATGCCCGGTTTTGTTTTATCAATGGTGGCCAGAATGGATTCCAGTTCGCAGGCGGAGACCAGCATCAGGTTGTCATCGAGCGCCCCGATACGTTCGCCGCGCATGCGCACCTGCTGCACCGACTCTTCGCCGGTTACATAGAGCACCTGTTGCGATTTGTCGGAAGCGGCCAGTTTGGCTGCAGCCTGCAACAGCAAGGTGGATTTTCCGATGCCCGGATCACCACCGATCAGCACGGCCGAACCCGGCACCAGTCCGCCACCGAGCACGCGATTGAGCTCCTCTATATCGGTGGAGCGGCGTGGGCTCTGCTGGCGGGAAATATCGGTGATGGATGTGGTGGCAAGGGCTTTTCCCTTACCGCCGATGCGGGGGGAAGTCTCAATCACCTGTTCGGTGATGCTGTTCCATTCTCCGCAATCGCTGCATTGGCCGCTCCATTTGCGATGCTCGGCACCGCATGATTGACAGACAAAGAGTGATTTAGCCATGGCCGGGGAGACTAACCGGAAAAGCTGACAGTGCCATGCGTAATAGCAGGAGGATAAGTGACTGAAAGTGCTGGTTAATTATTTTATCTGTTCCAGCCAGCAGTCGGTGAGTCCGAGCGCAGGGCAGGCCTCAAGCATGGTGCTGACCGCCTCGGCATGGGTGTCATACGGGCCGATGCGAACGCGGTGAATAAGCTTGTCTCCGACCGCGACGGTTGAGATAAACGGCTGTTTTTCACCCGGTGGCACATTGATTTCCGAGGTCATGGCTGCGGCATTGGCCATGGAGTCAAACGACGCGATATTGATGGCCCATTTGGCGGCGGTTTTGGCCGTTGCTGCCCGGACAGGTTCAGCCTTGGCTTGCGCCGGTGTGTCGGCCACCGAAGTCGCGGGTAGGTTGCTGTCGCCCTCAAACAGGATCTGCCACTTGCCGTTATCGCTGTTGCGGACAAGCTCGAGGCGCTTGCGGTTCGATGCGGCGTAATTGCTGGATTTGTAGACCTGATCAAACTCAACCACTGTGGCTTTACCATAGGGTGTCTGTTTGGCTGTTCCGATCACTTTCAGGTTGGAAATAGCAACCTGAATAAAGGTTTTACGGCCATTTACACGTCGTTTGTAAGTGCTCCACGAGGTATAGTCGTATTCCGGGGTTTTAAAGGCGGCATGGTAGTGGGAGAGGTAGGCATCCGCATTGAGCGATTGCCAGTCTTTGCGCCACTGTTCAATATCCGCGTTCATATCATCGGGATACGCTGCAACAGTTTTAACGACTTTTTCCGGTGCGGGGGCTGCGATCGCCAGGGCGGGCTGTTTCTGATTGTTCAGGCTTTCGGTGAAAGCGAGCAGCCGTTGATCAGCGCGTTTGAGTGCAAAACTGAGTCTGGCATGTTTCAGCTTGCTGATATCACCGTCGACAGCATGGGCATATCTGCCTGCCCGCACTGCTGCTTCAACGGACTGGCGGCGATAGGCTTCAGCCCTGATCAGTGCGGCCAGCGGGTTTTTCTCTGCAGCGGGAGCGTTAAGGAAGCTGATCGCTTCCTCATTGTTGCCGGCATCCAGTGCAAGCTTGCCGAGCAGCACTTCGCGCTCGCCTTTGTCCAGTGCGCGTACGGCTTCGTGCCGGCCATCCTTGAGCATCTGATAAAGTTGTTCTCTGTCCGCTGTGTCCGAGGCAGAGAAACTTTGTACTGATGCAAGCAGCAGGGAGGCAAACAGGAGCAGTGAGCAGGTGATGTGGTTGATTTTAAACATAATTATCCATCTATTTCTTCCTGCACATGGACATTGGAGTGCGGCTGGCCGGCCTGATTGCCGGACGCCGGCTCCTTGGATGGCAGGGGTGCGTGCGGATTGCTTAGCGCGTCGCTATCCGGTTGCGACAGCAGCTTTTCGGAAGTTTCATCGAATGATGCGTATGCAATCAGTGTCTTTTCCTTGGGGATGTTGGTCACCATCCACTGGATCAGGTCGCCCCACATACGTGAAATCTGCGCCTGACTGGGCATGATGCCGGCATAGGGCAGTTCCACTGTGATGACCGGAATCTGATGCTGCACGCCGGCGCTGTTACCGAGCGAGCCGGGGTAGGTGCCGATCAGCTTCAGGTGCAGTTGGCCCAGATTGTTCGGGCCGACAGGCGGGCCATCGAAATCCAGTACGCCGTAAGGGGCGTGTACCGATACGATGACGTGCGGTTTAAATGTCCGGATCTCTTCATATAACCAGTGTGATTCCGGTTCGCTCAGAGGCGCTGTGCCGGGATATCGCCTGGGATCATGATTCGTCTGTTGCCAGTATCGGCTTGTTTCCTCGTGCCAGTTCGGTGTCGGCATATTTCGATTAAGATCGACACCATGGGCATTCAGGCGCTGCGACTGCGCTTGCAGCAGACCATCCGGGTTGACCAGTGGCGACACATGCCAGTGGAACAGCCCCGAGTGGTGGACGTCCAGTGTTTGCATCCAGTTGAAAACAATGCTGACCGAGCTGTATTCATCGCCGTGCGTGCCGCCAAGCATCAATACCCGGGCGACCGGTTGCCGGGCCGCCAGCGGCGGGTACTCCTTCATCAGAATAGCCTGACCGTTGACCGAGCGGGCTCCGGTATCCTGCAGAAGGCTGTCCAGGCAGCGGCGGTTGCTGACACTGCCCAGCTTGTTGCCGATACGCTTGCACTCTTCAGCGACTGCGGGATTTACGGGTTGTTGCTGCGCATATGCAATCCCACTGCCTGTGCAAAGCAGGGAGAGCAGGGATGCCAGCAGTGAAGGGATCAAATGCAGCCTTGAAAGAGGCGAAGTGGTTTTCATGCGCGCAACGATAGCCGTTGCATATCGGTGTGCCAATCGGCGTTTTCGTAGCCGGCTCAATTTGTTTTGAAATGTTTTTCGGCCAGCAGCAAGAGCCCGGTCAGCGTCAGGTGGGGCTCATGCTGATGGATTTCAGGTAGGTCCTGCAGCAATAGTGAAATCAGACCGCCGGTAGCAATCACCGGCGCCAGTTCATAACCGGGCAGCCGCTGCAGGCGTTTAATGATGCCGGCATAGCTGTCCACCGCCCCCCAATAGGAGCCGGCCTGCATGCTGCTGGCAGTATCGCGTGCGATCAGGACGTTATCGCGTTTGATGGATACCTCGGGCAATTTCGCCGCACGCTTGCACAGGGCGGCCAGTGAAACCTCAATACCGGGCAGAATCAGGCCGCCGGCATAGTGACCATCAGGCGTGACGACATCAAACGTTGTGGCTGTGCCGCAGTCGAGTACGATGACGGGAGCGCCGAACTGTTCTCTGGCGGCCACGGCATTGACGATGCGGTCAGCGCCGACCTCACGCGGGTTTTTGTAATCCACGGCCATGCCGGTTTTGACATCGGTGGAGCCGACAAAAGCCGGTTTGATTTTGCAGATGCGTTCGCAGGCAGCGGCAAGCGGCACATCAAGGTGAGGGACAACGCTGGCAATCATGATGCCTGCAATGCCTTCGGCAGGCTGGCCGGATTGCTCAAACATACCGTGCAACTGCCAGGCCAGTTCATCGGGCGTGAGTTGTCGCTCACTGGAGAGACGCCAGTCGGTCAGCAGTTTGCGGTTCTCATACAGGCCGAAGACCATCTGTGTATTGCCGATGTCGGCCACAAGAAAACGCGAGGTTTCAGTTGTCATAGTAACTCCAGATCACCGGCGATAATACGCCGGATCTCATCGCCTGTATCGAGCAACAGGGCACCGTCATCGTCCAGTGCTGTTGCCAGTCCGTAGATATAATCGCGCCCGTCAAACACGCGTACCGATTGGCCCGAAGCGGCATGTGCCTGCCACCAGGCCCTGTGCACCGGCGCAAATCCCTGCTCCATATACAGCGCATACCAGTGATCCAGTGCCTGGATGATGGCGGTGGCCACTTCCAGTCGGGAAACGTTCCGGCATGCGGCCGACTCAAGGTCGGTGACCCGTTGCGTGATGCTCTCGGGCCAGCCATCAGCAGGGGCCTGTAAATTGATGCCGAAGCCGAGCACGACGGCATGCACGCGCCCGGGCTCGGCGCGCATTTCAGTGAGGATGCCGGCCAGTTTGGCGCCTCTGTGTAACAGGTCATTCGGCCATTTGATGCCAAGATCCGGCACAAAGCGGCTTAAACCATCGTGCAGGGCGACTGCGGTGAGCAGGGAGAGTTGCGGCACCTGCTCGGGTGGCAGGGCAGGGCGCAGCAGTACGCTGCAGGCCAGCGACTCGGGCAGGGTATGCCAGACGCGGCCCATGCGTCCTTTGCCGGCAGACTGGGATCTGGCAATAATCACCAGCCCTTCCTCAGTGCCCAGTTCCGCCTGCTGCATGGCATCGCGATTGGTTGAGCCGGTTTCATCAAGCATGATAATGCTGTTGCCGATACAGCGGGTGGATAACCGTGAGGCCAGCATGCCGGCAGTAAACGCTTCCGATTTCAGCAGGTAACCCTGCCCCGGACAGGCCTGAATATCGGCACCATCCTTGCGCAGCGCTTCGATATGTTTCCACACACCTGTTCGCGACAGCCCCAGTTCTGTGGCCAATGTGTCGCCTGAAACGGGTTTCCGGCTGAGTCCGAGCCGGGTCAGGATAAATTCGCGCGAAGCATTCAAGAGGCACGACTGCCGGTAATGCGCATGGAAAGATCGAGTGCCGGTGAGGAGTGGGTGATGGCGCCGATGGCAATGCGGTCTATACCGGTTTCGGCATAGGCATGGGCATTGGTCAGGGTGATGTTGCCCGATGCCTCAAGCAGAATGGATGTTGGAATGATAGATCTTGCCCGGCTCACCTGTTCCGGCGTCATATTATCGAGCAGAATAATATCCGGGCAGACGGTGACGGCTTCTGCCACCTCGTCCATGGTTTCGCACTCCACTTCCACCCAGACCGCTCTTTCCAGGCTGAAGCAGGCATTGACGGCATCGGTGATGGAGCCGCAGGCTTCAATATGATTTTCCTTGATCAGCATACCACCCTGCAGGTTTACCCTGTGATTGATGCCGCCGCCATGCAGCACGGCCTGCTTTTCAAGCAGGCGCAGTCCAGGGGTGGTTTTGCGCGTGTCGGCAATTTTGCACTGCGTATCCTTGATTACCTCGACATACAGATGTGTGGCGGTCGCAATGCCGGAAAGGTGCTGCAGGAAGTTCAGTGCGGTTCGCTCTGCCGCCAGCAGGGAGCGCAGAGGGCCATTCAGTTCACAAACCAGATCACCCTCGCTGACCTTGTCGGCATCGGCGAATTTCCAGTCGCAGACTATGCTCGCATCGACTCTGGCAAATACATCGCGGGCGATTGTGAGGCCGGAGAGGATACCGTTGGCCTTGGCGGTGATGCGGGCCGTGCCCAGTGCGCCTTCAGCAATAGTGGCCAGTGACGTCAGATCGTTAAAGGCTGCGTCTTCTTCCAGAGCAAGATTTATCAGGGTCAGATGAGGTGATTGCATCAGCCTAACTCTATGAAACATCGGTTAAATGTCATCATAGTGATTTGCATCATGTTGCTAATGGCGGGTATGATGAGCATGCTGCTGTTCATGTCTGTATTTTATGTGGCATGATTTCGCACCTGGAGAGTGAATGACTAACGACAATGCAACAGTGCTGGTTGTGGATGACACGCCTGAAAACATTGATGTGCTTCGGGGCTTGCTGAAATCGCACTACAAGGTGAAGGTGGCGATTAACGGGGCACAGGCATTGAAGTTGTGCATGTCTGATACGCCTCCCGACCTGATTCTGCTCGACGTGATGATGCCCGGCATGGATGGTTATGAAGTGTGTCGCAGGCTGAAGGCCGATCCGCGCACGCACGGTATTCCGGTGATTTTTGTGACGGCCATGAATGAAACCCATGATGAGATACTCGGCTTTGAAGTCGGCGGTGTCGATTATATCAATAAACCGGTAACGCCTGCGGTTGTGCTGGCGCGGGTGAAAACCCAGCTCAAGTTGCGTTCGGCTTACCGTTTTATTCGCGATACCTTCGGCCGTTACCTCTCTGAAGAGATTGTCGATAACCTGATTGATTCGCCGCAGGGCTTGCAACTCGGTGGTGAGAAACGGCTGGTCACGATTCTGATGGCTGACTTGCGCGGTTTTACCTCGATCGGCGAGCGCCTGCCTGCCGAATCGGTGGTTGATATGATCAATATCTTCCTCTCTGCCATGACCGATGTGATTCAGAAATATCAGGGCACCATTGATGAATTTATCGGCGATGCGATTCTGGCTATTTTTGGCGCTCCGGTTCAGCGCGAGGACGATGCCATGCGAGCGGTACGTTGTGCCATCGAGATGCAACTGGCCATGGAAGCGGTGAATGCCAGTTATGCGGCCGCCGGTTACCCGCAGGTGGAAATGGGTATCGGTATTAATACCGGGGAAGTGATTGTTGGTAACATCGGCTCCCAGAAGCGCAGTAAATACGCTGTGGTGGGGCGCCATGTGAATACAACATCACGCATTGAGTCATACACCGTTGGTGGTCAGATTCTGGTTTCAGAGAGTACCAGATATGCCTGTGCCGGGCTGTTGCAGATTAATGACGAGATGAGGGTGATGCCCAAAGGTATCTCTGAGGAGATTAGTATTTTTGATGTCGGCGGCGTTAACGGCGATGAACCATTGATGCTGGTCGACAAGTCCGTGTCCGACTTCACAGCGTTCCCCATCCCGGTCAGGGTTCACATGCTGGAGCTTAAGGGAACACAGTCAAAATCATTGTTTCAGGGAGAAATCCTGCGCATGGCCGGCAGGGTTATGGAAGTACGCTCCGATTATGCCTATGACAACTTCAGTAATTTAAGGGTCACGCTGCCGGATGGATCCGGCCGTAGTGCTGATACCCAGTTTTATGCCAAGGTGATCAGGCAGGTTGCCGATAAACCTGTCATCCTGCGCTTGCATGCAACCTATTTGCCTGCAGAAGTGCAGAAGATACTGGAGACTGGCGTTTAATGGCTATGATGCTGACGACTGCTGCAGGTCAGTGTGATACAGGTCGCATCGTCCAGCCATTACTGCGGCTAAGGTTTTTATTCATGTCTATTGTTGCCAAGGTGAACCGATGAGCCTGATTCTGCATTTCTCCGATTCCCACCTCTATGCCGACAAGCAGGGTGAGCTCAAGGGGATCAGGCCTTATGACAGCTTTCGGGCTGTTCTGGCGCATGCCTATAACAACTATCCGAAACCGGATGTCATTATTCTCGGTGGCGACATGGCTCAGGATGAGTCCGCTCCGACGTACAGAATGGTTGTGGAACTGTTACGTGAATATGACTGGCAGGCGCCCGTGATGATCTCGCCGGGCAACCATGCCAATCTGTCTATATTGCAGGGCAGCCTGATTCCATACCTGAATACCCTGTTTTCCTATAGTGACCACCTGCAGCTTGAGTCGTGGCAGGTGATCACGCTTAATACGCATGATAGGGGAAATGTCGGCGGTTATATTACCGAACAGGAGCTGGTCAGGCTTAATAAGCTGCTGCTGGCCTCCGGCGACAAACCGACGCTGATAGCGCTGCATCATCATCCGATTCCTGTCGGTAGCCGCTGGATGGATGCGATTGACCTGTCCAACCGGCAAGATCTGTGGAAAGTGATCAAGCAATACACTCAGGTGAAGGCACTGCTGTGCGGTCACATTCATCAGCACTTCGATGCCGTGTTTGAGGGGGTCAGGGTGCTCGGCTCCCCGTCCACATGCGTGCAGTTTACACCGGGTGAAGATGAATTTGCCATTGATGAGGTATCGCCAGGTTATCGCTGGATAAAGCTCGAAGATCACGGTGAGATTCGTACCGGTGTTGAGCGCATCGAAGGGTTTATTCCACCGGATTTGAATAATACAGACCCATACTAAAGAAGCGCCGACTAAGTCAGCGCTTCTTTAGTATGCCATAAATTGTTTGCCTGTCAGTTTCTACAATCCTTTACCGTGTGTCGTTAGTGCCCCTTTGGGGTGGTTGCAGGCGCTGAGCTATGCGTTGCCGGTGTCTTGCTGCCCGTGTTGTAAGAGGGTTTCGACGGGATCAGGAAGAAGGCCAGAATGTAGATAATGATAAAAATGACCGGCGCTATCTTGATAAACAGTGGCAGTTTATGTGCTTTCTCTTTCAGTGTGCGCAGCAGCGGCGCCAGGGTCACGCGTTGCGACATGATGACGTTGGTCTGGCGTTCCATAATCGCGGCAAGAATCGCATAGGCCAGTTCATGCTGGCTCTGCATCAGTCCGGTGAAGGCATCCTGTGTCAGGCTGTAGATTACGCACGGTTCCATTGCGGTTACATCGGCAGTGCGGCGTTTCCTGTTCAGAAAGGTGAGTTCGCCGAACAGGGTTCCCGGTTCGATTTCAGCCAGTGTGATACGGCCTTCATAGCGGTTGTTGTCTTCAACCTTGGCGCGACCTGAATACATGATTTCTAGCGTGCCGCCAGGTTGTCCTTCAGTAATAATTTTTGCGCCTGCTGCGATATTGGCTTCATTGATACATGACAATGCCCGCTTTTCATTTTCGGACAGTGGTCTGTTGATGATGTTTTTTTCAAGCCATGCAATATCAATTGCCATGAGTGTCTCCCTGTTGCTGTAAATATTACCCATATATAGTCGAGGATGAAATATAATCAACAACAGTATCTGGATAGAGGTTAATATTTGCTTTGACGAAGGCTGCTCATCATTGCTGATTTATTCAGTGATTTTAGTCACTGCTAAAGCGCTGCCTATAAGAGCCACATCACAAAACCGACAGTGATCATGGCTGCCGGTGTATTCCACTGGCCGGGAATAATCGCACGCGTGGCCGATGCGGTCATGCTGGCAATCAGCGTGGCAATAAACAACGTCTGCCAGTCAGTGCCGTGATAGACATGCAGGCTCCAGCAGAGCAGGAACGTGGATACGACGATCAGCACCAGGTGTCCGGCCAGCGTCTGTTCAGGGTGGGCGGGAAATCCCAGCTTTAGAAAACCGAAACGGATTTCACACAGCTGGTCAATCCAGCCGGCGGCAGGAAAAGCCAGACACAAACAGAGTGCCAGACCGAAACCGAATTCAGGGATCGCCTGAAACCAGAGGGCGGCAATAAGCAGGGCGGCAAGCGTATGAATAAGCGGCAGCAACCTGAAGGTGGGATAAATCGCAGGTTTGCTGTTTTCAGTTTGCCTGCTCCAGGCAAAACGCAGTTGCTGCCAGAATGGTGTGCGCACAGTCATGGCAAGCAGGCTCACGGCGGCAAGTGCTGCAATGCCTGCGGTCAGCCAGCGAGCATCTGTATACACTGGCCACATCACGACCCAGATGGCTAACAGCGGCGGCATGGATTGCCGGATGGTTTGCGGTGGCACGCCACGGCGCAGAATCATGACGGAAAACCAGGTCAGTTGCAGGATGCCAAAGACAACCAGTCCGCTTAATACAAGATCCGTGACTTCCATATTTTCAATCATGCCGGCACGCTAGCCGCTCTTCTCCTTTGCCGAAAGCAGCGCTTATAGTTAGTTTGTCCAGTCAGGGAGGTACTGATTTATTGGCCTGCTGCCAAAAATCAGTGCGAAAAGGCAAAGGTGCGAACTTAGCTTTTCTCACAAAATCAATGGTTTGCGCCATCGGTTCTGGTGCCCCTGACATGGGTCGCGCGGAAACACTGAATAATTCAGCGTTTTCCTAGTTTTATATGGAGGGAATGAATGACGCAGGACGAAATGAAACAGAAAGTGGCTGAAGCTGCTTTGGAATATGTAAGGGCGGGCACGATAGTCGGCGTAGGTACAGGTTCAACCGCCAATATGTTTATTGATGCACTGGCCGGCATGAAAGACAAAATTCTGGCGACAGTGGCAAGTTCGGAAGCAACGGCAAAACGTCTGGCCGGTCACGGTATTCCTGTTCTGGATTTGAATGAAGCTCTCAAACAGGTCGACTCACTGTCGGTATATGTTGATGGCGCCGATGAATTTGATACGGAAAGGAATTTGACCAAAGGCGGCGGCGGTGCCTTGACGCGTGAGAAAATTGTGGCTGCTGCAGCCGTGCAGTTTGTCTGTATTGTTGATCAGTCCAAGCAGGTGGAGTTCCTTGGCGCTTTCCCGCTGCCGATTGAAGTGATTCCGATGGCAGAGGAGTTGCTGATGGGCGAAGTGGTGAAGCTGGGGGCCAGACCGGTCGTGCGCGAAGGTTTTATCACTGATAACGGCAATATCATTATTGATGTGCACGGTTTGAAAATTACCGATCCGCGCAGAATGGAAGACCACCTGAACAGTATTCCGGGTGTGGTGACCAACGGTATTTTCTCACATCAGGGCGCTGATATTGTGCTGATGGCTACACCTGAGGGCGTGGAAAAACTGTAACAGGTATACAGGGTGTTCAGGGAGCTGGCATGGCAAACAGGTCACTGCTAACAGGGCGATCTGTTGCTATCAGCTCCCTCTGTCTTTTGCTTTCACCACTGTATGCAAAGGATCTCTCAAATAAATCGATTCGCCACGACGCATGTTTTTGCGCCAGATGGAGAGCCGGGTGATGCCGGCCTGTTTGTCGGTCAGGGGGTGGCAGGTTTTCTGCAGAAGCTCTATACTCCGAAAGCTTTGCGGGGGAAATGCAGGCCATGTTTGTTGAACAGGAGCAGCCGGGAAAGACAGACTTTTCAAGTTTACTATAGCACTATAGTTTGCTCAGAAGTGTTAGTCGGTTGTTAAGGAGATTATTGCTATGAGGGATACGGTAACAGGTTCAGGGATGCAGCATGTGATTTTGCAGATGAATCCGTTGCAGCTTTCCATACTGGTTGGTATTCCCTTTGTACTGGTTTTCGCGTCGATCAATTTCTCGCTCGGTCTGTATGCGTTGGGGCAGATCGAGATGTTGATGGTGGCGACCCTTGCAGGCTTGTACTGGTGGTCGAAAAGAAAACATCCCCGCTTTTTACTCAAGAACCTGTTTGTGTTGCATCCTGCCATGCTGTTCTCCTTTCTTTTTCTGCAGGGTGGTTTCAGTGATATCGGTTTTATCTGGAGCTTCGGTTTCCCTTTTATTGCCTGCCTGAGTGCGGGCTCCCGTATCGGTATGGTGTGGACGCTTGTATATGCAGTGCTGGTTGCTGCTCTGGGTTTCGGCATGCAGGAGATCAGCTGGCAGAAGGTGGTTTATATCGGGCTTGCCTATCTGGCCTTCAGCCTGATTGCTTTTTACACTGTGATTTCAAGAGAGAAGAGAGAGCAGGAAAAAGAGCTGCGTTTGCATGAAACGACTTCAAAGCTAAAGCATGAGGAACATGCACTGGTGAGCAGTAAAATCAGCCATCGTGAACTGCTCAATGCGCTGCCGTATGCGATAGCCGTGTTCAGTGGCGAGAGATGGATTTATTGCAACTGGAGTGCCGTACTGCTGCTGGGCGTCGACTCTGTCGAGCAGATGGTTGGCTCATCCCTGTTTGATTATATCGACCCGGAAGAGCATGGGCGCACAAGAGAATTTGTCAGGCATATGACTGAAACCGGCAGGCCGGGGACATTGTCGAATGTGAAAATTCTACGCAGGCAGGGAGAGCCGTTCACAGGGCTTCTTCAGGTTAGTCCGGTCGATCATGAAGGCCAGCCGGCATTTCTGGTGGCACTGGAGGATGCAACCGAGCGGGGAAACCAGGAGTTGGAGCACTACAACCTGCAGGCACAGTTGGAGCATGCTCAGCGGCTGGAGTCGCTCGGGATGCTGGCAGGCGGCATCGCACATGATTTCAATAACCTGCTGGCCGCCATTATGGGCAATGCGGAGTTAGCCAAAGTGAAAATGGGGCGGCAATCTCCTGCTGCAAATTATATCGAAAATATCATCGGCAGTTGCGATCACGCGGCTGAACTGTGCAAACAGATGCTCGCCTATGCAGGCAAGGGCAGTTATGAGCTGGAAGTTATCAATCTCAATGAACTGATCAAATCGATGGGCAAGCTGATCAGGGCATCGGTGAGCAGTAATATCACCTTGAAAATGAAGCTTGATGGCAACTTGCCCGGCATCGAAGGGGATATGGCCCAGGTGCAGCAGCTGCTGTTGAATTTCATTGTCAATTCCGCCGATGCCATTGGTAAAGCTCCGGGCGAAATCAAGGTCACCAGTGGTGCCAGGCTGTTGCAGCGTGAAATGCTCGATGGCCTGTATAATGGCGCGGAGTTGCCGGAACGGGAGTATGTTATTGTCGAAGTCAGGGATAATGGTTGCGGCATGGACCTGGCTCTGCAGGCCCGCATATTCGATCCGTTTTTTACCACCAAACAGACCGGCAGCGGACTGGGGCTTTCTGCAGTACTGGGTATTGTACGCGGCCATCAGGGCGCGATTCAGCTGTTCAGTGCGCCGGGCAAAGGCACGGCCTTCCGTGTCTATTTCCCCTCCACCGATCAGTCCTTTAAAGAGACTATGGTAACGACCACGGAGGTGGAGGCCTGGCATGGTGAAGGCACGGTGTTGATTGTAGATGATGATTCGCGTGTGCGCTCTGTCGCCAGCGCCTTTATTCAGAATCTCGAGTTTGACGTTATCACCGCCGATGACGGCAGGGAAGGGCTGGATCTGTTTAAGGAGCATCATCAGAAACTTGTAGCTGTGCTGCTTGATATGACGATGCCGGTGATGGGCGGTGTGGAAGCCATGCTCGGCATGCGTGAGTTTGATCGCAGTGTGCCCATCATACTGGTTTCCGGTTATTCGGAAGTCGAAGCAGGCACACTGGTCAGTGGTGACCGCCCCAATGCATTCCTGCAGAAACCGTTTAAAGCCAAAGCCCTTAAATCCATCCTGTATGAAGTGATGCAAGAACGCGCCGAATGAAAGCACGATGTGCTTTCATTCGGCGCGATAGTCTGAATAAAGCAAGGCACGGGGTACTTTTAGTCGACGCGTTAGTCTCAACAGAACAAGACATGGCTATTTTTTGCAATTCACTGCCATATCGGTATAACTTCGACATTCAAATTTAACGGGGAAAGACGTATAGTTTTTCCCATCTTCGGAACTTTCATGTCATGCGTGTGTAAGCTGTGCCCCCGTCTACTGTTTCATCTGGCGGTGGGCAGGCGCATCAACTGAATAATAAAGGACTGTCTTTATGAGTGAGAAAAACGATTACGATATTGATGACATCAAGGATCTGGATGGTATTTCGCATATCCAGCTGCGTCCCAATATGTATTCCGACACAGGCCCGGAACTTGGCTGCCACCATATTGCACAGGAAGTGCTCGATAACTGCGGTGATGAAGCGATCGGCGGTTTTTGCACCCGCATCATTGTTGAGCTGGAATCAGACACGGTTGTCGCCATCACCGACAATGGCCGGGGCATTCCGGTCAAGGAAAATGCCAGCGGCATGTCCGGTGTTGAGCTTGTGCTGACCAAGGATAAAGCCGGCGGCAAATTCGACCATAACTCTTACAAGGTGTCCGGTGGCCTGCATGGGGTCGGTATCACCGTCACCAATGCACTCTCCTCATGGCTGGAAGCCACGGTCAAACGCGATGGCGGCGAATTCAGCATGCGTTTTGAGAACGGGCGCACTGTCGAAAAGCTGAAGAAGATCGCTGATGTAGGGCCGCGCACCCACGGCACCAGAATCCGGTTTTCCCCTAACCCGAAATATTACGATCGTGCCAAATTCCGCGTACAGCAACTGCGCCAGCAGGCGATGGACAAGGCGATCCTGATTCCCGGTCTGGAGGTGATCTTCAAAGCGCCCGGACTGGAAGATGAAACCTTCTGTTTCAGAAACGGTCTGGCCGAATTCATGACATCATTGATGGATGAAACACCGATCTTTGAATTTACCGGGCAGCTCGGTGATATGGAGAAGGTCCACTGGTTCTTCGCCGCATTCCAGGAAACCATGCCGGTCTATTCCAAATCCTATGTGAATACCATTTCCACCCCTCGCGGCGGCACCCATGAGAAAGGCTTTGAAAGCGGTTTGCTCAAGGCTGTACGTGAATATATCGAAATGCGCCCGGAGCTGAAAAAGACACTCGGCAAAAATACCAGGATTGCCGCCTCCGACCTGATGACCAACACCCAGCTGGGTCTCTCTGTCTATATTCAGGATGTCTCGTTTGAGGGGCAGACCAAGCAGAAACTCACTTCCGGTGAAGCCACCAAGTTTGTCGGCGGCGTGATTCATGATTCGGCCACGCTCTGGCTCAACCGCGATGCCGAAGTCTCCGATGCCTGGGTCAAACTGATCATTGAACGGGCGACTTCCAGAACAGCTGCGGAAAACGGCAAGGCCAAGAAGGTGGATCGCAAAACCTTCACCGGTCGCACGCCGCTTCCCGGCAAGCTGCTGGATTGTCGCAGCAACGATATTGAAAACACCGAACTCTATCTGGTCGAGGGCGACTCGGCCGGTGGTTCCGCCAAGCAGGCCAATGACCGTGATCTGCAGGCGGTATTCCCGCTCAAGGGCAAAATCCTCAACTGTGAGGGTGTAACATCGGAGGATGCCGCCAATAGTGAAGCGGTTGCCGACCTCAACACAGCCATCGGCACCGGCATCGGCGAGCATTGCGATGTGGAAAAACGGCGCTACGGCAAAATCATTGTGATGACGGATGCCGATATCGACGGCTCGCATATCCAGACTCTGCTGTTTACCTACTTCTGGAGGCAGATGCGGCCGATGGTCGAGGCCGGGCGCATCTATATAGTTCAGCCACCGCTCTACGGTGTCACTATCGGTAAACAGAAACATTATGCCCAGGATGATGAAGAGCTCGACGGCCTGAAAGCCATGGCTCTGGCCGAAGGCAAAAAGATTGAATACATCCGCTACAAAGGTCTTGGTGAAATGGATCCGCCGGAGCTGGCGGAGACCTGTATGGATGTTGAAAACAGAATCCTTATTCAGGTCAAACCCGAAGTTGCCCGTCGTATGGATGCGCTGATGACCAAGCTGATGGGTGAAGATGCCGCCCAGCGCCGGGATCTGCTGATGGGCAAGGAGATCGAAGACGCGGAGTTTGTCAGCGATCCCTGTGATGTGACCCAGGACGTTGAAGAGATCAAGTGCTTCAAACCCTACGATTCCGGTAACAATACGATCGCGCCGTTTGAAACGGTATTCCGCGAGCTCTACCGCAGTTATGGCTTGAAGGTGGTTGGCGATCGCGCTATTCCCGATGTGCGTGATGGTTTGAAGCCGGTGCACCGCCGCATCCTTTACGCAATGGAAAAGCTCAAGTTGCGCTCGAATGAAAAAACCAAGAAAGCCGCTCGCGTAGTCGGTGATGTGATCGGTAAATATCATCCGCATGGTGATTCGGCCGTGTACGGGGCCATGGTGCGTATGGCGCAGCCCTGGGTGATGCGCTATCCACTGGTACATGGGCAGGGTAACTGGGGTTCGATCGACGGCGATTCTGCCGCTGCCATGCGATACACAGAAGCCAGGATGACTCCTATCGCAGAAGCCATGCTCTCCAGCGACCTGAAAGACGGCATTACACCTTACCAGCCGAACTATGACGATCAGGATAAAGAGCCCATGGTGCTCCCCGCACCATTCCCGCTGGTGATGATGAACTCCTCCACCGGCAACCCTGCGGTGGGTTTTAAAACGGAAATTCCCTCGCATAACCTGACCGAACTGCTGGGTGCCTGCATTGCCATCGCCAGACGACGGGCAAAGAGCGGCGAAATGGAATCGGCAAAGGATTTTGCCATGGTGCGCAAGTATATCACCGCACCGGATTTTCCCGGCGGCGGTATTCTGGCCACCACGCATGAAGAGCTGGAAGCCATGTATGCCAGCGGTTACGGAAAAATGCTGCTGCGTTCCAAATGGCATGTGGAAGAGTTGCCAAGGGGCATGTGGCAGATTGTTGTGACAGAGATTCCTTACGGCATCGAGAAGTCGCCGCTGCTGATCGAAATGGGCATGCGTATCTCGGATAAAACCATCGCCGAGTCGCGTCAGTTGCCGATGATTGACGATCTGCGTGATGAGTCCAGTGCTGAAGGCATCCGCATTATCCTCTATCCGAAATCGAAAAACCTCGATCCGGAACAGATCATGCTTCACCTGTTCTCCGCAACAAACCTGCAGGTCACTATCCAGTATGCCACCTACGCACTGGAGAAGTGGCATGAGACCGCCAATGGTGAGCGTTACCGCCTGCCCAGTCTGTTCCCGCTGGACAAGATGATTCGCTCTTTCCTGGATTACAGGGAGCAGCTGGTCATGAACCGCTCTCAGGTCCGGCTGGCTGAAATCATGGCCCGATTGCACATTCTTGAGGGTCTGCTGCTGGCTTACCCGAACATCCGTGAAATTGTCGAAATCATCCTCGATAATGATGAGCCGAAACCGATTATCATGGCGCGTTATTCACTGTCTGAAATCCAGACGGATGCGATTCTGGCTATCCGGCTTTCACAGCTGCGCAAACTCGAAGAGATGAAGCTGCAGGCCGAGCATGACAGGCTCAGCGCGGAAGCGGCCGAATTGCATCAGGTGATTGATGATGATGCGCATCGCTGGAATCACATTACGGCCGAGCTTAAGGATGCACTGAAGAAGTTTGGCGACGAGCGCAGGACCGTTGTTGATTTCAATGCGCCAAGGGCACGCACGATGAGCCGTGAACAGATCGTTGTGCGTGAGCCGATCACTGCCGTACTCTCCAAACAGGGCTGGCTGAAAGGCATGCGCGGATCGAATATTGATGTCTCCGCGGTCAAATTCAGGGAGGGGGACAGACTGCTGGATTCGGCAGTCGGGCACACCACCGACCAGCTGGTGCTTGTCGGCAGAACAGGTCGTGCATTTTCCATGCTGGCGGCGGATCTGGCCGGCGGACGCGGGGCAGGGGACCCGGTATCGAAAAACTTCGTATTCAATATCAATGATGCGCCTACGCGCATGGTCATGGTCAAACCGGAATCGGAATACCTAGTTGCAACTACTGCCGGCCACGCATTCCGGGCTATGGGCAGCGATATGCTGACGGCGAACAAGAAGGGCAAAGCCTTCCTCAATTTCCCGGCAGGCTCAAAACTGCTCTGCATCAGCGAGTTCGGGGCGGAAGATGATGCCATCGCGTTCATTGATTCGGATGGCCGACTGGGCATTGTGAAAAAGGATGAATTCCCGCTGCTCGGCAAGGGTAAGGGGCTGACTGCGATCTCCCTGAAAAAGGGTTCCAAAGGCATGCGTGATGCCGCGCCAATTAATATGGCTGACGGTATCAGGGTCGGGACGGAAAAGCGCGCCACCACCATTACGCCCGAAGAGATCAGTGAGTTTTATCTGACGGAAAGGGGTAAGGCGCCCAAAGGCCTGCCCATGGCGGCAGTGAATGGTATGATTGTCAGTTAAATGCGCTGTCGGAAGAGGTCTTGGATGCATGGGTTGCTTTTATGAAGGAGTTGAAAGCAACCAGCGGTATCCTCGGCCATCTGAAGTAATCGAACTCGATTCGAGTCATCAGAGCCCTCTGCGAAAGCAGGGGGCTTTTTCGTTGAGATCCCACAGGGGGGGCATTGCTTTGATGTCAATGATTGATAACAAAGATTGACATAAATAGTGGCATCTTCCAAAATATCTTCTCAAACACGTTCATATGGAGGCTGATATGAATTTCAGTTTAACCCCTAATCTGGAACAGTTCGTTAGAGATCGTGCTGCAACCGGCGATTACAACAATGCCAGTGAAGTGGTGCGTGAAGCGCTCAGGTTACTTAAACGATGCGAAGAGCAGCGTGCATTGAAACTGGAACGATTACGATCATCTGTCCGTGCCGGCGATGATGCTATTGCCAATGGTGACTTTGTGGATGTGAATAGCGACGAAGAGTTGGACGCTCTCTTTGCCGGCTTCTAAACGATTGCGAATCTCCGGTCCTGCCCGAACCGATCTTGCTGCAATCGGGAAGTACACTGAGCGAGAGTGGGGAGCCGATCAAAAGAGAAAATACCTTGATTGCATCAGGCAGTGCCTGAAATCGCTGGCTCAGAACCCGGCTTTGGGGATGCATCGGGATGATATTGATCAGGGGCTGAAATCCCATCCCGTTGAACGGCATATGATCTTCTACCGGGAATCAGTAAACGAAATAGTCATTGTCCGGATTCTTCATCAAAGTATGGATGTAGAAGTGAACGGTGCCAGGTCTTGAATCTTGAATTTAGCAATTCCAGACTAGCTGATTAGTTGAATGCCCCCGGTGGTGCGGGCTTCTTCCAGTGGATAAAGACTCAGCTGATTCTTCGATATAGTCTCGGGGCCTATGCAAATCAGCGATTTTGATTTTGAATTACCTGAACATCTGATAGCCAAGAAGCCACTTGGGCAGCGCGATGCTTCGCGCCTGCTCTGTCTGTCCGAGTCAGATGACTCTTTGGTGGACGGATTGATTCGGGATCTGGCTAACTATGTGAAACCCGGCGATGTCTGGGTGCTCAATGACACCAAAGTGATTCCGGCCCGTCTGGTCGGGCAGAAGCCAAGCGGTGGCAAGGTTGAAGTGCTGCTGCTCGAACCGTCAGATCAGCCCAATGTCTGGCTGGCCTGGGGTAAAGCCAACAAGCCGATGAAACCGGGTACGCTGATTGAATTCGCGGACGGTTTTTCTGCTCGCGTATTAAAGCGCGACGGTAAAAATATCGAAGTGTTGTTGATGGCTGAAGATGTGGGCGCTGCGATTGAGGCCTATGGCCATATGCCGTTACCCCCTTATATCGACCGGCCCGATACCGAAGAGGACAAAGCGCGTTACCAGACCGTATTTGCCAAACATGCCGGAGCCGTGGCAGCTCCCACGGCAGGCTTGCATCTGACCCATGAACTGATGGCGGCGATGCAGCAGGCGGGAGCCAGCTTTGCCCATGTTACCCTGCATGTCGGCCCGGGTACGTTCCAGCCGGTGCAGGTGGATGATGTGAATCAACATGTGATGCATGAAGAGGGGTACATCGTACCCAAAGAGACTGCTGATGCGGTGAATCAGGCCAAAGCCGAGGGGCGGCGTGTGGTGGCAGTCGGTACGACAAGCCTGCGCACGCTGGAAGCTGCCTCAGTGCAGGGGAAGTTGCAGGCCGGTTCAGGCCGGACTTCCATCTTTATTTATCCCGGTTACCATTTCAACATTGTGGACGCACTGTTAACCAACTTTCATCTGCCGAAATCCACCCTGATTATGCTGGTGGCGGCACTCGCCGGACGTGATCGGGTCATGGATGCCTATGCCTTTGCCAAAGGCCATGCCTATCGTTTTTACTCCTATGGAGATGCGATGTTTGTGCCGCGTCTGAAACAGCTATGAAAATTTATATTGCTCAAATTACGCCCAGAGTCGGCGACCTGAACGGCAATGTTCACCAGATTCATGCAGCGATGGCAGAGGCGGCAAACTGCTGCTGCGATCTGGTTGTTTTTCCCGAACTGGCTGTGACCGGTTACCCGCCTGAAGACCTGCTGTTGCGGCCTCTCTTTCTCGATGAGGTGGAAAAGGCTGTGGCTGCGGTTGTGGCAGTCAGCGGTAATGTCTGTGTGGCATTCGGTACGCCGCGTCGCGATGGCAGCGGCCTGCGCAACAGTGTTGTGATGGCCCGGAACGGACACGTGGTCGGCTATTATGACAAGCAGCAACTGCCCAATTACGGTGTGTTTGATGAGCAGCGCTATTTTACCGCAGGCAGTGGACACGGATTTATATTTGAGTCGAACGGCTGGCGCATCGGTGTCGGTATCTGCGAAGATATCTGGCATGATGAGTTGGCTTCCAGACAAACCGGCAGCCGCTGTGATGTCTGGCTGAACCTGAACGCTTCGCCGTTCCATATGGGTAAACAGCTGCAGCGTGAGGCACTGGTGAAACGCCGGGCCAGACAGTTCGGCGCGCCTGTTGTCTATGTGAATCCGGTTGGCGGGCAGGATGAGATTGTTTTTGATGGCGGTTCATTTGCCGCCGACAGTTCGGGTAATCTGCTGTTGCGCGCGCCGATGTTCGAACCATGGTGCGGGGTGCTGGATCTGGCTGCTGTCGGCAGCGAAGAGCTGGCGCCGATGCCGGCCGATCTGGAGCAGGTATACAAGGCGCTGGTGCTGGGCGTAGCCGATTATGTGCAACGTAACGGTACTGCTCAGGTGGTGATCGGTCTCTCCGGCGGCATCGATTCTGCGCTCACCGCGGCTATTGCCGTGGATGCACTGGGTGCGGAAAATGTACTGGGTGTGCTGCTGCCGTCGCGTTACTCCAGTGACCACTCGATTTCTGATGCCGAGGCACTGGTTCATAATCTGGGGATCGAAGCGATCACATTGCCGATTGCCGAGGGTGTGGATGCAGTTGAACATACGCTGGCGGATACGTTTGTATCCTGGGGCAAAGCTGCCCCCGACCTGACCGAAGAGAATATTCAGGCACGCATTCGCGGTGTGCTGTTGATGGCGATTTCCAACAAAACCGGCCGTATGGTGCTGACTACCGGTAACAAGTCGGAGATGGCGGTTGGTTATGCCACGCTCTATGGTGATATGGCCGGCGGTTTTGCCGTGCTTAAGGATGTCTACAAGACGCAGGTGTTTGCACTGAGTCGCTGGATTAATCGCGAAAAAGAGATTATTCCTGAAAACACCATCAGCAAACCGCCGTCGGCGGAGCTCAGACCTGATCAGAAGGATTCGGATTCGTTGCCGGATTACGACGCTCTGGATGCCATGCTTGCGGCCACGATCGAGGAGCGTCTGAGCGTGGAAGAGATTGCCGCGCGCGGTTACGATCTGACCGAGGTCAAACGGGTGGTGCGTATGCTGCAGTTGGCCGAGTACAAACGCAGGCAGGCGGCACCGGGCGTAAAAATTACAGAGCGGGCATTCGGCCGTGATCGGCGTTACCCGATTACGCACGCCTTCAGAGAATAGGAATAATCGTTCACCGCCGCACAAAAGGGCAGGATAGCCGTTTGGACGGCGAATAGCCGCCCGCAGGGTGAGGGGCAGGATGCCCCGAATCACAACTCATCAGGACAGATGAGTTGGACGAAGCTTTAGTTCGCCCGCAGGGTGAGGGGCAGGATGCCCCGAATCACAACTCATCAGGACAGATGAGTTGGACGAAGCTTTAGTTCGCCCGCAGGGTGAGGGACAGGATGCCCCGAATCAGATACGCGGAGGAACGCAGAGGAAAAGCGTAATAGAGTAGATCGCTGGAAAGAAGACTGCTTTAGTGATTGTAACTGAAAGACAACAAGGCAAGATAGCCTGAATAAATGAGCAAGACCGGGCACCCACAGGATGTGGGGCGACCGAGTGAAACGAGGTCGTAAGCGGAGGCGGACATGCGCCGCCGCAGCGACAAGAGGCGAAAGGCAGGAACCTGACAAAAAGGCAGGATTGCCGTTTGGACGGCCACCAGGGCCGCCCGAAGGGTGAAGGCGATGGATGGCCCGAATCAAGCAGGAAGGAGACCAAAATTGAAGAAAATTGAAGCAGTGATCAAACCGTTTAAAATTGATGATGTGAAGGATGCACTGGGCGAACTCGGTATCGCAGGAATGACGATTACCGAGGTCAAGGGACACGGTCGCCAGAAAGGGCATACCGAACTCTATCGCGGCGCCGAATATGTGGTTGATTTCGTTCCCAAGGTGAAAATGGAAATCGTAGTCACGGATGAGCGTCTGGATGACTGTATCAGAGTGATTTGTGCGGCGGCATCAACAGGTAAAGTGGGTGACGGTAAAATTTTTGTAACCACAATTGATCAGGCCATTCGCATCCGTACCGGCGAGCGTGACGATGAGGCACTGTGACGCGGTCTGAGATTGCCTTTTTATACGGCTTGTGACAAAGTCCCGTTTCCTCTTTTACCGGGTGGGACTATCTATTTTTGATACAGGAGAACAGTTGTGAGTGACGCAGTCCAAAAGGTCTTTGACCTGATTCAAGAAAATGAGTGCGAGTTTGTTGACGTTCGTTTCACCGATACGCGCGGCAAATGGCAGCACGTAACTTATCCAATCCATCAATTGAGCGAAGATTCTTTCGAAGACGGCTTTGCCTTCGATGGCTCATCTGTAGCCGGCTGGTGTGATATTAACAATTCAGACATGGCTCTGATTCCTGATCCTGCAAGTGCAAATATCGATCCGTTTTTCGAAGCCTCCACACTGGTGCTGGTTGCTCAGGTGATCGATCCGATTACCGGTCAGGATTACAACCGCTGCCCGCGTCAGGTTGCCCAGCGCGCACTGAACTACATCCGTTCAGCCGGCATTGCCGATACCGCATACTTCGGTCCTGAACTGGAATTCTTCATTTTTGACGGTATTACCTGGAATAATGAAATGGGCAGCTGCGGTTACCAGATTGAATCCGAAGAGGCTGCATGGAACTCCGGCAAGAACTTTGCTGATGCTTCCGAAGGCATGATGCGCAACTCAGGTCATCGTCCACGCGTGAAGGGTGGTTACTTCCCGGTTCCGCCAATCGACTCCCTGCATGAAATCCGCAGCGACATGTCGCTGGTACTGACCGATCTGGGTATTCATGTGGAAGCCCATCACCACGAAGTGGCAACTGCCGGTCAGTGCGAGCTGGCGATGAAATTCGCCGAGTTGATCCAGAAGGCTGATGAAGTGCAGTGGTACAAGTATGTGATCCACAACGTGGCGCATGCTCACGGCAAAACCGCCACCTTCATGCCTAAACCGATCTACGGTGACAACGGTACTGCGATGCATGTGCACCAGTCGCTGTGGCTCAAGGGCAAGAATCTGTTTGCAGGTAACAAATACGCCAACCTGTCACAGGAAGCGCTGTGGTACATCGGTGGTATCATCAAGCATGCCAAGGCATTGAATGCGATTACCAATGCTTCGACCAACTCGTATAAACGTCTGGTTCCGGGCTTCGAAGCGCCGGTCATGCTGGCTTACTCAAACCGTAACCGCTCTGCATCCATCCGTATTCCTGTTGTGAACTCTGATCCGGCTCGCCGTATCGAAGTGCGCTTCCCGGACTGCACTGCTAACCCGTACCTCGCATTCACCGCGATGATGCTGGCTGGTCTTGACGGCATTGCTAACAAGATGGATCCGGGCGAAGCTGCGGACAAGAATCTGTACGACCTGCCACCGGAAGAGGGTAAGTTGATTCCTACTGTTTGTGGTTCTCTGGAAGAGGCTCTGAACGCACTGAGTGCGGATCGTGACTTCCTGAAAGTCGGTGGCGTCATGGACGATGATATGATCGATGCTTATATCGAGCTGAAGATGGAAGAGCTTAATGAAGTTCGTATGCGTCCGCATCCGAAGGAATTCGAACTCTACTACTCGTGCTAAGATGCTCTGAATAACTTCGTCTTGAAGTTATTCAGTACGCAAAGGCAAAAGCGTGGTTTTTCCTTTGCTCACAATATCAAGCACTTACAGTGCGTGATATTGGCGGGACATTCATGTCCCGCAGGATTCTCTGAATTTTTCAGAGTATCTCTAACTGTTAGCTGAACAGAAATCAGAAAAAGGCCGCCCATCGGGCGGCCTTTTTTGTGTCTTTGGATTTGCTTTTATTTATTTACTAGAGCCACTTGCAAAAGTCTGAGAAAAATTGAATGTCAGCGCCTAAGCCGTTGGATTTATCGTTTTAATTTTCGTTCTTCCTGCGGGTTTCTCCAGGTTGAGTCATTTTTCCGGCGTTTTCCGGTTTTCAGGGCGAGCCATGCCATGGCATTGATATCATCATGCCTTTTGATGCTTCAGGTTTGGCGTATAGACAGGTTATTGAATCATACGCATGAGTTGGTCCGCCGTAAGAGCCAGGATACCGAACATCAAATGACACATCGCC
>MNWZ01000096.1 GCA_001871925.1 Zetaproteobacteria bacterium CG1_02_53_45
TTCAATGGCAACCCAGCTGTCGGCACCGCAAATAGATGCACAAAGCGTGATAAAAAAGATGTCCTTGAGCTCGTGTCGTTTCCGTCTTTCAATGCGTGGGTCTTCAATAGATGAGAAATGTGAGATGATGGATGTGGTTGGAATAGTGAGTGTTTTCATGTTGTCAGGCTACCACAAAATGATGTATAAAGCATTGTTTTATAATGATAATTGTTATATTCGTGAAGACAAATTTCGACTAAGAAACACTCACTCCGTCTTAACCAAATTTAACCTGTTATTGTCGAAACAACCATTTTTGCAACCAATGGCTGCTCATGATTTTAATGCGATTGCCCTGGCCTAATTATTGGAATAACTTGCTTTTTTTGGCTGGTCGCGTACCGTGCGCACCTCCTGAAGAGGGGTCCTCCTTTCTTCGTCTGCCCGGCCAATCACTGATGACCGGCGATTCGGAAAATAAAACATGCGCCCAGCACGTTCAGTGAAGCTTTAGTATCGGGTGCAACGGAAATATTTATACATGACATTTGATGAACTCGGCCTTTCAGCCGAACTCCTTCGCGCTGTGCGTGATCAGGGGTATACCACCCCGACACCGGTACAGGAAAAATCCATCCCGGTAGTACTCGCAGGCCACGATATTCTTGCAGGTGCGCAGACCGGCACCGGAAAAACGGCGGGTTTTACACTGCCTATGCTGCAACTGTTGCAGAAGTCTCACCCTGAGCGCCACAATAAACACAAGATCCGCGCTCTTGTTCTCACCCCGACACGTGAGCTTGCCGCCCAGGTGGGCGAAAGCATCTCCACTTACGGTAAACATCTTACGCTGCGCTCGACCGTGGTTTTCGGCGGCGTAGGCATTAATCCACAGATTCAGAAGCTGCAGCGCGGCGTGGATATCCTTGTTGCAACGCCGGGTCGGCTGCTTGATCTGATCGGGCAGGGCAAGGCCGATCTTGGCCACGTTGAGTTTTTTGTGCTCGATGAAGCCGACCGCATGCTCGACATGGGCTTTATTCACGATATCCGCAAGGTACTGAAGATGCTGCCGAAACAGCGTCAGAACCTGCTCTTTTCCGCCACATTCTCCGAAGAGATCAAACAGCTGGCGGGTGGTTTCCTTAAATCGCCGGTATTTGTCGAAGTGGCGCGTAACGAAACCGCGCATCAGGTAACACAGGTTGTGCATCCGGTGAGCAAATCGAAGAAGCGCGCATTACTCACGCATCTGATCAAAGAGGGTGACTGGAAGCAGGTGCTGGTGTTTACCAAAACCAAACACGGCGCCAACAAGCTGACTACTCAGCTGGAAAGTGACGGCATCAATGCCGCCGCGATTCACGGTAACAAGAGCCAGACGGCGCGTACCAAAGCACTGGCTGCCTTCAAGGATGGTAATGTGCGCGTGCTCGTTGCGACCGATATTGCTGCCCGCGGCCTTGATATCGATCAGTTGCCGCATGTGGTGAACTTCGAGCTGCCGAATGTGGCGGAAGATTATGTGCACCGCATCGGCCGTACCGGTCGCGCCGGCAACAGCGGCGAATCACTGTCACTGGTCAGCGTGGATGAAAATAAACTGTTGTTTGCGATCGAGAAGCTGATTAAGAAATCGATTCCGAAAGTGGTATTGCCGGGTTTTGAACCGGGCAATGAAGAGCCGGCAGAAGCAGATGCTCCGCAGCAGCACAGGAGACCTGATCACCGCAGGCATGACCCGAGTTCTCCGCGCAAACCGCACAGCACACGTGGTCGCCGTCCCGGCAGAGGTGAACGGGCTGCCGCCAAGAAGGTCTGATTATGCCTGCTCCCAGGACTGCTATCGGCGTTTGCTATGGCCCCCGCTGTAGCGATTTCGGCAGCAGGGAAATGGCTGAAGAGCTGAAACAACTGGGCTTGGAAGTAGAGGCTCTGGATTGCCAGAGCCTCTGCCCCCATGCGCCGGCAATTCGTGTGACGGATCGTTTCATTCACCGCGCTACAGTAGAGCGGGTCACCGGTTATCTGGCGCAAAAGGCGCAGGAAAGTCAGGCAAAGAAACAGGCATAAGGCGCTCAACTGGATAGCCAGTTCGTCAATCGAGCGGGTTACAGGTCATTTAAAGTAGATTAATCAGTTGCGCCTGAACGACAGGAAACTGTAGTCGCACTCAAGGCAGCGATAGTGTTTGCTGAACGGAATCAGCCGCATCCACCACAACCTGCGAATTCTGTATTTATTCCTGCTTTTGCAGCAGGGGCAATGACGGGTCATTTGAATCTCCGGCTGTTGCTCCGGGAATGCCTCCTGGCGCAACATATGGATGCGCAGCTCCTGACTGACTTCCATTTGCATATACTTATAGCAGGCAAATGAATATCTGCCATGTCAAACGGGCAGATGAATCTGCTGCTGCTACATTGTGGGGCCGGCGGCAGACAGCGGGATTTGTTTCGTATCGATTTTACGCGGTGCCTTGATGCTTTTAGCAATCAGTTTCAGCACCCTCTCCGACTCTTTGCGGTAGGTGGTCAATTTGCCGCCATAGACGGCGATATAGGATGGTTCTGTTTCATCATCACATAACAGCACGGTTTCGCGGCTGGCTGAGAAAGCTCCGTTTTCACTTTCCGGCAGAACACGCAGGCCGCAATAGGTGCCGATAATATCGGTTTTCCTGCAGGGCGAATCCGGAAAATAATGGTTATATGTGCCCAGAATATGAGATATCTCATCGGCAGTCGGTTTAATGTTTGCAGGATTACCCGTGACAGTCGTTTCGGTCGTTCCGGCCAGTGTTTTTCCCTGCCACGGGCGGAAGAACATCACGCGTCCGTCGAGTGATTCGGTATAGATAAAGCCGGGGCAGGTCCTGTTGAGCATCAGGTGGCTGCCCTGTACCAGCCGTAGCGATTGTTGTAGCGGTGCCGGTTTAATATGTTTTGATACCCTGTTCACCCAGGCACCTGTTGCATTGATGAGGATTTTCGTGGTGATCTCTTCCCCATGAGCAAGAGTTACACGCCATATCTCGCCATCATGTTTTGCTTTCTCCAGCTTCGTGTGCTCTGAAATCACACAGCCGAAACTCGAGGCAGAAGCTGCAACGGCCCGCGTCAATGCGGCATCGTCGGTGGCTGCATCCTCATAGGCCAGTATGGCCTTCAAATCCTTTTTATTGAGCCCTGGCAGTACCGCACTCCACAGCCTTTGCGGAACCCGTTTAAAGCGGGAACGGCCGCCTGAAAGCAGCCAGTAGAGCAGCAGACCTGCGCCGATCATCCATGCCGGGCGTTTGCTGCTCGCATAGACCGGAATATAAAACCATTCGCGGCTGACCAGATCCGGTGCCAGGCGCAGCAGGTGTTCACGTTCGGCCAATCCTTCATAGACGAGTTTCAGGTTGACCTGTTCCAGGTAACGCAGGCCGCCGTGAATCAGTTTCGTGGACTGGCTGCTGGTGCCACTGGCTATTGTATTCATTTCAATCAGGCGGGTTTTATAACCGCTGGCAGCAGCATGTTGAGCAATGCCGCAGCCATGGATGCCGCCGCCGATGACCAGGATATCGTACGATTCAGGCAAGTGACGCCGCCATGCTTGCATAGTGGTCGGTTTCGATAAGGTCGACCTGTTGCGCCAACAGTTCAGATGCAGGAGCGACCTCATTGACCGTGTACAGGCCGACCTTTACACCGCGCTCATGCCAAAACGCAATCGCAGCACTGCGGTTGTACGGCATAAAGATATAATCAATATCACATCCGGGCTGACGATGGCTTTCGGCCACCCAGCCGGTACGGCAATCCAGTTGTTGTTTGCAGGTTTCGATGATGGTTGCCGACTGGCTGATCAGTACGATCTGGTCAAGCCTGGCTGCAGGTAGCATGGCGGCCAGTCGCCGGACAGCTCCGCCGGCACTCAGGCGGCGCAGGGTGGCGGGTTTGATTTCGATGAACATGGTCAGTTGCGGCTGGCTCTGTAGCCAGTGCAGCAGCCCGGCAAGCGTGAGTAGCTCGAAATGGGGGGCGCAGACAGTGAATAAATCCGCAAAATCTGTTTGCATGACTTTAACATCAGGTTGCCCGCACAAGCGCTTGAGCCAGTTATCATGTATGACGACGGGCACCAGATCGCGGGTGAACTGGATATCGCATTCGGCAAAGCGGGCACCTGCGGCAGCAGCATATTTGAACGCGGCCAGCGTATTCTCGATCCCGCCGGCGCGGTCGCCGCGGTGGGCAACCAGATGTTGCTCAGGAGTGATGGGGTGCTGCTGCATGCTTTACAGGCTGCATGGCGGAAAAACAGATAGCAAGCCGGGCTGATCTGATCTCTGCTTACAATCGATCGTTGAGGATGGCGACAAATACCCCTTCGTGTTTAGCGATGACCCTGTCACCGATGATGATCGTTGATGGCAGGGTGATGCGGGCGCGTCCCTTGCGTTTGATCATGGCGCAGAAGCGCTCCCATTGCTGCGCATCAGGCAGTGTGGCCACGGCATCGAAATCGGCATCGCCGGGCGCTGTGTATGATGTGCTGCTGTGCTGAATGACGATGCGGCTGGCCAGTCCCAGGCGAGTGAGGGTGAAGTGGATGATCGACCAGCCGGCCATGATGCCGATGGAGGAGATGCTGCCGCCGAAGGCGGTGTCTCTATGGTTGATATTGGCAGCGAGCGGGGCGCGCAGGCGGATTTCACTGTTCTGGAAAGAGACCACTTCAATGCCGAAGTGGGCGGTGATCGGGATATGTTCATGCAGATAGGTTTGCATGACCTTGAGTTGAATGTCGTCCATGTTACCCCCTGCGAAGCACTGACTTACCCGCTGCTTTTGTGAGTATAGATAAAACCACGCATTTGCCTATACGTTGTGATTCATGGCCGGAGGCCATGAATATCTTCCGCTACAGTCGTCTGATCTGGCGTTTGTTATGGCCGGTTGCACTGCTCTGCTGTACTTGGGCAAACGCAAGCGCAAACGGTTTGAGGAAGTTCGGCACTTTACGCCCTTCCAGTTTCATGATGTCGCCAATCAGCAGTGTGGCCAGAGCTTCCGGAACATGGTCCGATGTTTCACGCAGGTAGTCGAACAGCAGCTGCGCCAGCCGCTCCAGCGATATTTTCCAGGTACTCTGTGTCTGTTCGAACACCCACACTGAAAAAGCATGGAACTGCTCGAAGACATCGCCGTCAGGCCAGAGCAGTTTCAAACTCTGTTTGAAGTTGCCGCTGTTGTAATAGAGGTCCCAGAAACGGGCGAATCGTTTCATCTGCTGGATATCATCAAAGCTGAGCAGATCATTTTTCAGGATGTCGTAGGGTGGTTTGGCCGAATAGACCATGTCGAATGCGCCATCGTGGCGATGCAGGCTGGTGCCGGAGAGTTTTTTCAGGATACCGATCTGGATTTCCGAATTTGTCATGGTGCAGAGCCGGTTCAGGTTGCTGCCGAAGCTGGCCAGCGTTTCACCGGGCAGCCCCACAATCAGATCCAGGTGCATATGGGCCGAAGTTTCGTTTTCGAGAAAGCGGATGTTTTCCTTGATCTTGTCGAGCTTGAGATTGCGCTGGATGCGATCGGCTACCTCCGTATTCAGCGTCTGGATACCGATCTCCAGCTGCAGGGCGGCGGCCGGGAAACGGGCGATGCGTTCTTTCAGGGGATCGGGGAAGTGGTCGGGGATCACCTCGAAGTGGACAAAGCAGGGCTGGCGCTCGAGAAAGAAATCGAGCAGGCGGCCGGCAATTTTCACATTGAGGTTGAAGGTTCGGTCGATGAATTTGAAACTGCGCACGCCGCGCTGATAAAGCTTCTCCAGCGCTTCGAGCAGTTTGTCCGTGTCGATATTGCGTACCTTTTTATCAATCGAGGAGAGGCAGAACTCGCACAGGAACGGGCAGCCGCGTGATGCCTCGACATAGATATAGCGGTTGGCTACATCCTCATCGCTGTAATAATCATAGGGGAGCACGATGTGATCGAGATCGGCCATGGCTGCCTGAATAATCCGCTGCTTCGGTGGCAGGCCGGCCAGCACTGCCCTGCAGAGATCATGGAAGGCCGTGTCGCCTTCGCCCTGCACGATATGGTCAGCAGCATCGAAGTTGACCCGCAACGGCGTATAGCTCACCTCCGGGCCTCCGAGTACCACGATGGTGGCCGGTGCCACCTGCTTGATCAGGCTAACCAGTTCGGCGCACTGCTCCGCATTCCAGATATAGACGCCGATACCGATGATGGCCGGTTTTTCACTGAGCAGCTTTTCGGCGATATCCTGAATATTGTCATTGATGGTGAATTCGCGGATGGCGGTTGTCGCCTGCAACGCATCCATGTTGGCAAAGATATAACGCAGTCCGATAGCGCTGTGCGTATAACGCGCATTAAGTGTGGTCAGCAGGATGCTGTTCTGTGTGGGAGCCATGGGCGGGGAGGATACGTTGTTTGCCCGCCGATGACGAAGTCCCGTTGCCCTGCCGTTTGACTGACTACTCCCCGGCGCTGCGGAAATGATGCCGTTCTTATGATTTTACCTCTGCATTGCGGTTATGGTTATGCTTCGATTGCCGAGCGATAATGAATGAATTAGTGTTATTAGCCTATGGCTTATCACCCTTTTACTCTGGCATTTACAGACGACCGCATGGAAAAACAATTCCTCGCCGGTTATGTGCTTGATTCACTCTGGCGCACACGCATTGCGGCGATCGCTTCCGGACTGGTCTTTTTAATCTATGTGCTGTTCGTTTCGGATGTGATTCATCCCGAACACACCAACATGATCTGGACACTGATTGTTATCGAGCTGTTGGGTTCATGTTTGTATATCGCATTAACATTTCACCGTGCTTTCCTGAGATACTTTGATCACTTTACGGTCGCCTATGCTTTCTTTTTCGGCCTTGGTTGTTTCTCGCCCATGATTTTTGCGGAATCATCAGCGGGTTATTATTATGTCTACCTGACGCTCTCTATCAGTACGATTTTTGTGCTCGTCGGTACACGTTTTATCCATTCCCTGGCCGTTGTAATCAACCTGATTGTGATCGCTCTGGTTGTTGCCGTTTCCAGAGGCCAGGTCACCGAAATCACCATCGTTACAGCCAATTTCATTATTCTCACCTCTACTGTTTTCGCAGCCATTGGCGGATACCTGATCGAGCTGGGTTTCAGGCGTACATTCCTCGATAAACATGCCCTGCAACTGGCGATTGATGCTCTGGAACAGAGAAAAGATGAGCTTAAGGAGCTTTCCAACAAGGATAGTTTGACGGGGCTGTATAATCGCCGCTTTTTCAATGATGTTTTCCCGCTGCGCTGCGAAACATCGAAGCGCCATGGCGGGACATTGATGTTTCTGTTGCTGGATATCGATTTTTTCAAAAACTATAATGATACATACGGACATCCTGCAGGTGATGCGGCGTTGCGGGATGTTGCCCACTCACTGAAAAAAACGCTCAAGCGCATCAGTGACAATGTATCGCGGATTGGCGGGGAAGAGTTTGCCGTGATTGTCGAGGGCATGGACAGGGAAGCGGTTGAAATGATGGCGGCAAATATTGTTGCAAATATCGAGGCACTGAAAATCGAGCATAACAGCAGCATGGTCAGCGATTATGTGACCATATCCGTTGGCGTCACGCTGGTGGCTCCGGATAAGATGACGCAGAGCGAAACTATTTATGACTTTGTCGACAAGTTGCTTTACCAGGCCAAATCCGCAGGCCGCAATCAATACTGCTTTGCCATGATGGAATAATCGAACGTCATTCCCGACACATGCCATCATATGATGGTGGTCGATTTTGTTGCACCGACATTTGATAACCATTGCCGCGAGCCTCTGTTGCTCCCTTGCCGGTCTGAACCGGCAGTTTCTCAATGAAGTGAAACACGGGCAGTTGAATCTGCTATACTCGCATGGCAAACAGCCGGCAGCAGCTATCCTGTAAACTGCTCCCTGATCTGATCGTGTATGTGAGGTTGCCATGGAAACAAGACTTGAACAGTTACGCCGGATGACAACGGTGGTCGCCGACACCGGCGATATTGAGGCCATACGGCAGTGGCGACCCATTGATGCCACGACCAACCCTTCGCTGCTGCTCAAGGCAGTCAACCAGCCTGAATATGCCCGTTTTCTCGATGAGGCTGTGGCCTGGGCGGAGGGACAAGGCAGTGATGCGTCACGCATCATTGAAGATGCCGGTGATATGCTGGCTGTGATGGTCGGACGCGAAGTGCTGGATATTGTTCCCGGTCGCATCTCCACCGAGGTGGATTCCCGCCTCTCTTTCGATAGCGAGGCAACAGTGAAGCGTGTTCACAAGCTGATTGGTCTCTATGCCGACAGTGGCATCAAAACAGATCGCATCCTGATCAAAATTGCTTCAACCTGGGAGGGTATACGGGCCGCTGAACTTTTGGAACGAGACGGTATCAATTGCAACCTGACGCTGATGTTTTCCATGGCTCAGGCACGCGCCGCAGCCGATGCAGGTGTCTTTCTGATCTCTCCCTTTGTCGGTCGCATTATGGACTGGTACAAGGCCAAAAACGGTTGTGATTACGCGGCGGCCGAAGATCCGGGCGTGCTGTCGGTGCAGAATATCTATCGCTATTACAAGCATCATGGTTATGCCACCGAAGTGATGGGGGCGAGTTTCCGCAATGTCGGCGAAATTCTGGAGCTTGCCGGTTGCGACCGATTGACCATCAGTCCGGCACTGATGCAGGAGCTGGATGGTTCAACAGAAGCGCTGGAACGCAAACTGATCGACGACGGCAGTTGCAGTGAGCGGCAACCCCCTCTGAACGAGGCCGGTTTCCGCTGGCAGCTTAATGAAGATGCCATGGCGACGGAGAAGCTTGGCGAAGGTATCCGCAGTTTTACCGTCGATCAGCTCAAGCTGGAAGCGCTGCTGGCTGCCCGTGCGGGTCAGGTCGCGTAGGCAGGGCAGCGATACTTTTCCAGATCAGCGGTATCAAACGTAATCGCCAGCCGGTCATTTATTTGGTTCATCGCGGATTAGTGGGTAACATCAACTTATGGCAATTGTTCAGCGTTACTCAAGGATAAAAAATCCAGCCACGACACACGAATGAACACGAATAATAATCAGTGAACATTTGTGAAATCATTGCTCCAGGGTACGGTGCCTTCTCCGGCTTTACTCTTTCACCTGACGGCTGATGTGTGTCACAGCGATGAAATTGAAGGAATGAATAGTATGTCATTCGTGGTTGTCGCCCCCCAGGGGATACTCTTTACCTGATGGCTGGCTTATCTATTCCGTCACAGCCGCCTTTTTCCTTGTATGCCCGAAAGTAGCATTCCCGGATTTCCGCGATAAACCATTTATTTTGCCATCTGAGTGGTTGCAGGAAAAATTCAGACACTCTGCTATACTCAGAAACAACCGGCCGGGGCGAAGATGTTTCCAATAATTTTGCCGGTTTTTTTCTGTGGCGGGGGAAATCATTATGGCAAAAAACATCATTGTATGTGCGGATGGCACCGGCAACGAAGGCGGTTATACGCCCGACAGCAATGTCTATAAAATCTATAAAGCTGTGAATAAACGATTCCGGGGAACAACAACGAATGGTTTTCAGTGTGATGAGCAGATTGTGTTCTATGACAACGGAGTGGGGACCGCGAAGAATAAATACCTGAGGGCGCTCGGCGGCGCTATGGGTTTTGGTTTTGAAGACAATGTCTGTGATCTGTATAAATATCTTGCAAGTAATTACGAGCCCGGTGACCGGATCTATTTCTTCGGTTTCAGCAGGGGCGCATCAACTGTGCGTGCATGCAATGGATTTATCAGCCGGTGCGGGCTGGCCAAAGGCCGGGGCAAGCAGAACCGGCAACTCGATGAACTGGTGAAAGAGGCGTTTGAAGCCTATAAACAGTATGAGACACGCCCGCAACTGGCTGAGAATTTGAAGCAGTCGGGGCGCTCGCACGGGGTTGTGCCTGTCTGTTTTCTGGGTGTCTGGGATACGGTTGTTGCGCTGGGCTTCCCCCGGCAGACAGACGTTACCGGTGCTGTTTCCCGAACATTGAACAAAATCTTCGAAAAAGCCGAGGCGTTGCTGGATCGGCGCTGGCCGCACAACTTTTATCACTACAGGCTTACCGGCAATGTGAAATACGCCTATCAGGCACTGGCCATAGATGATGAACGTACGGCTTTCTGGCCTCATATCTGGCGCGAACAGGATAGAGGCGAGGAGGCGGTGGTTGAACAGGTCTGGTTTGCCGGCATGCACTCCAATGTCGGTGGCGGATATGAACGATCCGGCATGGCCAGTGTGCCGCTCTACTGGATGATGTTGCGGGCCGAGAAATGTGGTTTAAAGCTTGAGGATTCCGCCCTGCAGCAGGCGCTTGATGACAGTCATGCGCACGGGCGCATGTATGATTCACGTGATAGCGCAGCGATGATGTACCGTTACCACCCGCGTGAAATCGAACAGCTGTGTGACGGTCGGCTAAGCGGCGATATCAGGGTTCATCGCAGTGTGATCGATCGTATCAACCATCGTACGGCGAACTATGCGCCGGGCCTGCTGCCGGCAAAGTTTGATGTGGTGGATGATGAACCGGGTGCTGCGGTGGAGAGCCGGCAGCCGGGCAGTCATACCCGCTGGTCTGCCATTCGCAGTGAGATCAATCGATGGGTGGATAAGCGCAAACGTTTGTATGAACTCATGCTCACCTTTCTCCTGACTGCATTGTTTGCCGGCATCGCGGTGTGGCTGTTCGTGGATGTGCCGGAAAAGGCTGATGGTTTCCTGGGTTATCTTGCCGATATGCTGGATTATGTTGTTCCCGGTTTTCTTGAGGGGCTGGTTCACATTATTGTGTTTGAATATCCACTGGCCCTTGTCGCCCTCTTATTGCTGGCGCGATATTATATTAAGCTCAGGAATGAGTATCGTGAGAACACTGTCACGGCCTGTGAAAAGCTGCGCCATCTGGTGATTGAAGAGAATCAATCCGCTTCTCAGGCCAAAAATGATCACGGTACATCTGTGGAGCAGTGACTATCCCCGGCGGTGGGAGTTGCACATCTGCCGGTTAAGTTCAAACTATGAGCTACCCTGTTTCAGGGGGAGGTGTGAAAATGCTCGAATATCTGCAACGCATGGCACGCTATAATCACTGGATGAATGACAGGCTGTTTGCGAAAGTTAAGGAGTTGCCTGGCGACGCCATTGCCGAAGATCGCGATGCCTTTTTCGGCTCCATCCTCGGCACGCTCAATCATATCATGATCGCCGATATTTTCTGGCTGCACCGTTTTGCCACTCACAAGGGTTGCCACGATGCACTGGCGCATCAGCTCTCCGAATATCCCACGCCTGCTGCACTGAATGAAACCCTGTTTAGTGATTTCTCAGAGCTGACCGACAACCGCAGAAGCCTGGATGGTCTGATCCTTGAATTTGCCGAAACATGGAGCGACCAGCTGCTGGCTGAGCTGATTCATTACCGCAACCGAGCAGGCGAGAAGCAGGAACGGGCACTGGGCCAGCTGTTGCAGCACTTCTTCAACCACCAGACCCACCACCGCGGCCAGGCCTCGACCCTGCTCTTCCAGGCCGGCATCAACCCCGGCCCCACCGATCTGCTGGTTATGATGATGGAAGAGGATGTCAGTGATTAATGAACGAAGTGAACAGTGAATTAAGTAAGCGGTCCCCGAAACTCACGCATTTCTGCGGGGGTGACAGGTAAGCAGCGCGTTGTTATTGTGGGAGTTCGAAGGTTTAAGGTCACAAATTCTGACCTGAAGCCAATGGGGTGGACGTCGTTATCCGCCTTATGTCTTTAGCGAATAAGGCGTCGCCATGCTTTCCAGTGTATTGAGGAGTAGCCGGGCCGTGCAGACGAATATCGAGATCATGCGAGAGGATCACCTCCTGATGAGCAGACGGGCTCACGGTGCGTGGCCTGTCGCTTCATACCGGCTCCCGACAGCCACTCCAGTCACAGGTGCTTGAAATGACACTTTATTTACAGACCGAAATTGCATCAAACAGCATCCAGACATGGATCATCGCGTTGGCGATCGCCCTGACCACGATGGTCGTAGTCGGGGTTGTCCGTTTCATCAGCATGAAATACCTGCACAAACTGGTCGACCAACGGGCTGCATCCGCCTGGGATATTCTGCTGAAAGTAATCGGGCGAACCAGTTGGTTCTTCATCTTTATACTTGCCCTGTTCGTCGGTTCGCTGGTTGTTGAACTGCCTGAAAATGTTCACAGGTTTCTTGACTCCATCACCATCATCTCCCTGCTCATACAGGCCGGCTTGTGGGCATCACTAACGCTGCAGCTGGGCATCGACCAATACCGCAAACATAAAATAACCGAGGACCCTGCCAGCGTCACAACGCTCAACGTACTGAGTTTCATCGGCAAGGTGATGTTATGGGCCTTCGTTTTATTGCTGGTGCTGGACAATCTGGGCGTCAACATTACAGCACTGGTTGCAGGCATGGGGATTGGCGGTATCGCCATCGCACTGGCCGTTCAGGCCATATTGGGCGACCTGTTTTCATCATTATCAATCGTGCTCGATAAACCCTTTGTCATCGGTGACTTCCTGATTGTCGGTGACCTTCTCGGCACGGTTGAACACGTTGGTCTGAAAACAACCAGGCTGCGCAGCCTCTCCGGCGAGCAGCTGATATTCTCCAACTCCGATCTGTTAAGCAGCCGAATCCGTAACTACGGACGCATGTACGAGCGCCGCGTGTTGTTCAATATAGGAGTCACCTACCAGACCCCGCGTGAGAAGCTGATCAGAATCCCCGAAATCATCAGCGATGCCGTGGCACAACAGGACAAGACGCGCTTTGATCGCTCGAACTTCAAGGAGTACGGTAATTTTTCACTGAATTTTGAATCGGTTTATTATGTCCTTGGACCGGATTACAATGAATACATGAATATCCAGCAGGCGATCAACTTGTGTATCCATGAAGCTTTTGAGCACGAAGGCATCGAATTCGCCTATCCGACGCAGACCCTGTTCGTACAACAGCTGCCACAGGCTGGAGATCAGGGGGAGACTCCCGCCACCAGCTAGCAGAGACTGGTGTCTGGTATTATTTGCCGGCACGCTGGCCCTATCAGCTGGAACAGAAGTGCGATAAACAGTTTGCCGTGGTATTCGATGCCATGCGGGGATTGATGGAGCCGCCTTCACCGAAGAAGATCCCTGGCGGTTTTGTGCATGCGGATCAGAAAGAGGGGAACGATTGATGATAGCCGGGATGATGAAAATATGCGGAACAAGATCTTCGCGGCTCAAAATGCAGGCATCGGCCCTGCGCTGGAGTGACCTGGCATGCATCAGAATCCCGTAGAGGAAGAGGGTTACAGCAAAGCACTGGCACTGCTTCACGCATGTGTGACGGCGGACGGGTTCGTCGCCAGTCCCAGCGATCACGACAACTACCGGCGGATCTGGGCGCGCGATGGAACGATTATTTCGCTGGCTGCACTACTCAGCGGGGATAACGAGTTGATCAAGGCGGCCAAGTGTACCTTCGAGACCCTGGCAACCTGTCAGGGGCCGCATGGCGAGATACCAAGCAATGTCGATACCGCCACAGAGCGGGTCAGTTACGGCGGTACCACCGGCCGGGTTGATGCCGATCTCTGGTTTATCATCGGTTGCGGTGAATACTGGCTGGCAACCGGCGATGATGAATTCCTCGAGCACGTGCTGCCTGCTATCGAAAAGGTCCGCTTTCTGCTCGGCGTCTGGGAGTTCAATAACCGCGGACTTATTTATGTCCCGCTGACCGGCGACTGGGCTGACGAGTATCTGCATAACGGTTATGTGCTTTACGATCAGGTGTTGTATCTGCAGGCGCAACGTACACTGGCCCGCATGCGGGCGGCAGCACATGGTTCGATTGACCATGCTCTCAACGAGAAGATAAGTCGCCTGCGTCACCTCATCCGCACCAACTACTGGTTTGAGGATGACAAGAAAACACCTGAT
>MNWZ01000070.1 GCA_001871925.1 Zetaproteobacteria bacterium CG1_02_53_45
AGATCGACAACAATGCCGCAGAACGTTTCATTAAGCCATTTGTCATCGGCCGCAAGAACTGGTTGTTTTGCAACACTGCACCCGGCGCCACGGCCAGCGCTGTTATCTACTCACTGCTGCAGTCGGCCAAGGCCAATGAGCTGCCGCTGAACGAATGGCTGACATTTGTGCTGGAGGAGCTGCCTCGCTGCACCACCGATGATGAACGCCGGGCCCTGCTGCCACATAATTTTGATGTTCAAAAGCTGAAATTGGCATAGGTGGAAGCGTTAAACCCTTCCTTTGACGCTTACCAATATCCTTAACCGGACAGCAATGATGCCAGCTAATTAACTGATGGTGTTTTACTTTTTTTTCGTTATTGCCTTTATTCTGCGTAACTTTGCGGTGAGTCGCTTTTTCAGCGGACGAACCGGATATCGAGGGTGCGCATATAGGTGTGCAGACCGGCATCCTGAACAGGGAAGACATAGGCATCCTGATCCGATTCGTTGTGGTGGGAGTGCCACCAGCCCGGAGGTGTCACAAACACCGTGTTGGTTGCCCACATCGCTTTCACCGGATTGATGATGTTGCCCTGCTCATCCACCTTTTTGCCGATCAGGGTGTAGGTGTCCGGCCCGGAAAAAACGGCCAGATCCAGTGCCACGGATTGGTGGCGATGCGGTTTCTGCACTTCACCTTTGGGCAACAGGTTAAACAGTGACCACATGGTATGGGTCATGGTTCTGGTTTTAGCCGTATCGTGGTTGCCGAGAATGATGCCGATACGGTTACGTTTTTCGCGCAGCGCAGGCTCACGCAGTTTTTCAACCGCGTCACACATATACGCCTTGCTGTAAAAAGCCGGTTTGAACATCGCCCTGTTCGGCGCTACACCCATGTATTGCAGCAGTGGCCCATCGTGAGTCCAGTAGAGCGCACTGTCCTCGTCAGCAAAGTGAGTCACACCCTGATTACACGGCAGAGTGAAAGCATCACCCTGTTGCCAGATAATGGTGCCGGCAGCTGTTTCAGTGCGTCCTGCTCCGCGCAGTACAAAATAGACTTCCGAGGTTGCCGCTACAGATGTCCGGATACTTTCGTTTGCGCAAATACGTATATAACTGGCCAGCAGGTTCGGCGAAGTTGCCAGATAGGGCGTCTCCAGCTCTTTGGAAAGATCGAGCGCAATCACCCGCGTTTCACCCTGCTCATGCAGTGAGGCAGGAAACGGTTGAATCGGCACCTCATTCAAATCAGGCGTGGCAGCGGCTGAATACTCCCAGCTGATCACCTGTTGTGCCCATTGGTTGTTGATGCTGTCCATCTGTTATGCCCCGCTGTGACAAAAAATCAGGCCGGTTGCATTGTGCCGGCAGAGCCCGATGCTGAGTGGATTCGCAGCTTCACGCAATAAACAGGGCGGCTTCCGGACGCATGAATCAACCCTGTTGTTTATATGGCTGGCACCCCGTCACTGCTGTTTCATGCAGTCGCGACTGTGGATGCGGTACTGCTGTTTACCTGAGGTTTTAGCCAGATACATCGCAGTATCCGCCTTTTTAACCAAATCGTCGGCATCGGAGCTGTCATCGGGTCCGACAGCGATGCCGATACTGCAGCCAATGTCACATGCGATACCGGCAGCCATGGTTGGTATGCTGAAATGTTCCAGAATCTTTTCGGCCACCTGAACCATATCTTCAACATGCAGCAGATTTTCAAGAACGATAACAAACTCATCGCCACCGACCCGGGCTACTGTGTCGGCATCACGAACCAGGGCTTTCAGGCTCCTGGCTATTTCACAGAGCAGGGCATCCCCGATATCGTGACCATGGTTGTCATTAACGGCTTTGAATCCGTCAATGTCGATAAACATCAGTCCGACCTTATGTTTATCGCGGCCGGCATGCGCCAGCGCATGCTCAAGCCGGTCGCTGAACAGGGTGCGATTCGGCAGCCCTGTCAATTGATCGTGGTGGGCCATATGGGACAGCTTCTGCTCGACCTCTTTCTGTCTGGAAATGTCCGAAAAGATACTGACAAAGTTGGTAACATTCCCAGCACTGTTGCGCACGGCAGTAATGGAGAGCCATTCGGGATAAATCTCACCATTTTTGCGCCGGTTCCAGATTTCACCTGCCCATACGCCATGCTCAAGCAGTTGTCCCCACATGGTGCGATAAAAGTCCGGCGGCTGTTTGCCCGAAGAGAGCAGGCGCGGGTTTTGTCCGATCACCTCTTCGCGACTGTAACCTGTAATGTCACAAAAGGCCGGATTGACCAGCACGATATTGGCCTGTGCATCACAGACCAGGATGGCACTGGCATCACACTCCATCACCTTGGCGGCCAGGCGTAACTCATGCTCTGCCCGTTTAAGGCGAGTAATATCACGTCCCGCATGAATGATCTGATATGCTTTACCATCAGCCTGATGCATCATGGTGACGGTGATCAGTACCGGTACAATATGTCCCGATTTGTGAATGAATTCGCGCTCGATACTTTTAATTTCACCGGCAATGGCAAGCTCTGATTCTTCTTCAGGTGTTAACTCAATGCCGCTCTTGATCAGCTCATTCAACTGCTTTCCCGCCAGTTCCTGCAGCGTATAACCAAGTGTTGCCTGGGTGACCGGGTTAGTGAAACGGATACGTTGCTCCATATCGGTAACAAAGAGCATTTCACCCATCGAATTCATGATAGTTTCGAAATATTCACGTGATACGGTGGAATTTTTCAGGGCAACGGTCATGCGGTTGAACGATTCGCCGAGCTTGCCGATCTCGGTTTTGCACCGCATATCCACTTTGCTGTCCAGGTTTCCTGCTGCAATAGTCGCAGTCGCTTCTGTGATCAACTCAAGTGGAGATAGAATCTGTCGGCGGATGAACAGGTAGAGCAGCAGGCCGATGACAAAGGATACCGACATGCCGTAGAAAATCATGTCGCTGCGCGCCTGTACAATGCGCTGCTGTGCATGGGCGACAGATGTGGTGATACGCAGCACGCCACGCACCTGTGAGCTGTCGTAAGCATGGCAGTTCAGACATGCCTCATCGGAGTTGATCGGAAGCAGGAAGGTGAGCGTGCCTTGCGATTCGTCCATCAGGCTGGACGATTGTCCGTTTACAGCTTTGGCAAATGCATCCTGATCGATATCCGGGATGCTGCGGGAAGGGTGAAGAGGGCGGTTGAACGCATCGGTGTCCAGATGGCGATTGACCTGCTCTATAGTTTTTCCATCGAGGAAGGCTTCGTTTTGGTCCTTGCGAATCACCTGTGCAGTGAGCAGTTCCGGGCTTTCGGAGATGCGTGCAAGCCAGTCGACTGCATAGGAGGCGTTGCCTGAAAGCATGAGGGTTTGCAGGCTGCGGGAGAGACCGTCGGCCATAAAGGCGGCCCGCTCAACCTCCTCCTGATAGATAGACTCCTTCTCTTTGCTGAACAACAGGTACTGGCTGACGGCAAAAGTAGCCAGTAGCACCAGAATCAGTGAGATCAGAAACCGTGTTCCCAGCCTATTGATCCAGCTGATCCTGTTTGTCTGATCCTGATGCAGAGTCGGATCATTGCTCCTGTAGCTCACAGTTTATGATGCCAGGCATCGATACCGTGAAACTCACTGACGTACTTCTCATAGGCTACGGCTTCGTGTTCACTGGCAAAGCCCGAGATGCGAACCCTGAACCAGAGGGTTCCCTTGATGACAACCCGCACAAACTCCGCTTTTACATCTTTGGCTCGCAAGCGTCGTACTTCTGCATCAGCAGCCTCGGCAGTATCAAATGACATCATATTCACTGCCCAGCCCTTTGCCGAATTCGGGGCTACCTCGAATGGTGAACTGAATTTCCGCGGAGCGGCTGCTTTGGCGGCGGCAGGTTTGTTTGTTGCCTCAGGTTTCTGTTCAGCAGAGGGGGTCTTCTCTGTTGGCGGCTCGTTGCTTTCAGACGCTGTTGTTTCTGTGTTGCTGCTGACGGCTTTTTCAGCTGCAGCAGGTTGACTCTGCTCCGTCACAACCGCCAGATCAGCTGCCGGCTTTGGTGAAACTTCGCCTTTCACTGAAAGAGCAGCGGTATTGTCATATTCCTGACGGTTTACTGTGGCGTTATTGGCAATCACCGTGGTTAGATCATCAAGCTGCTGTTGCAGGGTTAGCACCTGCAACCTTAACATTTCTGACTCTCTGGCACGCAGACGGTTGACTTCAGCGACTGCTGCATCCTGGGCTTCGACAGATAACAGATTTACAAACCATGCCTGACCGGCATCCACCCGGCTGTCAGCAGTAGTGATCTGTTTCGACGCAGATTGAACCGGAGTTGTGTTTTCAGTGGTTACCGGCTGTAGCGGAGTATTGGCGTTATCAGATGGCGTGGTGTTGGACGCTGCAGTTGATGTTTGCCAGTTTTCTGTGGCTTTATTGGCAACAACCTTGGTGAGATCATTAAGCTGCAGCTGCAGGACTTCGACCTGCTGCGCCATCGCCATGTTCTGTTGCTGCAGTTGATCTTCAATCTGCTGAAGCTGGCGCTGCATTTTTTGCGGTTCCGCCTTGAGTAGATCGGTCTGACGAGATGCATCCAGCCCAAGCCAGACTGCCACGGCGGCAATCAACACGGCAACCAGTCCCAGGGTCATGGGAATGCTATGGGCAAGGTTGAGGTTGAAACCTGCTTTTTTTGAAGTTCTGGCCACTGTCTCTGCGGGCCTGGGTTTGTCGGGCATGTCGGTTTCCTTTTGCGGCAACGCTGTTTCCGGTAAATCTATATTCGGGGCAGGGCTCTCTACGACCGGCTTGCGGATGTCCTTTTCAATCGCATCAGTATGAGGTTCTATGCTGCCGGGCGCACTGGTTTCGATATCCGCCAAGGCAGCTGTTAAATCGAGCGGGGCTGACAGATCATCCTCAAATTTTTCAGCCTGCTCTGAGAACAGATCGTCCGGATGCTCACCAAACAGTTTGCTTAATGCATCTTCATGATCGACTTCATCAGGCAGGGATTCATGCAGTTCTGCAATCTCTTCGGGCAGATCCGGTTCTGCGTCAGCATTGCCTGCTTCGGCAAGATACGGTTTTTCAGTGGCACCGGATGATTCTGCCGGCACTGAAGTTTCATCGTTCCACTCTGTGGCTACGTCTGATTCGACTTCGCTGCCTCTGTCTGCGGGAGCTTCGCTGCTTTCTGCTATCTCCTCAACGGATTGTTGTTCAGTGGCCTCGGGCATGAGTTCATGGCTCTGATCCTCTTCTGAATTATCGATAAAATCGTCAAGGGTGAGTTCATCCAGTTCGTCAAAAACGTCACCTTCAGCAGGCCTCTCTCTTCGCTCATCAAATGTCTGGCTCAGTAAGAGATCGATGTCAGGTTCTGCGTCGCCGGTTTCAGATGCATCAGGCTCATCCAGTGGCATGTCGAGGTCATCCAGATCAATCTCGGTCAGAACCTCATCCATGACATCGCTCTGTTGATCAGTTGCATGGGGATCCTTGTCATGTTTCTGATCACTCATCATCTCTCCTGTATTATTGTTAATGCTTAGGGTTTATGTACCCAAGCATCTTTGATGCCATACTGGCGGGCGAGCTGCTCTTTTTTCTGCAAAGCCTCGTCGCGGCTGGCAAACCCGCTTAACCGGATACGATACAGTTGCCTGTCCTTGACGGTGGATACGGCGACCTCGGCATCGATGCCCATCTTGTGCAACCGTGCCATTTCATTGCCGGCTGCGGACTCGGAGTAGACCGATACCAGGTTGATCACCCAGTCGCCGCCGCTGCCATGCATTGCACCGGCCGGAAGCGTTTCCAACGGGGCGGGCAGTTCATACTGGGTAGTTGCTTTGGCGATACTCTTCTTCACCGGTGCCGGAGATGTTTTGCTCACACTTTTCTCAGCGACGGGTTGAGTCATGGCTGGTTCTGGTGCCTTTGCCTGATCAGCCAGCCTGCCGTTTAGTTTTGCTACCACGGCCTGAAGGTTTTCAATTCTCGATTCCGTACCCTGACTCTGTTGCTGAAGTTGCAGTAAAAGCTGATTCTGCTGGTTTAGTTTCTGATTGAGTTCATCTTTTTCCAGTTCGACTACAGCCATGCGTTCACGCAACGTGCGAACTTCATCATTGATGATGGTGTTGTCGACGGGAGTGAGCTGATCATCAGCAGTGGCCGGTTTACTTTCATCGGGTTGATCAAAGTTCATCCACACGGCACCTGCAGCAAAGAGCATGGCGACAATGGCAAAGGCCGTTGTCATGCTGGTAGCGGAAGAGCGGGTCGGCTGCTTTGCGTGCTGGAAATCCGATGTCATTTGCGGAATTACCGGTGCGGAAATACTTTCAGAGGAATCATCAAACGTTTTGTGCTCTTCTTCAGGTTGATGGTTGAAGGTGAACGGCTCAGTGGTCAGCGATGCTTCACTGACGCCCGGCTCCCGGCGCTGCTCAAAATCGGGCGTAATTTCAAGCACGGGAGCCTGCTCGGATGTTTCACTTTGCTCCGGCTGCTCGGCAGGGCCGAAATCGAAATGATTCAGATTATAGTCTTTATCGTCCGGATGTTGCTGGGTCATAAAAGAAGCTCCTGAGCGAGGCCAAACCAAGGCCCTTAACTGGTTCTAAAGCATATCTGTTTGCTGCGCGCCTATGCAACAGTTCACTTCAGCCATAGCAGGGTAATCGCAATAATATACCCTATATTTACTATCATTATTCAGCATATTTCACCGCAGAGTTACGCAACGTAAAGACAAAAACAGATGCAAGCTTCAACTCTTGCTCTCAGGTTAGCATTGTTTTTGATCATTATACTGATTTCTCAGTGTAACTCTGCGTCCTGAAGGTGAGTGTGTTTACACAAGAGGAACTCCCATGGGGGATTGCGGTAAAAGCTTTTAAACATTTTAATGCGATTGCCCTATATGCCATAGACGCTGTTGCCACATTGTTCTCAGCTACCGGTATTAATGGAAATACACAGTTCGGCTACGCCGGTTTCCTCCACCCAGCCGCTTTTTGCATCGGGAAATGCATCGGCATAGGGGAGGTAAGGTTTGATATCGAGCACAGGGGTACCATCGAGCATGTCGTGCCCCTTGATATGCAGGGTGCGACCTTCGATGCCGGTCAGGCGCACGGCAGAGAGCCCGATGCTGTTGGGGCGATGCGGCGCACGCGTGGCAAACAGGCCGCGTTTTACTTTCGGGCCGCGCGGCGGTGTAACCGTGGGGTTCCAGCCCTGATTCAGGTGCATCCAGTAGATCACCCAGATATGTGAGAAACCATCGAGATCCTTGACCGCCTGCTCCAGGTTGAGGCCGGCATTGAGCTCTATGGTCGCTTCCTGTGCATCATCGAGCGATGGCTGACGCGGTACGGCAAAACGTTCGCGATAACTGCTGTGTACCACGCCAATCGGTGTCATGGCGATTTCAATCGCGGCATTATCCGCATGCGAGAAATCGGTGGTGTAATTTTTCGGGGCGATATTTTTTGAAGGCTTGCGGCCCCACCGGTGCGGGGCCGCTGATTTCTCTTCGCTCATGCAGCCTCTGTTTGCGGTTGAGACACAACCAGCTTGTCATGCTCGCATGTGATCCGGGCGATGCCGCCTTTCTGCAGGTCTCCAAATAGAATGGCATCGGCCAGCGGTTTCTTGATATGCTCCTGAATCAGACGCGCCATAGGGCGTGCGCCCATCTGGGGATCATAGCCTTTTTTGGCCAGCCAGCGTTTGGCTTCATCACTGACATCGAGCTCCACTTTTTTATCCAGTAGCTGGCCTTCGAGTTCGATCAGAAGCTTGTCCACCACATGCAGCGTAGTCTCTTCAGAGAGCGCTGCAAAGCCGATGGTTGAATCGAGACGATTACGGAATTCAGGCGTAAAGATGCGTTTGACCGCTTCATTATCCTCGCCACTGCGCGGTTGCGGATTAAAGCCGACCGAGTTCTTCTGCATTTCAAAGGCACCGGCATTACTGGTCATAATCAGCACCACATGGCGGAAGTCCGCCTTGCGTCCGTTATTGTCGGTCAGGGTGCCGTGATCCATCACCTGCAGCAGCAGATTGAACAGGTCAGGATGCGCTTTTTCGATCTCATCAAGCAGCAGTACCGCATGCGGATTTTTACTGACGGCTTCGGTGAGCAGTCCGCCCTGATCGAAGCCGACATAACCCGGCGGCGCACCGATCAGGCGTGAAACGGTGTGTGACTCCATATATTCGGACATGTCGAAGCGGATCAGTTCCACGCCCATGATGCGCGCCAGCTGGCGTGCCACTTCGGTTTTACCGACACCGGTAGGGCCGGTGAAGAGGAATGAGCCGATCGGTTTCTCCGGATGGGCGAGGCCGGCGCGTGAAAGTTTGATGCTCGACGCGAGCTGGTCTATAGCCTTGTCCTGACCGAAAACGGAGAGTTTGAGATCGCGATCCAGATGTGACAGTCGTTTTTTGTCCGAGGCATTGACCTGCTGATGCGGGATGCGGGCCATCGATGCGATCATCGATTCAATATCATGCACGTTAAGCTGTTTGCGCCGTTTCTCTACAGGACGCACGCGCATGGCGGCTCCGGCCTCATCGAGCACATCAATGGCCGAGTCGGGTAGGTGGCGTTCACTGAGGAAGCGTTTGGCAAGTTTCGCCGCCTGTTCGAGACAGGCCAGGCTGTATTTGACGCTGTGGTGTTTCTCCAGCTGCGGCTTCAAGCCTTTGAGAATCTCAATGGTCTCTTCCACGCTCGGTTCCGGGATATCCACTTTCTGGAAGCGGCGGGCCAGCGCACGATCCTTTTCAAACAGGTTGCGGAACTCCTGATAGGTGGTCGCACCGATACAGCGCAATTCGCCATTGGCCAGCGCAGGCTTGAGCAGGTTCGATGCATCCATGGTGCCGCCACTGGCCGCACCCGCACCGATAATGGTGTGAATTTCATCAATAAACAGGATGGCATGCTCTTCCCGTTCCAGCGCATGCAGTACTGCTTTCAAACGCTCCTCGAAATCACCGCGGTATTTGGTGCCGGCCAGCAGCGCCCCCATATCCAGTGCATAGATGGTGGCATTTTCAATCACATCCGAGATCTCACCGGCTTCTATTCGCAGCGCCAGTCCTTCAGCGATGGCGGTTTTACCGACACCGGCTTCGCCGACCAGCAGCGGATTGTTTTTACGACGCCTGCAGAGAATCTGGACGCAGCGGCCCAACTCTTCGGTGCGTCCGACCAGCGGGTCTATTTTGCCTTCGCGGGCGCGCTGGCTCAGATCGATACAGTAGCGTTTCAGTGGTGAAGGGCTGCCTTCGGCTTTATCCGACTCGATGGCCGGGGCATGTTCACTGGATTCCGAACGCTTGGACTCATCGCTGAGCGCACCGTGCGCCATGAAACTGACTACATCGAGACGGGTGATGCCCATGCGGTTGAGGAAATGCACAGCATGGGAGTCTTTTTCCGAGAAGATAGCCACCAGTACATGGGCGCCGTTTACTTCGCTTTTACCCGAGGCCTGCACATGCATGACCGCACGCTGAATGACGCGCTGCAGGCCGATGCTGGCGGTTGTTTCACCGAGTTCTTCCGGCAATATGGCAATATTCTGCAGGATAAATGTGGTCAGTTCGTGGCGCAAACGCTCGATATCGGCACGGCATCCGAGCAGCACGCCGAGCGCGTTGGGGTTATCCAGCAGACCGAGCAGCAGATGTTCGACAGTGACAAACTCATTCCTGCGCAGATGCGCATTGCGGAATGTATCGTTTAGTGTTTCTTCAAGCTCTTCACTCAATATTCCCATGGCTGACATCCTCTAGCCGGTTTATTGGCTCATAGTTCTGTAAGGCAATATCGGTGCCAAAACTATTTAATTCAAGTGGAATCATTGCACCCGTGCAATGAATTCCGCCAGGCTTACCGGTCGTTGCTCTCGCGTTCGATCACACAACGCAGCGGATGACCGCCGGTGCGGCTGGCTGTTTCTACCTGATGCACCTTTGTCTCGGCGATATCGCGAGGGAACAAACCGCATCTGGCGCTGCCCTGTTGATGAATCTGCAGCATCAGTTTATGGGCAGTCTCTTCCGATTTGTGGAAAAAACGTACCAGTACCTCAATAACAAAGTCCATTGTAGTATAGTCATCGTTTAACATAACCACATGATACATAGGGGGACGTTGCAGTTGAGGTTCAGCCTCTTCTACATCAGTCTTATGCACAATGTCCGGCATTTGTATGTTGCTCATGTGGCGATAGTAACAAAACGGGAAAATCTTCCAAGCGGCAGGCTGCAATCGGCAGGCTGAGATAAAAGGAGAGGCAACAATGGCAGAACTGAAGTGCATCCTGTGGGATGTTGACGGCACATTGGCTGATACCGAGCGCGACGGCCACCGCGTGGCCTTTAATATGGCTTTTGATGAGGCAGGCCATGCACGTGAGTGGGATGTGCCGACATATGGTGAACTGCTGGCAGTCACCGGCGGCAAGGAGCGTATCGCTTACGATATTGAACGCGGCGATATGCATGAGATGCCCTATGATGAGATTGCCGGCCTGCATGCGCGTAAAACCGTGCACTACCAGAGCCTGATTGCCGAAGGTCGTATTCCATTGCGTCCGGGTGTACGCCGTCTGCTCGAAGAGGCTTATGCGGCAGGCATTACGCTGGGCGTGGCTACCACCACAACACCTTCCGCTCTTGATGCACTGATTGAACATTCACTGGGCAAGGAGTGGTTTGAGCGCTTTGCAGTATTGGCGGCAGGGGACATTGTGCCCGCCAAAAAGCCGGCGCCGGACATCTATACCTATGCTATGGAACAGCTCGGTGTGAATCCTGAAAATACGCTGGCACTGGAAGATTCCGGGAACGGCTGGAAATCAGCCCATGCGGCCGGTCTTAAATGCGTGGTGACTGTGAATGATTATACCCGCGGCCATGATTTCACCGGTGCCGATCTGGTGGTCTCCGAACTGGGTGAACCGGATGGCGAAGCTATAGACGTGTTGCAGGACTCCCATAACCTTGATGTTCACCATGTCACGTTGAAACATCTGCATGCGATTATGCAGGATTGAATGATGACAGGACTCTTCGACAGCCACTGCCACGTTGATTTTCCGCATTTTGCGGAGGATCGCGATGCCATGTTTGAACGCATGGCGGCAGCGGGTGTTGAAGGCTGTGTCGTGGTCGCTGTCGATTTCGGCCATATTGATGATCTGAGGGCCCTGGCTGAGGCACGAGACAATGTCTGGTTCAGTGTCGGTGTTCACCCCAATCATGAGGTGGAAGCCGAGCCGACGGTAGAGCAACTATGCGCGCTGGCCGATCATCCCCGTTGTGTGGCCATTGGCGAAACCGGCATGGATTTTTTCCGACATCATGTCTGGCCTGATATACAGGAAACCCGTTTCCGTACCCATATCCGGGCTGCCAAACTGATGCATAAACCGGTCATCGTGCACAATCGCGATGCCGATGAGGCCACCATCCGTATTTTGCGCGACGAGGGCATCTCCGAATGCGGCGGTATCATGCACTGCTTTTCAGCCGATATGGCAACTGCAAACGCGGCGATTGAGCTGGGCATGGCGATCTCTTTTTCCGGCAATGTCACCTTTAAACGTAATGAAGAACTGCGTGCAGTGGCGGCTAGCGTGCCGGCAGAACTGCTGCTGGTCGAAACCGACTCGCCGTATCTGGCACCGATGCCGTTTCGCGGTAAACGCAATGAACCGGGCTTTGTCAAACAGGTGGCCGAATGCATTGCCGAAGTGCGCGCTGTTTCACTGCAAGCGTTGGCTGCGCAGACAACCGCCAACGCTTACAGGATATTCAATATATCAAGCTGAAGTCGCCATCACTGCGCGGTGCGCAGGAGGAGGGAAGCCGCCGTCGCGAAACCAACCGCCTCTGATTTTTCTTTCCGGTGCTGCAGCCTCAATACAAATCAGGATCTCTTCAGATTAAAACGCATGCGAAACTCACATTCGAGCGGGCAATCGATCATTGCAGGCGGTATCGGCATCGGTATTGCCCTTTCTACAGCAGCTCTGGCTGCCGTAACCAGCAATGACGGGCCATTTTCAACCACCAGTTGATGCGCGGAACCATCGGGTAGTAGTTTAAAGCTGACATGCACTTCACCCTCGATGCCGCGCCTGCGGGCTGCTTTCGGATACCATTTATGCTGCTCGATATGAGCCATCACTTCAGCCAGGTATCGTTCGGTCTCTTTTATAATCAACCCCTGATCAATCTGTGGTGCCGTGGCTGCAGCAGCAGGCTGTGCCGCGGCGACCACAGGTTCACTAATCTGTTTTTGAGCCACTTCCTGAACCGGTTCAACCATTCTCTTAACAAGCCTCTTTTTCTGCTGCCTGGGGATCGGTTCAGGCTCTGCTTTTACCAGCTTCTTTTCAGGTTCAGGCAGAGCCTCCGGAGTTAAGATCGGTTCAGGTGCCGGAGCCAGAAAACTCAAGCGGGTAACTGATGGATTGGTTTGCTGCATTGTTGCAGCGGGTGTTCCGCCATAACTTATAAACAGCAGTCCATGCAGCAGCAGTGAGAGTAAAATCGCTGTGGAGCGTATGAGATTACCCTCAAAAGTGACCGGAGCACTCATATCAGGGGCGCTGCGGCTGCTCTGTCACAATATCTACACCTGAGGCACCGGCCCGGCGGGCCGCATCAATGACTACAACCGAATCACCCAGTTTTACACCCGTATCACCGCGAATAACGACCCGTTTCTCATCCCTGCCTGCAAGCAGCGTGCTCAACTGTTGTGACAAAACGTCTATAGCAATGGGCTTGTCGGCGATGCTGATCTCGCCTGATTCAGAGATTACAACCTCAAGTGGTTTGTTCTCATTCAGAGATATTGCACTGACAGCTTCCGGCAGCTCGATCGGCAACCCTTCATCCTGAACGAAATGAGCTGTGAGCATGAAAAACACCAGCAGCAGAAAAACAATATCAATGAGCGGTGTCAGGTTCGGGGCCTGGCCACTTCTGCGTGTGCCCTCAAATTGCATGAGTCAGACTGTCACCGTGTTTGATTTGATCACAAACACTATTTTCCACTGTATGCGGTAACTGCTCAATCACCATTGAGGCAACCCTCTGCATCGATTTGGCGCGTCTGTCGACCATTCCTTCAAGAAAGTGCAGCAGAAACAGCACGGGTATGGCTACAGCCAGCCCTGCACCTGTGGTCACCATCGCTTCCCAGATACCGCCGGCAAGCATCATCGCATCGACCTTGCCGCCTGCGGCTTCAATCACCTGAAAGGCCTTGATCATGCCGGTGATGGTGCCGAACAGTCCCAGCAGGGGGGCCGTATTGCCGAGCCATGCCAGCGTGCGCAGGCCGGATTCCATACGGGCCAGCTGATCACTGCCGATGCGGGAGGCCACACGCACGAGATCTTTCACGCCATCGCTGGCAGCCTGTTTGACACCGATAGCAATGGCAGCCTCGGGAGATATACGTTTACCTTGCGTTTGATACAGGTCATCCAGGTTGTCATTGACTTTGGGCAGCAGCTGTAGATGCAACAGACGTTCAACCACAATAGCGATTGCTACGACGGAATAGCCGAGAAGAACCCACATCACCGGGCCACCTTTATCAATCAGTGTGGTGATTTCCATGAATTCTCCCCTCATCCGGAATTGAATGAGGGCAGAGTTTATGAAGCGATCAGAAAGTATACATGCGACAAATCGTCGCACTCAGGTCTAGCTATGGAGAAATCGGCGGTCTCAAATGATCACTTTTACTGGCACAAATCGAGTAGGGGGCGGGATCGCTCCCGCCGCCCTCTCACACCACCGGACGTACTCATCGTATCCGGCGGTTGCTATGTTTGTTGGTACCGCAACCATCTTTCCGCAAGCGATTGCAATCCATTGTCCTTAAACCATTCCAGATTCATGGCGCGATGTGCCGCAGGGGTTTTCGACAATCGCCACCACCCCTTACCGCTCAACGCCGTACACCATGCGCCAGTTTGACTGACGCCATTTCGGTACAACAGACGAAACACCGCATACACACGTTTACACTGATGCAA
>MNWZ01000126.1 GCA_001871925.1 Zetaproteobacteria bacterium CG1_02_53_45
CCTTTATCAAATCTCCCGAGCTGCTGGATGGTACGCTGCGTCTGAAATCTGATCCGCGCGTGCTCTTTGCAGGTCAGATCACCGGCGTGGAGGGGTATGTGGAGTCGGCCTCTATGGGGTTGATGGCAGGCCGTTTCCTGGCGGCGCTGGCGCATGGTGAAGAGCCTGAGGCTCCGCCGGAGAATACGGCGCATGGTGCGCTTCTGGCCCATATCTCGCAGACCAGAAGCGCAGACTTTCAGCCGATGAATATCAATTTCGGCCTGCTGCCGCCGGGTAAAAAACGCGAAGGCAAACGCCGCTTTTCAAGGGCAGAGCGCAGGCGTTCGGTCTCTGATCTCGCACTGGCCGCACTGGATTCATGGTTAAATCCCTCCTCCTAGCGCTGTTTGTTTTTCTGCTGCCGCTATCCGCTACGGCACGGGGTATCGGCGAAGCAGAGTTGCAACAGATTGCCAGACTAATTTTCCACAATGAGTGCGCGGCCAGAGACAGCTGTTTGACATCGTGGAATAAGGGGGAGCAGTTCGCCTCTCTCGGCATTGGCCACTTCATCTGGTATCCGGCAGGCAGCGAAAAGCCTTTCAGCGAAAGTTTTCCTGCGCTGCTGCTCTTTATGGTTGATCAGGGTGTTAGGCTGCCGGATTGGCTGGCAGTTGATCCCACACGGCCAAATCCGTGGCCGGATCGCCACCATTTTATGGCGGCCTCACACTCAGCAAGCCTTTCTGAATTGCGTCAGTTACTCATCGAGACAAAAGCGGTGCAGGCGCAGTTTATGCTGTTGCGCTTTGAGCAGGCTCTCCCCTCTCTGCTGGCAGGGCTGAGTGGCGATCAGCAAAAACATATCCGCAAGCAGTTTGATCGGGTGGCGAAATCGCCTATGGGCATGTATGCCCTGATCGACTACGTCAATTTTAAGGGGGAAGGCAGCAACCCCAAAGAGCGTTATCAGGAGAAAGGCTGGGGTTTGCTGCAGGTGCTTGAGTTTATGCAGGGAAGTGATGCTGGTGTAGAGGCTATCAAGGCCTTTGCTGCATCGGCAGATAAGATGCTGACCCGACGTGTGCAACTCTCTCCTGTTGAACGTGATGAACAGCGCTGGCTGCCGGGCTGGCGGAAACGCCTCTCTACCTATGTGACCGAGGCTAGGAGTCTGTCGGACTTATGAGAAATCTACTGCGCGGCAGGGATAGCGGCCAAAAACATCCTGATTTATCGTTATATAGTTACCACTATACGCCTCAAAATCATGCTTTTTTTGACTCGCTTCCCCACCTGCTCGCCACGATCACCCTAAGTCCGACAGTCTCCTAGGGCATTGTTGGAGCAGGCCGAGTAATTGCATAAGACTGTTTGTCCGAAAGGGTAAGCGTTTCTAGTCGATGAGACTGTTTTTCTTTGTGCCTTCGTGGTTCGTTGCTGTTTTCAGAGCAGCCGGGGATGTGACGCTTCGGCAATGCGGGTCAGTTGCTGTTTCACCCAGGCTGGGCCGGGCTTGTGCTTCTGCTCGAACGAGAGACGTTCCAGCTCTCTAAGGGCGGGAATCAGAATATCGAGCTGGCGTGGCAGGTAGGTAAGCATCGACTGCAACACCTGCTCGCGGATATCCCACTGCAGCTTGCCGGCACTGTTGCCAAGGATCTGCAGCAGTCCCTCATCATCCTGTGGTGGATTTAATGTAACACTCTCCATAGCCAGCAGCCGTGATGAGAGCTCCGGTGGCAGCAGTTGAATATTGCCGCGCCAGGCGATAATCACAGGCCGTTGCAGATCGCGGGCCCGCTCAAGGCAGTGGAAGAGTGCCAGTGCAGCGGCTTGTGGCAGATCACCAGCCTCGATATCAATCATCCAGTGGCTTCTGACTTCGAGTCGTTTGACCCACTGCTGAGCCAGTGCCCAGCTTGCATCCAGTGCCTGTGTTGCGTCGATGGAGAGCAGGGCGATGCTGGGGTGATCTGCACTGATAGTGCGCAGCAGGTGCGTTTTACCTGCTGCAGATTCGGAGTTTAGCCAGATGCGGCCGCCATGTACGGTCCACAGGGCCAGACGATTGCAGGCATCCTCAACGCCTTTATGGCGAAACCAGTTGTGGTAGTCATAGCTCACCGGCAGCGGCAGCTGCAGGCGCAGTTGATTCTTCCCCATCAGGCGGCGTCTTCGTCAGTGACCGCTTTACGCATCCAGACCACCATATATTGAACGCCTGAGATGCAGGTGAAGGCGAAGGTTGTCCAGATCACTGCCTGATAGAAAAGTTCAGCCGGGAACTGCCAGGCCATATCGGCGAGCACTGTCAGCACCAGCGTGATCTGCAGTACCGTGGTGATCTTGGAACTCATGGTGGGCTGCATCTCCAGTTTGCCGGTGACTACCTCATAAGCGATAGCGCCGACCATGATCACCAGATCGCGGAAGACCACGGCCAGAAAGAGAAACAGTGGAATCTCATTGATGAAGAAGAGAGTAACAATGGTGCTCAGCAGCATCAGTTTATCGGCCAGCGGATCCATGAATGCGCCGACAATACTGCGCTGATTGAAGTGACGGGCGATGGCGCCATCAAGCATGTCGGTGATGCCGGCGATGCCCATCAGGACCAGTGCAAACGCAGCCTCGCCCTCCATGATCGCAAAGACAATAAAGGGGGTAATGACGATGCGGGCCAGCGTCAGAATATTGGGGATGTTGAGGATGCGATCGTTCACGGATGAAGGTCTGTAGTTAGCGTGCCACCCACCCTTCGATGGTTGGTGAGAGCGTTAATCCTCTGCGTTTGAACCAGTGGGCGAGCCACTGATCATCGGCGCCACGCAGTTGCAGGCGATACTGCTGTCCATCCCTGTTCACCTGCTTCAGTGAGAGATCGAGAATGCGCGGATCGCGACGTAACTCCTCTTCAAAGAGCACCGGTTCAGGCAGTGATGCCTGCCGCTCGATGGTGAGGGTCAGGAATGCCTTGCGCGGGTCAGCGGTGTTTTCAGTCGCCACAACAGGCGCTGGGGTTGTCTCTGCCGGGGCTGCATTGGAGGCGTAGGTATTTCGAGCCTGCAACATGATTTCGGAGAGCCACGGTTTAAGCTGCATGAACGGGTCGCCTGTCGTAACAGTGCGGGTTTCTGAGAGTTCTCCCAGTCTGGATGTGCCACGCACGCTCAGGGTAATCTGCCTGCTATCGAGCCAGCGCCAGTGCAGCACCAGCGACTCACTGCCGCCATCAAGGCCATAGCCCCATGTTGGTGCAGTATCGGCTGCGTACTCCTGCAGCATAGCGGCAGATTCAGGCATCGGGCGGCCTGAGGTGTTGGTGAGTTGTACAGAGAGAATCCAGTTGGGCTGCTCTGGAATATGGGCAATGTCGTTCTTCTTCAGGAATGATAAAACGCGGCGCTGATTAAAGGTGACTGAGACACCGTTTTCAACCGGAGTAGCGCGCTGCAGGAAGAGTACAGCTTTGACGTTGCTGGGGATTTTGTCCAAGTCGGCTTGCAAAACCATGCGTTGCCAGAGCTGCGGCAGTGCCAGATCGGCGGCATTGCGGATGTTGCCATGCAGATACTCCACCGTTTGCCCCTTCTCATCATCAGCAAGGATTTCGATCTGCATGCGGGCATCACTGGCTGCCTGGGCTGTGAGTGGAAGCAGGAGAAAAAGCAGGAGGGGTAGTAGTCGTCTTATCATTTTACAATCCGCAGGTGACCTTTTTTTCGCTCTTTTGGTGCCTCATCCAAGTCATTGGCATCTTTAGCGCCACCGCCATCAATCACTGTGATGGTTGAGATAACCACCTTCGCATCGCTGTCAGGCTCCGGCGCTGCAGCCTGCATCTCTTCACTGACATCGGCAGCAAGCTCTTCGTCTGACATATTGCTGCGTACGGCTTTAACAATGGCTCTGATCATCTCAGGCACACAGTCGTCCCAGATAATGCCCTGCTCCAAATCACCCTCAGGCAGGTAGGCAGCCCAGATCTTGAACATCGGAATTTTGCAGGGGTAGGAGACACCGGAAAATGAGAAGTTGGATTCCAGGAAGTCTTCCCGGATATGGATCATCTGAGGCATGCGGGCATTAAGCACCAGACGCAGGGCCGGATCACCCTTGAGTGAATCAGGGATATCCACATCATCACTGGTGGCATCCACGACAATATAGATGCGACCATGTTCAGCGAAATATGCCCGCAGCTGTTTGGCTTTGGCAGCATCAGCGAAGCTTAAGCTCATATCAGTTCCTCTACCTCCAGTCTGAGCATGAGCTGAAAAGTTCAGAGCATGCCTGCGGGCCATGGAAGGGCCGCCAAAATCATGCATGGAGATGCCTGATTTTGCGAGCAAAGGGGAAACGACGTTTTCCCTTTGCGTTTAGAACATCTGCAGGGAAGCAGATGTTCGTATGCTTCAATCCCAACGCTAGCGGTAATTGAACAAAGATAAAATACGGAGTGGCCCTGTAAGCCGGGTTCTGTCTCTCCAGTTCGTTCCCGAAAGGGAGGAGACGGTCATTCATCTAGGCCTGCCGTTACCGGCAGGCTCAAGCAGCCTACCCGAGAGCAAACGTGGGCCACGCTTGGCGCTCTCCTATTTGGCCTTGCTGCAGGCGGGGTTTACCATGCCCCGTTCTGTTACCAGATCGGGCGGTGCGCTCTTACCGCACCTTTTCACCCTTACCAGCGGCTCCCGAAAGCGCGGCTGGCGGTCTAAGTCTCTGTGGCACTTTCCTCGAGGTCGCCCTCACCGGCAGTTAACCGGCGCCTTGCCCTGTGCAGCCCGGACTTTCCTCGGTGGATGCAGGCATCCAACGCGACCGTCCAGACCACTCCGTGCGCCGTAGTGTATCCGTGCGCTACATATAGTCACGAAACCAGCATGTTTTCTGGTGCAGGTAGGTTTTCAAGGGACTGCATCGTGTTGATGTGAAATGTCAGCAGACAACTTTTTATGAATCTGCCATTTTTCGTTGCGGTTTAATTCACATTCTCGGGGAATAATATCATGAAAAAGCTTGTTTTTATGTTCACACTGCTCATCTCAGCTTCGTTTGCAGTAGCACCGGCCACCTATGCAGGAAGCCACGGCCATGACTCAAAGTCTGCGTCAGATAGCAAATCCAAAGGCGATAAGCCTGGCAAAGACGACAAGAGCCACGATAAAGGTCACGACAAACATTGATTATTTTATTATTGAAAAAAGCCCGGCCTTCGTGCCGGGCTTTTTTTCTTCTGACAGCTGGCAAGCCGCGGGGTATAACTACCTGCGAAGCAGGGCCATCTGTTATCCTTAAGCTTGCGTCCGGGGCGGGGCGACTTATCGTTCGGTCATGAATGATTCTACTACCAATCCGATCCTCAAAGGGATCACTGCTGAACTTCCATTTTTTGATCAGATCAAACCTGAACATGTGCTGCCAGCGATTGATGCCGAGCTTGAGCGGGCACGAGAGGTTGTTGCCGGGCTGACCGAGATTGCCGACCCTGACTGGGATTCGCTGATGCTGCCGCTTGAGCAGATCGAGGAGTCACTGGGGCGCGTATGGGGGCCGATTGGCCATCTCAACGCAGTCTGCGATTCTGAAGATCTGCGCCCGATCTACCAGCAGGGTGTGGCGAAAATGACCGAGTGGTCGAGTGAGCTGGCTCAGAATGAGGCGCTCTATGCGGCGATCCGTAAGGTGGCTGATCGCGATGATTTCCCAATGCTGTCTCAAGAGCGGCGGCAGGTGATTGAACACGCCTTGCGTGATTTCAAGCTATCCGGTGCTGAGCTTGAGGGTGATGCCAAAGCGCGTTTTAAAGCCATTCAGATGAAACTCTCCGAGTTGACCACGGCATTTGGGCAGCATGTGCTTGATGCTACGCAGGCCTTTGAGCTGCATATTACCGATGAGGCGGATGTGGCCGGGCTGCCGGAATCTATTCTCGCCTCTGCTGCACAGCGTGCCATGCAGGCAGAGAAAGAGGGTGGCTGGCTGATTACCCTTGATGCGCCCTCCTATGTGCCATTTATGCAGTTTGCCGAAAAGCGGCAGCTGCGCGAGAAGATGTATCGCGAATATGTGACCCGCGCCTCAAGCGGTGAGCTGGATAATACGCCGGTGATTGTTGATATCCTTGCTCTGCGTGCCGAGGCGGCATCGCTGCTCGGTTTTGAGCACTACGCCGCATCATCGCTGGCGACCAAGATGGCTGGAGATGTGGATGAGGTGACCGGTTTCCTGCGCGAGCTGGCAGCCAAAAGCAGGCCGATCGCCGAGCAGGAGTTTGCCGAATTGCAGACCTTTGCCGCTGCAGAGCTGGAGCTGGATGATCTGCAGGCCTGGGATGTGGCCTATGCTGCTGAGAGGCTGCGTCTGAAAACCTATGCGATTTCGCAGGAGGAGCTTAAACCCTACTTCCCTGAAAAGAGTGTTGTGAATGGTATGTTCGGACTGGTTGAGAGGCTCTACGGTATCTCAATTAGGGAGAATGAGAATGTGCCGAAGTGGCATGAGAGTGTGCGCTACTTTGAACTGTTCGATAGCAGTGAAAAGAAGATCGCTGCCTTCTATCTCGATCCCTATGCGCGTGCCCATAAACGTGGTGGTGCATGGATGGATGAGTGCATTGTGCGTTGGCGCAAACCCGATGGCTCCCTGCAGCTACCGGTGGCTTATCTGGTCTGCAACTTTGATGCGCCGGTTGGTGAAAAACCAGCGCTGTGGACCCATGATGAGGTGACCACGCTGTTCCATGAGTTCGGTCATGGATTGCACCATATGCTGACCACAGTGAATGAGCTGGGTGTCTCCGGTATTCGCGGTGTGCCGTGGGATGCGGTGGAGCTGCCGAGTCAGTTTATGGAGAACTTCTGCTGGGAGCGGCAGGTGGTTGATCTCTTTGCCAGACATTACCAGACAGGCGAAGCACTGCCGGATGCGCTATTTGACAAGATGCTGGCAGCAAAAAATTTCCAGTCGGCGATGATCATGTTGCGCCAGATTGAGTTTGCCCTGTTTGATGTGCTGTTACATAGCGAGTATGACCCGGCCGGTGATGAGTCGGTGCAGCAGCTGTTGGATCGGGTGCGCAGTGAGGTGGCAGTGATCTCCCCACCATCGTTCAATCGATTCCAGAACAGTTTTAGCCATATTTTTGCCGGTGGTTATGCAGCGGGTTACTACTCATATAAATGGGCAGAGGTTCTCTCAGCAGATGTCTATGCTACCTTTGAAGAGGAGGGAGTGCTCAATGCCGGGACTGCAGCTCGTCTGCGTAAGGAGCTGCTCAGTATTGGAGGCAGCAAGGAGATTATGGATGGCTTCGTGGCCTTCCGTGGTCGCAAGCCAAGTGTGGATGCGCTGCTGCGTCACTCCGGCCTGACCGGCAATGAAGGAGAGTTATCATGAGTGATCAGGTCACGATTACAGATATTAAAATGCCATTTATGTCGATGGTGGTGTTTATGGTGAAGGTGGCGATCGCTTCGATTCCGGCATTTATTATTCTCTCTGTTATCGGAACCATCGTGTTCGGTGTGCTCGGTGCAGTGATGGGGACAGGCCATGTTGAGATCCTTACCCCGCAGCAGTTCTAGTAAGACAGCTCATCAGTAAGGGGGCAGTCTGGAGAGATTTCGGCTATAGTGGTTATGGAAGAGTATGAATCATGACCGAGGTAGAGAAATGATCGATTTTGACCTGAACCTGGAACAGCATATTTTAACCTTGCGCCCCAAGGGGGCGCTTTCAGAGAAAGATTTCTTGAGGGTGGCAGAGATCGTTGATCCGGAGATTGAATGCTCCGGTGATTTGGCTGGCGTGATTATTCAGGCTGAGGACTTTCCCGGCTGGGAGAACTTTGCGGGCATGCTCAGCCATTTTCGTTTTATCCGTGATCATCATCAGCACATTAAGAAAGTGGCCTTTGTTTCTGATGCGACAGTGCTTCATATATTCCCTCATATTGCTGCCCATTTTATTCTGGCAGAGATCAAACACTTCCCCTTTGATGATTACGCTGCAGCGATCAGATGGATCAAAGAAGAGGGCGAATAAGTATGAGCGGTTCCAACGAAAGCTACAGAGAGCAGGCACTGAAACTTTACCCATGGGTCTGTGGCCGATGCGGTCGCGATTTTACTGGCAAGCAGCTAAAAGAGCTCACGGTCCATCATAAAGACCATAACCACAGCAATAATCCACCCGATGGCAGCAACTGGGAGCTGCTTTGCATCTACTGCCACGATAATGAGCATCAGCGGTATATGGAGGCTGATGCGCATGGTGATATCAAACGGGAAGAGAGCAACGGATCAAGTTTTAAAGGCCTTGCCGGTCTGGCTGACCTGTTAAAAGAAAAAGAGTAAGAGCTTAGGGTTTTACCACAGAGGCACAAAGGGCACGAAGAAAAGCAAAGGATGAGAAGAGGGGCAGGATGATCATGCACCAAGCCTTGAAGAGTAATTCAACCAATGTCAATTCACTCGGCCAGCTGATTTCAACCTAAAGGTGTATTGATAGCATCAGGAATAAGATGTGGTTTCTGGTTTTTATACTTCGCGTACTCTGTGTCTTTGTGTCTCTGTGGTAAAAAATTAACCCTTGTTCTCTGGTTCAATATCAGGCCCGAGCAGGACTGATATCCACTGCGTATCTTCATTCGCTTCCAGTGCCAACTTCACAATCATGGTCAGTGGCACTGAGAGCAGCATGCCGACAGGCCCGAGAATCCAGCCCCAGAAGACCAGTGAAACAAAGACGATTAGCGTGGATAGGCCAACACCTTTGCCCATAAAGCGAGGTTCAATGACATTGCCCATGACAATGTTCACAACGATAAAACCGAGCCCGGTTAGTACCGCATCCCCGAGGCCAAGTTGCACCAGTGCCAGCAGTACCGCAGGGATGGCGGCAATAATCGAACCGATGTTGGGTACAAAGTTAAACAGAAATGCCACCAGTCCCCAGAGGATGGCATGATCCACGCCCAGCAGAGAGAGCCAGAGGGTGATGCATGTGCCGGTAGCCATGCTGACCCAACTCTTGATCGCCAGATAGGAGTTCACACTGCTCAGGAATTTTTCGATGCCGATGGTGGATGGCGCCTTGTCACCAATGACACGCCATTTGTGTGGCAGAGCCGTTGCTTCAATAAGTAGGAAAATCACCGTCAGCACGATCAGGAAGGTGTTGGCCAGTGCATTGCCAAAACCGGAGAGCAGATTGCCTGCCATGCCAAGCGCTACCGAGGGGTCAAAGCGATCATGTAACATCTGTGTGTTCAGATTGATGCCGTAGCCCGAGAGCCAGCTGATCAGGGTTGCAACCTGATCATTCAGGCGGGCCTGATAGGTGGGTAGGTTGGTTGAAAAGTCGGCAATCGAGGCGCCAACAAAGATGCCGAGCAGGGTTCCGAGCAGAATCAGGGTCATGGCGATGGTCAGTACCGAGATGGTTGCCGAGAGGCCACGATCAGTCAGCCACTTCAGTGGTGGCAGGCAGATAATAGCGAGAAAAGCGGCAAGCAGAAATGGCACCAGCATGTCGGTAGCGGCCTGCATGCCTGCAACCACAACGACAAATGCGGCAGCGGGGATCAGAATATTCATGCTGTTGCGGGAATCCATAGGTTATTGATAGTCGACTAGACGTGGATCATCAAGGTCAAATGCAGTTTCGCCGGAAGCGAACATCAGTTTAAGGTAGGGCAGGCAGCCTTCACATTCAACGCCACATGCGGTGGCTTTCTGTGCGGCTTCAAGATTTTCAAAACCTTTCAACTGCTCGAATGTTTTGTTGATGCATTCGCAGCGGTTGACCTTTTCATCACACATCTTGCTTCTCCTGTTGCTGGACTGAATTCGGATACTGGCTCAACTTACCTTGAAACGGCAAGCGCAGCATATAGATCAGATTATGGGTGGGGGCCTGCTGCGTAGGCTCCAGCCCGATGCACATCTTCTCATGGCCGAGCCTGGGCTGCTCCTGCCACGTGCCGAAGATTCGATCCCAGATGCTGAGATTAAAACCGAAATTGCTGTTGGTCTCACTCAGGATGACCGAGTGGTGAATGCGATGCACGTCAGGGGTGACCAGCATTAGCCGTATCAGAGCATCCGCCTTTTCGGGAAGTCTGACGTTGGCATGGTTGAACATCGCCATGCCGTTGAGAATAATCTCAAAGATCACGACAGCAGCGGCAGGGGCGCCGAGTGCAATAACAACCGAGAGTTTGATCAGCATCGAGAGCAGAATCTCAATCGGGTGAAAGCGCAGGCCGGTAGTCACATCAATGTCACAGTCGGCGTGATGTACCCTGTGTAGTCGCCACAGTAGCGGTACTGCATGGAAGATGAGATGCTGGCAGTAGATGATCAGATCCAGAGTAATCACTGAGATGGCGATCTCTGCACTGGCAGGCAGATTAACCACATTGAATAGGCCAATTTCGTTTACTTCAGCCCAGAGCGCAGCACCCACAGCCCCTGCAGGAAAGAGTAGGCGCACAATCAGGAGGTCGATAAGAATAATGCCGAGATTGGCAGGCCAGCGGCTATAGCCAAAACGTAGTGGTCGACGCGGCGCCAGCGCCTGAGCCAGTGCCATGCAGCCAAAGATAATTAAAAATGCGGCGAGTCTTAGGGTCGGTTCATCCATAGCAGGAGTCTGAATGAAAAGCGTTCAGTGGCAAGATCAGTACACACTTGGGTGTGTAAATTCCACTTGGTGATGATAGTCATAGTAACTAGCCTGTGGCTGGATGTTATAGTTGGCAGATCAAATGTGAGATGCACAGGTTAATCTGCTATGCTAGGTGTAACAGATGCTGGATTAAAAGTTGGAGCCGATGTGCTTCCGGGTGATACAAAGCGTGTATCATGAACCAAACAGTTTACGTTTTACGGAGGATTAAGAGATGAAAAGAGTAATGTTGTTGATGGTGGCTGTCAGTTTTGGTCTGGTCGGATGTGCAAGTAATCCGGATGATCCGAACAGGCATACCAAAGAGAAGGCCGCGATGGGTGCTGCCATTGGTGCGATTGCCGGTGCAGTGATTGGTCATCAGAGCGATCACTCCGGTGGTGCGTTGCGCGGGGCACTGATTGGCGGAGCAGCCGGTGGCGTGTTGGGTGCTGGTGCAGGTCGCTATATGGACAATCAGGAGGCGGAGTTCAAGCGCGTGCTGGCAGAAGAGCGCCGTGCCAACCAGATTGAGATTGAGCGACTGCAGAATGAGAATCTGAAGATCACCATGAACTCTGAAGTTTCATTCGCTTATAACTCTGCACAGTTGACACCTGCATTCCACTCATCGCTGGATAAAGTGTCTGATATTTTGGCGCGCTACCCACGTACGACCATCAAGATTACCGGTCATACCGACAGTCGCGGCTCTGCCGAGTACAACCAGCAGCTCTCTGTGCAGCGTGCACAGGCCGTTGCCTGGTACATCTCTGACCGTGGTGTTGACTCAAGGCGTGTAATTACCGATGGCCGTGGAGAGATGCAGCCTCGCGCAAGCAATGAGACCGAGGCGGGCAGGCAGCTCAACCGTCGCGTCGAGATGCTGATCGTTCCTGATTCTGATATTCAGTAAATCTCTGAACAACGGAAAGCCCGGCCGATGGTCGGGCTTTCCTGTTTTTGAGGATGGGGAGTGATGGGGAAGATATTTCGTAATCTACTGCTGTTTATGGTGCTGTTGGCCCTGCTGTTGTTTGTGGCGCCGCAGTTGATCCCCTCTGATGTGCTGAAGCGTGTTGTTGAGGAGCAGATAACCAGAGTCACGGGCATGTCCGTTGAGGTTGCGCAGGTCTCAATCCGGCTGCTCCCCTCTGTGCAGGTATATGTGACGGATATGCAGCTGGGTAAAACTGCTGATCAAACTCCGATGTTACATGCAGGGTCGGCTAACGCTTCTCTAGAACTAATGCCGCTGCTCAGTGGAGAGCTGCAGTTGAACGGCCTCGACTTAAAAATGTTGGCGATTCAGATTCCTCAATACAATGGTTCAGGGGGGCGTCTGCTGCATATCAGCAGGATAACCGGCCTGCTACATCTGGATCTCACGCGAGCCAGGCTGAAGAAGGCTAATGCCGAACTCTATGGCGGGGAGGTGAATCTGGATGCAGAGCTTCGTCGTGCAGGCAATGGCTCTGTTGTGATCACAGGCCGGGCAAAGGGGCATGCTGTTCAGGTTGACAGGCTGCTTGCCGATCTCGGTTCACATGATCAGTTGAGCGGTGCTCTAAGTGCCGAGCTGGATCTCACCGCCGGTGGCACCTCTGCGATAGAGCTGCTGCAGGGGCTGCAGATTGATGGTCCTGTGCGCATGCGTTCCGGCAAGCTGATGTTGAATGGCATCACCGCAGGATATGATCTGATCCGCTTCAATCTGCAAACACGGGGTATGAACCACCGTCTCAGCAGCCTTGAAGCCTTCTCCCCACTGATCAATGCAACCGGTGATATCCTGATAACAGGTAACTACAGATTAAGCGGAAGGGTGAAGGCTGCAGGTATGCCGGGACTCGCCGGTGAGGCGCTGGTCGCTGGCACCATAGAGCAGCCACAGCTGATTCCCGTAGCTGCTCCTGCCTCGCCCGGTATGGGACTAAATCCAGCCTATTAAGTTATAAAAGTGTCATGAATTCGACACACTTGTGATCTTTTACTGGTATAATGGTTGAGGCTGACATACAGTGCGTTCCGCAGAACATAGTTTTTGGTGGTTTTTCTAGGCCGATTCGGAAGTTTCTTCTTGATTTCTCTTAAGTAAAATCTCATCTAAATAACGTTTATGCAATATTTAAATTAGATTAATCGAGGATTTTTAAAATGGCAACAGGTACAGTAAAGTGGTTCAATGACTCTAAAGGTTTTGGTTTTATCGCACAGGATGACGGCGGTGACGACGTATTCGTTCACTTCTCAGCAATCCAGGGTGATGGCTTCAAATCTTTGGCAGAAGGCCAGAAAGTAGAATTCGAAGTTGAAGATGGACAGAAGGGCCCACAGGCTCGTAACGTTTACCCTCAGTAAGAATAACCAAAAATTAGTTTTCACTAATTACTTAAGCACCTCGCCTCGGCGGGGTGCTTTTTTTTGATTCGGGCCATCCGTGGCCCTCACCCTGCGGGCGAGCTGAAGCTCGTCCACATCTACTATCCTGTAGATTTGTGATTCAGGGTACCCGAACTCCTCTTTCCTGAGGCAGGTGTGCCATGAGTTGCTATTATTGGAGGTGGTTTTGGGACTGATTGTTTTAAGCGCGATTGTGTGTGCGCTCGCCATTCTACCGGGTATTGAATGGATCAGATACTTTCTTCAGAACTCCTGTCAAGCAAGTCTCTTCAACTGGCATTCTGAGCCACCTTCTGCGCCCGGATTCCACCGTTCAGATCGAAGGGTTCCCGGTAGGTTAGCACGCCCCAGATGATGTGAATCAGCTTATTCATACAGTGGCCAATGGCGACCATCTTCTTTTTCCCTTCTGCCAGTTTCTTTTCGTAATGTGCCTTGATAATCGGGTTGTATTTCATGGCAACGATGGTGCATTGCCATAGAATACGGCGCAGGCGTTTGTTGCCTGCCTTGCTCATACGTGGATGCGCCGACTTATTGCCCGATTGGTGGAAGCGCGGATGTGCACCGAAGCTCTCGGGGTCAGGTCTTGTTTCGCGCATTTTTATTCCCCCTCCTTAATCAGCCTGCTCGCCATAAAGTGGTGCAAATTTGCATACACTGCAATGGCTTGGCCATTCATCCAAAGCGGACTAACCGATGACAAACCTATCTAAACAAATCCGCGAAACAAGACCTGACCCCGATGCCCCCAGTATAAGCGCGAAACAAGACCTGATCCCAACTGTTCCCGACGTCACCCCCAATTTGAGTAGCACAACGATTTAGAGTCCAATCCCAAATTGAAAGGAGATTGGACATGAAGAAGCGATTTACGGAAGAGAAGATTATCGGTTTTTTGCATGAGGCGGATGCGGGTGTGCCCGTGAAGGACCTGTGCCGTCGGCATGGCTTTTCCGAGGCGAGTTATTACCTGTGGCGCAACAAGTTTGGTGGCATGACCGTGTCCGATGCCAAGCGGTTGAAGACGCTGGAGCAGGAAAATGCTCGCCTCAAGAAGTTACTCGCCGAGTCT
>MNWZ01000148.1 GCA_001871925.1 Zetaproteobacteria bacterium CG1_02_53_45
CTCACAGGCTGGCGCAGCGCGCTTATTCCATCTTGTCAGCGGCTGCTACGAAGTTACGTCACTGATCATTACGACCAACCTCAGTTTCGGCGAGTGGTCCCAGATATTTGGCGATGCCAAAATGACAACCGCAATGCTCGATCGGATCACCCATCATTGCGACATTATTGAGACCGGAAATCAGAGCTGGAGGTTTACCAATCGAGCATGATTTCGGGCACCTTTAGGGGGGTCAATTTTGGACGCTGACAGGGGGTCAAAATTGGACGCTGATTGACAGTGAGCAGGGTGGAGTGACGATTGGAACGTATAACGGTTCGGAGAGTGATCCCCCAATCCAGAGATGCTTAAAGAATCATTGCTGCAGAACCTTACAGGGTTGCACCCATGTGTTACCTGGGGGCAACTTGTTGGGTTAGCTGATGATGAAGGTAACCAGCAGGGTCAGACCCAGTAATACGATCAGGGCGATGAAAACACCGTTCTGGAGTTTGGTTTGTTTGATTTTATCCTGCTGATCCATGCTCTCTCCTGTCTGAAACTGCTGGAATAAAGGAGCAGGGTCAGGGGTACTCGATTTAGATGCCTTCTGCGTAGCTTACCCGGTCGCTGCCAGCGAAGACAGGGGTGGAGAGGTATTTCTCACCACCGTCCGGGAAGATGGCGACGATCTCGGCCGATTTACCCTGCTTAGCCAGCCTTTCGGCTACTTTCATGGCTGTGGCCAGAGCGCAGCCGCAGGACTGGCCGCAGAGTATGCCCTCTTCGGAGGCCAGTCGCTGGGTGAAGGTGTAGGCCTCGTCAGTATCGATACCGATTTTTTCATCATGCACGCTGGCGTCATAAACCCCGGGCACGATGCTCGATTCAATATGTTTCAAACCTTCAATACCGTGAAACGGGGAGTCCGGTTCGGCGGCAATAATCTGGATGTTGCTGTTCATGCGTTTCAAATAACGCCCGGTGCCGACCAGTGTGCCTGAAGTGCCCATCGAGGCGATGAAGTGGGTGAGTTTGCCTTCTGTGTCACGCCAGATTTCGGGACCTGTCGACTCCTCATGGGCACGCGGGTTGGCCGGGTTATTGTACTGGTCCGGTTTGAAATAGAGCTCGGGGCTCTCTTCATAAATTTTGCGTGCATCTAGAATAGAGCCATCCGAGCCCTCCAGCGGGTCGGAGAAGATCAGTTCTGCCCCGAAGGCACGGCAGATACGTTTGCGTTCATCCGAGACATTGCCCGGCATAACGAGCCGCACGCGATAGCCAAGACTGGCTCCGATCATGGCCAGTGCAATGCCGGTATTGCCTGAAGTGGAGTCGAGGATGATTTTACCCTTGCTCAGCAAGCCCTTGTCCAGGCCGTCACGAATCATCCAAAGCGCGGGACGATCTTTCACTGATCCGCCGGGATTGAATCGCTCCAGCTTGGCATGGATACGGATATTGGCCGGCAGATCACGGGTGATATTCTGGATCTGAACCAGAGGTGTGTTACCGATCAAATCGAGAATTGCTGTCACTTTTACCACCTGTTGTTCACTTCTTTTGGGCCCTGCTTATGCCAGTTGCCGGATAATACCTGCATGGTCGTCAGGCGCAAAAGGCCAGACCATATCCCTGTTTTCTATCAGTAACTGTACAAGCTTTTTCGGGTTCACACCCATGACTCTCAAGCTACGAAGTGTGGTGGAGCGGTGGCGTTTGGCAAGCCTTTCCCCGCCCGCAGTCTGTAACAGTGCATGATGGTGATAGGTCGGCTCAGGCAGTTCAAGCAGGTTTTGCAGCAGTCGATGGATGCCGGTGCAGGCTTCAAGGTCAACGCCGCGGATGATGTGCGTGATGCCCTGAATGGCATCATCAACGACAACGGATAGGTGATAGCTGAAGGAGATGTCCTTGCGTCCGATCACCACATCATGGTCTATCACCGCCCTGTGGCTGTTACCCTTCTCATCGTGCCACTGCAGCGGTTGGCCAATGCGGGCCATAGCTTTTCCGACATTCAGCCGCCAGGCAAACGGATCCTGCTCCATGCGCGAGACCTGCTCTGCTGTATTCAAGCCCCGGCAGATACCCGGATAGAGTATGGATTCATCTTCAGCATGCGGAGCCAGCCCCATCACTTCCATCTCCTGCTGAATGCTTTTGCGGGTGCAGAAGCAGGGGTAAATGAGTCCCAGTTCACGCAAGCGGTGAATGGCCATGCGGTAGTCGTCGAAATGTTGGCTTTGTAGTCGTACAGGTTCGGGCCAAGTCAGTCCCAGCCAGCCCAGATCTTCATATATCCCGTCGATAAATTCAGCTCTGCAGCGGGTGAAGTCGATATCCTCGATGCGCAACAGCAATCCGGCCTGATTGGCCGCAGCCCAGTGCTGGCATGTCAGCGCGGAATAGGCGTTGCCGACATGAAGCAGGCCGGTCGGGCTGGGGGCGAAACGGGTTTTCGGTGGCACGGCCGCGATGTTCAGATAACCGTTTTGTTTTCCGAAGCGGGAGGCAGAATCAGCGGCTGTTCATCCTGGATACGTTCGGGCCGCATCAGCATCTTGATTTCGTCACCGACTTCGAATTTGATGTCATCATACGGAATCAAGGTTTTGCCTGCCCTGGTGATGGTGACCGGTTGCACACCATGCGGAATACGCACATCAGCCATACGTTGCCCGATCAGCGGTGAATCCTCTCCGATTGTGCGTGATTCATAGACCAGACGTTTACGGTAGGCCTGATCATTCCAGTAGGTGAAGTTGTAGGGTTTGGCAAACAGCCTGCGGGTCTGCAACTGATGGATCAGGCTGGCATGTTTTTTGTGATCATCTTCCTGCATCGCCACATAAATCTCGGGCGTATGGAAATTATCATGGGCCAGCCGGGCAATCAGCAGGTTGTGATCGGATGAGCCGGTCATGACCACCACACAGTCGATCTCTTCGGCATGGATGATTTCCCAGTAGAGCGGGTCCAGTGCATTGCCGCAAACAGCATCATAACCCGAATGTTTCAGGCCGCTGATCACTTCAGAGTTGAGGTCCAGAAAGCGTACTTCCCGATCCTCGCCCAGTGCGCGGCCGACTTCGGCACCAACCTGGCCACCGGCGACAATCAATACCGAACGATCATCGCCGCCATCAATAGCCAGCAGCTTTTTCAAGGGACGGGCTATCAGACTGTAGCCGAGTACCGAGACAATAATAATGATGTAGACCAGTGCGATCAGCATGTCACTCTGGGGGTTGCCGTGCTCTTTCAGGATCAGGGCGAACAGTGAGGTGATACCTGCAGCAACCACACCGCGTGGTGCCATGCCGGCCAGATACATGCCTTCGTTGAAGGTAAGCCTGCTGCCATAAGTTGCAAACAGCACAGCCAGCGGACGCGCATAAAAGGCCAGGATGGAGAAGATAAGCAGGCCGGGATAGAGGTATTCGACCACTACGGCCAGATTCATGTTGGCGGCAAGCAGCACAAACAGCACCGAGATCAACAGCATGGAGAGGCTGCCCTTGAAGTGTTTGAGGCGCTGGATGTCATGCACTTCCATGCGTTGCAGGGTTGCGCCCATCATCAGCACGGCCAGCAGTCCGGCCTGCGAACTGATGCTGTCGGAGATCAGGAAGATACCCCATGCCCATGAAAGCGTGAGGATGGTGCGGATCTCCACATCTTTGCACCAGTTGCTGGAGAGTAGTTTGGCCAGCAGATAGCCGCCGGCCAGACCGAAGAAGGAGCCGGCAATGATTTTATAAAAAACGTCCTCGGCAATGGCCAGCGAGGACATGCTCGGCGTCAGTGCCACCTGCAGGAACACAATCGCCAGAATCGCTCCGACCACGTCAATCAGCATCGCTTCAGCAGTCAAAACATGGCTGATGTTACGTCCGAGCCGCATCTGACGGATAATGGGCAGGATTACGGTCGGGCCGCCCACCGAGACCAGTGCACCGAACAGCAGTGCCAGCGGCCAACTGATATCTGTCACCATATGGGCCGTAGTGGCACCGACCAGAATGGTGACAAGCGGGCCGAAGATAATCAGGCGCCCGACAACCCAGCCGTTAGCGCGCAACTCCTTCAGATTCAGGCTTAAGCCGCCTTCAAACAGGATAATGGCAAGGCCCAGTTCTATCAGCGAATGCAGTGCGCCCTCCATGCTTTCGACATGCAGTGCATGTATGCCGAACGGGCCGAGTGCCATGCCTGCCAGCAGCCAGAGCAGAATCGGCGGGAATCGCAGGCGACTGGCCAGCATCTGGGCTGCCGTAGCAACCAGAACTGCAACCACAAAAGTGGTGGTGGGGGATACAACTTCAGGAAACATTGCCATAAAGGCTGCCGACAAGTTTATAGTGCGGCAAGCTCTTTCGTGTAATGACCGCGTTCTGCAAATGGTTGTGAGTTTATCTCTGCCGCATGCGCCAAACCGCATCCGGTGCTACTATGCGCCGCCGGATTGGAGGCTTAGGTCGCGGTTGAGATGTCCGGAGTGATTGTTTTTGTTGTTGAAGGTGAAATGAAGTCATGAACAGTGCAGAGAAAAAAAGTGTGTTTTCCATCGCGGGCATCTATGGCCTGCGCATGCTCGGGCTATTCCTTATTCTTCCGGTATTTGCCCTCTATGCGGACAATCTTGAAGGTGTGACACCTACGTTGATCGGACTCGCACTGGGTATCTATGGTTTTACCATGGCCATGCTGCAGATTCCTTTTGGCTGGCTTTCCGACCGCATCGGACGTAAACCGGTGATTGCTGCAGGTCTGCTGCTGTTTGCTATCGGTAGTGTGGTTGCGGCGATGTCCGATTCGATCTGGGGCGTGATTCTCGGACGTGCGTTACAGGGCTCAGGCGCCATTGCCGCAGCCATGATGGCGTTGCTGGCCGACCTGACCCGTGAAGAGGTGCGCACCAGAGCTATGGCCACGGTTGGTGTGACCATCGGCATGTCATTCACTGTGGCGCTGATTGCCGGTCCGCTGCTCAGTTCATGGGTGGGCGTGAAGGGTATTTTCTGGCTTATCGCCGTATTGGCACTGCTCAGTATCACGGTATTGTTTAAACTGGTGCCTGATCCTGTGCAACTCTCCACGCACCGTGACGTGGAAGCGGTACCCGGTGAGTTCGGCAGGATTTTGCGCAACGGGCAGTTGTTGCGACTCGATATCGGCATATTTCTGCTGCATGGTATTATCATGTCGCTGTTTGTGGCGTTGCCGTTTGTGCTGCGTGACCAGCTGAAAATCGCCCCCCATGATCACCCCTGGATCTACTTGCCGGTGCTATTGGTCGCCGTGCTGTTTATGGTGCCATTGATTATTGTGGCGGAGAAGAAAGGCAAGATGAAGCAGGTATTCCTGTTCTGTATCGGCCTGATTGCCGTAGCCTGCGCGATGCTTGCCTTGTGGCATGGTTCACTGGTTTCCGTTGTGTCAGCGCTGGTACTGTTTTTCGTCGCTTACAATGTGCTGGAAGCGACGTTGCCATCGCTGATCTCCCGTATGGCGCCCATTGATGCCAAGGGTACCGCGATGGGAGTCTATTCAACCTCCCAGTTTTTCGGTGCCTTTGTCGGTGGCGCGGCCGGTGGCTGGTGTTATGGCCAGTTTGGCGTGCAGGGTATTTTCCTGACAACGGCTTCTTTTGCGCTGCTCTGGCTGTTCGTGGCAGCGGGCATGAAAATGCCGGTTATGCGCTCATCAATTATGGCGCATGTGGAGTCGGATGTGGACGCAGCGGTTCTGGAGCGCGAAATTCTGGCGCTCGCCGGTGTATTCGAGGCCAAGGTGGTGGCCGAAGAAAATACGGTTTTTCTGCGCGTAGACAAACAGATATATGATGCGGATGCCTTGAATGCGCTGCTGAAACCTCAGTTGCAAACTGCTGAAGGCTGAATGATTGATATGGTGGATAATAAAGTGAACAGACCTGTACTACTGATTGTGATGGATGGCTGGGGCATTGGCCGCGGCGGTCCAGAAGATGCTATTGCGCTGGCTAAAACACCTGTTTTTGACCGCCTCTGGGCTGCTTACCCGCATACGTCGCTGTTTACACACGGTCCCTATGTGGGATTGCCTGCGGCCAAGGATATGGGGGGCTCGGAAGTGGGCCACCTGACCATGGGGGCCGGACAGATTCTCGATCAGGGGCCGACCCGCATTAACAAGGCGATTGCCGACGGATCGTTTTTTGAGTCTCCTGCCTTGCAGCAGATCATGCGGGCCGTTGCAGGCGGCACTACGCTGCATCTGATGGGTTTGCTCTCCGATGGTAATATTCATTCCCACCTGACCCATTTTGATGCGCTGATTAACTATGCCTTTGACCGGGGTGTTAAGCGTTTGCGTGTGCATGCACTGCTCGATGGTCGTGATGTCGGCATTCAGAGCGCCCAGAAGTTTGTCTGCGAGCTGGAAGAGGATTTCGCCTCTATCAACGGCAACGCAGGCTTTGATTATGCTTTTGCCAGCGGCGGCGGGCGTGAGCGCATCGTCATGGATCGCGATAACGACTGGTCCAAGGTAGAACAGGGCTGGAATGCGATGGTGCATGGTAAGAGTGAAAACCGTTTCCCGTCCATGATGGCTGCGATTGATCATTTCCGGCAGCTGCAGCCGGATCTGGTGGATCAGGATATGCCGGGTTTTGTGATCGTTGATGATCAGGACCGGGCGATTGGAGCCATGGCCGATGGCGATGCTGTGGTGATGATGAATTTCCGTGGCGATCGCGCTATCGAAATTACCGAAGCTTTTGAACTGGATGATTTCAACGGTTTTGATCGCGGGCAGATGCCGTCGCTCACCTATGCCGGCATGATGGTTTACGATGAGGATCGCAACCTGCCGAACCTGCAGCTGATGGGGCCGACCAAGGTGGATAACCCGTTCGGCAGGCGCATCCTCGGTCTGGGTATCAAACAGTTCCGCCTGACCGAAACGCAGAAGTATCCGCATGTCACTTTTTTCTTTAATGGCGGCTATCGCCAGCCATTGGATGAGAGCATGGAAGATTATATTCTTGTACCGTCCGACAAAGGTGTTTCGTTTGCCGATGCGCCGCAGATGAAGTCAGCGGCGATTGCCGGGAAGGCCTTGGCGTTGATTGAATCCGGTGAATACGGTTTCGGTCTGATCAATTTTGCCAATGCCGATATGGTCGGACATTGCGGCAAGATGGAGGCTGCGGTTGCTGCGGTTGAAGCAGTTGATACAGCTGTCGGCCGCATCGTTGAAGCGCTTGAAAAAGCGGGCGGGGCGGCACTGATTACAGCCGATCACGGCAATGCCGAGGAGATGCTGGTAGCGACCAAAACGGGTTTTGAGGCTTCGACCAAGCACTCAACCAATCCGGTACCATGTATCCTGTTTGATGCAGCTTACGATGGCAGCTGGCAGTTACGCCAGCCGGATCCATTGGATGCGCCGCTTGCGGCACCGGGCCTTTCGCATCTGGCTGCCACACTGTTTGAGGTGATGGGCTATCCTGTTCCGGATGACCTGAACCCTTCCTTGATCGAGAAGTCCTGACTTCACTTTGGCCGGTGTAATCTTTGCGCCGCCTGTGAACAATTAACTGTTGCGACTGAGCCTGAATGCTAGGATCATAGCTTCACGCCACTCTGTGCAGGAGTAAGTTATGGAACAACTGGATCAGATTTCAGCAATACTTGCCTTAAGCATGGGTGCCGCCTGGGCCAGCGGCATCAACCTGTATGCCACGATTCTGGTGCTCGGTTTCATGGGGGCAACGGGGAATATCGACCTGCCTCCCGGGCTCGTCATACTCTCTGATCCGCTGGTGCTGTTTGCTGCCGGTGTGATGTACTGTGTTGAATTCTTTGCCGATAAAATTCCCGGCGTAGATACCGGTTGGGATATGATGCATACCTTTGTACGCATTCCGGCAGGTGCGATGATGGCAGCCGGTGCTGTCGGACAGGTTGATCCTGTGGTTGGCCTTGCTGCCGCCATTCTCGGAGGAGGCCTTGCGGCAACTTCGCATGCGGCCAAAGCCGGTTCGCGCGTTCTTATCAATACATCACCGGAGCCATTTACCAACTGGACCGCTTCGGTGGCAGAGGATGTGGCTGTGGTGGCGGGGCTGTGGACAGCGCTGAATCATCCGACGTTGTTTATTGTGCTGCTGGTACTGTTTGTCATTCTGGTGATCTGGATGTTGCCCAAAATCTGGCGCGGTATTAAAGCGGTATACAGGAAGCTGCGCCGTTTCTTTACCGGTAAAGAGCCGCCGGAAGGGCAGGGTGCTCAGCTTGATTTGCCACTGCAGCGGGAAACAAGCGAGCCGCCGGATAAATAGTCGTCCGGGAAACACCTCTGTTTAATTAACGTTCGCTGCTGATCCAGTTCCGGGCCAGCTCCATGTTTCTGAATACGGCGATGCAGATGGGCAGTTCATCACAAAGGATGGCAAACATGCGGGCGATGCCGAAGCTTATATCCCGCTCGGCGGCAATGGCGATTTTGTAGCCACTGCCGCGTTTGTCCGTGTAATTCCGGATGTGCTCAACCAGCGTGAGCAGGTCTTCGCGTTCGAGGTGACTCACATCGGCATCTGTGATGTCCCAGATGGCATGCATGCTGATTCTGAATGGCGGCTGGTACAACGTTTGCACCATGGCCTCAATCATATCCGCAGCATGCAGGGCTCCGGTAGCCGTGCGCAAAATCATATGATTTTCAGGCTCAAAGTGCGTGAGTACCGGCATCGGGCAGACCTTCCAGGGGCGTGATGTATTCCGCCGATCTCTAACAACCCGTCACCCGGATGAGAATAGGGATTTTGCTCGATCAGATAGTTCCGAGCTGTTTGAATTTTTGTGGCAACTACCGGTTCAAATCGACGATAGTGAAGTTTCCATCTCCGGCTTCCCTGAGGTGGCTGATATGGGCATTGCTGAGTTTGTAGCGGCCCACCGGCTCCAACCCCTGCAGAATTTCAAAGATGCGCGATCCGGCATGATAATGGCCGACAATCAGGATATTTTTACCTGAACCGGCAAAACGGCGCTGCAACAGGTCGGTGGCCTTGAGCAACTGGAATATACCTTCGCCATAGGTGCGGGTTTTGTATTCGTATTTGGAGTGCGGAATGGTGAAGTAGCGTTTCATATCAGCATCGAGTGATATTCTGTCACCCTGACTTAGCCGGGATGCCGAGCCGTACCTGTTTTTCTGCCAGCAGCATTCACCGAGTTCCGGCCATATTTCGGCGACAAGACCATGTTTTTTGAGGTAGGGCAGTATGGTTTTCAGAGCCCGCTGTTTCGGACTGACCACAATATGGTCAAAGTGGTAACTATCGAGTTTACGGGTTAGCTCTGCACTCTGCCGTTCCCCCTCATCGGAGAGAGTGTTGTCATCGTAAGGTGAGTGGCCGTGGGTGACATTGCCCACTGTTTCGGCATGGCGCACGAAATAGAAATTTACCGGGCCACCGCTTGCTGCGGCTGCAATGCCAGGGCCGCTAAACAGCAAGAGTGTCAGCAATGAAATAAACAGGTGGACTCTTTTCATTTCGAGATCTCCATTAGGTGTTATTGGATCAGACTGACGAAAGATAGCCGGTCGATCAACACTGTTGTATGGAGGGCGTGGCATCATTAATGCCAATTAAGGGGTAAAGAACAGCGCCAGCCAGAGGCTGGTCTGATCGGGATCGGTCCAGCTGACTCTGTGTTTACAGTGCGCCGGGATATGCAGGTAATCGCCTGCCTGTAGTGAAACCTCATCAGGCTGCTGCGCCAGCTGCAATCTCGCCTGCCCCTGCAACAGAATCACCCACTCGTCTTGCGCCTGGTCATACCACTGGCCTGCGGGTGTGCTTTGGCCATGAGAGATAATGCGTTCCAGACGCATGTGCTGCGACTGCAGCAGCGGTTCGGTCAACTCTTCGACGAGACCTGCCGGAAAACCTGAAAAAATATTATCCGGCAGCATTCGTTATTCGCTATACAGCTCTACACCGGGACATTCCGGATAAGCTTTGCACACCCAGAACAGCATGCCCTTGTGGGCTCCGCCACTGGCTCGTTTCAGTTCCATCGGGGCGTGACAATGCTTGCACTGGCGGAATGCCGTCATTGAGATGGTGGCGATCATCTCATCCGGAGACGGCGTCGGTTTTTCAAGGTGTGGCTGAAGCAGCTTCTGCATGGCGGAAATCGAGTAACTGCTTTTTCGCGGTAGCCGATAAAGTGTGATGGCGGATAGTTCGAGCAGGCGGGTCATCGGGCTTTCATCGTTGCCGGACAGTGATTGCAGTTGCACCACGCAGGTTGGCTTGTTGGATTTTTTGCTGAACAGCACAAAGTCCAGCGTCTGCTGTGGCGCGACCTGTTGTCCTCCTGAACTGTTTGCATTGATCAGATCGCCAAGCAGAACCTTGCTGCGGATATTAAATTCGGCACCTGCGACCTGCTGCAGTGTTTGCAGACAACATTGCTCCACGACACTGAGGTTCAGCGTAGAGGATTGCACGATGGTCGGTTGGGGGCGGCGCGCCTCCGGAATTTCTTTGCGCCGCTCTTTGCGCAGCAGCCTGAACAGGACTGCCGCCACAACGAGCGTTAGTAAGATGGCGATCCATGTTGACGGATTCTGCAATATTCTCTCTCCCTATAGTTGATGGGCATCAAACCAGTTGTCGCCCATGCCGATATCGACGATTAGCGGCACCTTGAGCTGACAAGCCGATTGCATGGCTTCGCACATGATTTCAGCAACCGTCTGCGCCTGCCCGGATGGCGCCTCTACTATCAGCTCATCATGCACCTGCAGGGTAATATGCGCCTGCGGCGCCTGCTCTTTCAGAGACCGGTGCAGCCGGATCATGGCAACCTTGATGATATCGGCTGCCGAACCCTGCAATGGTGCGTTAATGGCCGTACGTTCTGCATAAGCACGGCGCATGCCATTTTTATCATTAATCTCGGGCACATAGACGCGGTGTCCGAGCAGTGTTTCGACATAACCCTGTTCGCGGGCTTTCTCCAGTGTCCGGTCCATAAAGGCGCGCACGGTCGGATAGCGGTTAAAATAGGTTTCGATAAAGGCCTGCGCTTCACCGCGCCCGATGCCCAGCTGTTTAGCCAGACCGAATGCGCTCATGCCGTAGAGAATACCGAAATTGATCACCTTGGCGCGGCGGCGCATCTCACCGCTCACCCCGGCCAGATCAATATCGTTAACCGCTGCGGCAGTGGCGGCATGGATATCTTCACCCTGCTCGAATGCCCTGCACAGGGCTTGATCTTCAGAGAAGTGGGCCATCAGCCTGAGCTCGATCTGCGAATAGTCGGCTGCAATCAGCACATGACCCGCTTCGGCTATAAAGGCCTTGCGAATCTCGCGGCCTTCGCTGCTGCGGATGGGAATGTTCTGCAGATTCGGATCGGTCGAGGAGAGGCGTCCGGTGGTGGTGATGGCCTGGTTGAATGAGGTGTGCACACGCCCACTGTCGCGATGGATCAGTTTGGGCAAGGCATCGGTATAGGTGGATTTGAGTTTGGAGAGCTGACGCACTTCCAGAATCAGGCGCGGCACCTCATGCTCGTCGGCCAGGGCCTCCAGCACCTCATGGCCTGTGGCCCACTGGCCCGACTTGGTTTTCTTGCCGCCGGGGATGCCCAGCCTGTCGAACAGCAGCTCCCCCAGCTGTTTGGGGGACTGAATATTGAACTCCTCTCCCGCAGCGGCATGGATTTCTGTCTGTAGTTCAGCAATGCGTTCGCCAAAACGGCCGGAGAGTTCAGCAAGTTTGCCGCTATCGATGCGTGTGCCGTGCCACTCCATGTCCGCCAGCACCAGTGAGAGTGGCAACTCAATCTCATCGTGACGGTTCAGGCGCGACTCAGCGGCAAGTTTTCCTCTGAGCAGACCGGTCAGGCGCAGCGCGATGTCGGCATCTTCACAGGCATAAGGGATGGCGGTTGCCAGCGGCACAAGATCAAAGCCGATCTGCTTTGCTCCTTTGCCGGCGACTTCCTCATACGCGATGCAGCTATGGCCCAGATAATCCTCGGATACCGTGTCCATTTTGGGCGGGTATTTGCCCGGATACAGGCAGTAGGCGAGCAGCATCGAATCGGCCTTGATGCCGGCCAGTTCAACGCCTGCGCGGCGCAATACCTGTGTGTCATATTTCAGGTTGTGACCGCATTTGGCCTTGAGCGGATTTTCAAAAACCGGTTTCAGTGTTTCAAGCACGGTTGCCAGCGCCAGCTGTGTTGGCGTGGACTCCAGCAGGTCGGCAGCACGATGGCCGACCGGAATATAATACGCTTCGCCCTCCCTGACTGAAAAGGAGAGGCCGACCAGTTGCGCATCGTGGGTGGCCAGCGACGTGGTTTCCGTATCCATGGCAATCAGTTCGGCCGCTTGCAGTGCCTGTAAAAGTTGAGCCAGTTTCTGCCTGTCATCGACCAGAATGTCGGTGCGATTGATATCGACGGGTTTGGCTTCTGATTGATCAGCTTCAACCGGTCTGGCTGCAGCAGGTCTGCTCTCTTCAGTGTGAGCCGCTGCCGGTTCGTTTTCACCATCACTGAATTCAGCCAGCAGGCGGCGGAACTCAAGGCGGGTGAACAGCTCTTTCAATCTGGGGCGATCCGGCTGGCTGACAGCCAGAGCATCGAGTGCAATGCCAACCGGTGTTTGCATATCCAGCGCCACCAGACGGTAGGAGAGGCGGGCATCTTCGGCAAACTCGATCAGGCTTTCGCGGCGTTTATTCTGTTTGATTTCCGGGGCATGGCTGAGCACACCTTCCAGATCGCCATAGGATTCGAGCAGTTGCACAGCGGTTTTCGGGCCGATGCCCGGTACACCGGGAATATTGTCGGCCGAGTCTCCGGCCAGCGCCAGCAGATCCTGAATACGGTCGGGGCCGACACCCCATTTCTCTTTCACCTCTTCAGCGCCGTATTCGATCCGCTTCATGGTATCGAGCATCCAGACTTTATCGCTGACCAGTTGCATCAGGTCCTTGTCGGTTGAAACGATCGTGACATCCCAGCCTTTTGCCTCTGCCTGTTTCGCCAGCGTGGCAATGACATCATCGGCCTCAAAGTTTTCGATACAGATACGATTGAGCTGGAATGCATCGGTAATCTCATGCACCCAGGGCCATTGCACTGCCAGATCTTCGGGCATCAGCGGGCGATGGGCCTTGTACGCCTTATACATCTGGTTGCGGAAAGTACCGCCCTTGGGGTCGAAAGCGACTGCCACATGGGTGGGTGACAGATCCTTGAGAATGCTGCGCAGCATCTGCACATAACCGAACACGGCATTGGTCGGCTCACCTTTCGAGTTGGTGAGGTTATGGCGCACGGCGTGAAAGGCGCGGAATACGTAGTTGGGTCCGTCGATAAGAACTAAATGGGGCATAGCCCTAGCCTGCCGTGCAATTGCGTCCGGTCAATTTGTGTTTTTCATTATTGAGGTTGTCTCCATACTCAGTTGCAACAACTAACCCTTGCCGTTGCGCGTTACTTTTCATTAAACGAAAAACAATCTAGCAGTCCGTCGGACTTGATTCACGTCGTTGTTGGATTCAGTCATACATCAAACCAATCCGGCATATTTTTCGGGCAAGATGGGGATGTATATGCAGGGCGCAAGAAGGCTCGAGGGCCTCATGCGGCCTTCAGGACGAACATCCGCTTGATATTCCATGCCATGCACACAAGTTGCCATTCGCCTTGCACCTTTTTCAACCCGCGCATAGAAAATTGCCGGAATCCGAGCACATTCTTGATGATGCCGAATACTGGTTCCACCGTG
>MNWZ01000058.1 GCA_001871925.1 Zetaproteobacteria bacterium CG1_02_53_45
CATCGGGACATCTGAAAATGCAGTCAAAATTCAGATCATTATCGCCATGATTGCATACCTGTTATTGCATCTGGCGAACAAAGCAGTCGACTCAAGCTTAACACTTCAACAGCTCGCAAGATTGGTCGCAGTTAATCTCATGCAGCGAAGAAACATCCTCGAATTAGTGATGAAACTTTCGCCCATACCAAAACGACAACAAACCCGGAACTTAAACCAACTGAGCCTGATCAATGCTTAACCGGACAGTAGTGATGTTGGGTTTTACTTGTATAAACCACACTATAGCGATCAGATGCATATCTCTACTTTTGCAAGGTTAGTCTTTGCCTTACTTTGCGATACTTTGCGTACTCTGCGGTGAAATGATTATGCTTCTGTGTTCAAGGTGATCCTGATCTCCGGAGGCTGATGCAGGGTTGCATGGATCAGACATGATGAAGCCACGCGTTCCACAGCTTTCCTGCGTTTTTCAGGCAGGCCCGGCAAAATCACGTCAATGGTGAATTCACCAATGCGTCGCGGTGAATCTTCAGTAACGCTCCAGTCGCAATCGACTTTAAGACCATCGGTGTCGATTCCGGCCTGCTGGCAGTAACGTGCAACATAGAAACCGATACAACCGGCAAGCGAGCCGGCAAAAAACTCCGGCGGTGTGATACCGGAATCCTCGCCGCCATTGCTCACTGGCTGATCGGTCAGAACAGAGTGGCCACGGCACTCAATATTGAATGCCGCCCCGCTCTTGAATGTGGCTGTCAGCCTTGCCATGTTATTCACCGTCCAGACGTTTGATGCCGAGCGTTTTGAGGAACGCCTTTTCATAGAACGGTTCGGAAACACCGGTTTTCATCTTGCGCATAAAATATTTCTCGAACATCACCTTGGCGGTGTGTACCCATTTACCCTTCTTCATCCACTGCACGTTGCGCGGCGGAATCTGTGGAATAGCCACGAATGCAGCACCGGTATCGCCCATATCTGCCAGGCAGATCGCATTCCACGTGCCGCATTTTTCCGGTTTCTCACCGAGGATATTGTGGCAGATATTGTGGATGGCTGCAGTCACCATCGATTCGATCAGGTAACCGGTTTTCGGTGTGCCGCATGGCACCGGTGTGGCTTCCACAGGTGGAATCGCCACACATACACCGGCTGAATAAATATTGGTGTAGGTCGGATTCTGCTGCTGATCGTTGATCAGTACAAAACCCATCGGGTTACACATCTCGGTCACATTGGCGACAGCAGGAATGCCACGGAATGCAGGCAGCATCATGGAGAACTTGAACGGCACCTGATGCGTATCTTCGGTTTCACCCTTGCTGTTGACGGTCTCCACATGCATCAGTCCGTCTTCAATTCTGGTGGTTTTGGCATTGGTCAGCCACTTGATGTGACGCTGACGCATTTCGGATTCCAGCATGCCTTTGGAGTCGCCCACGCCACCGAGTCCCAGATGCCCGATATACGGTTCACTGGTCACGAAGGTCATCGGCACCTTGTCGCGGATTTTGCGGCGACGCAGTTCGGTATCCAGAATCATGGCAAATTCATAGGCGGGTCCGAAACAGGAAGCGCCCTGTACGGCTCCGACCACGATCGGGCCGGGGTTCTTGCAGAACTCCTCAAAGGCCTTATAGGCTTCAGTCGCGTGATCAACATGACAGACCGAATGGGTGTGCCCGTCAGGGCCGAGCCCCTCGATCAGTTCAAAGGCCAGACGCGGGCCGGTGGTGATCAACAGGTAGTCATAATCCAGATCATGGCCGTTATGCAGCGTAATTTTATTGTCTTTCGGGTGAATCTCTTTAACACCGCTGGCAATGAAGTTGATACCTTTCTTGTTCAGATAAGGGCCAACCTTGAAACTGATATCTTCCTTGGTGCGCCAGCCTACAGCCACCCACGGATTGGATGGGGTGAAGTGGAAATAATCCACATTGGATACCACTGTAACCTCATGATCCTTACCGCCACCCGGCAGCTTGTTCAGGGCATCTTTCATTTCATAGGCAGCCGGCATACCACCGATGCCAGCTCCGATTACGACCACATGAGCCATGTTCTCTCCTTTCACTGGGGATGTTGCCCCGACTTTATTTTAAACCCTTAAGGAAACATCGATTTTTGGCAGGAGCCATAAAATCTGCATCGCCTTAAAAGTGGCGGAGTAACAAATACTCCAGGCCCGGAATACCGGTTCACCCGGCATTCCGGAAACACTTGTCTCACAGGCCTGTCGGCATGTGTTTCAAACCTGGCTGACTGCCTTATTTCTTGCCGCAGGTATTGATGCCCAGCAGTGGATAGAGCGGGCAGAATTTAATCAGTGCTGTCAGTACAAATACACTGCCCGCAGCAATGGCTACCGCATTCCATGGCATTTCCAGACCACCCATATAACCGAATGCAATCACTGCTGCACCGGCTACCAGACGAAATCCACGATCTATTGTTCCTACATTTGCTTTCATTATTTTCCCCTTTTGAGTTTTAAAACTGTTTAATACTGTCCACTGCCTGTTGCAGCAGTGGTCTGGCATGTTCAACGAGTTGATTCAGTTCACTGTTTTCGAGCATACCTACCATGGCCAGCGGATCAATCGCAGAGACCACAGTCTGATTATCCTCGTTCTGATAAACGATGACGTTACAGGGCAGAAATAGCCCCAGTTCGGTTTCTGCATGTAAGCCGTCATTGGCCAGTTTCGGATTACAGGCACCGAGAATCACATACGGCTTACGCTCCACGCCGATCTTGCTCTTCAGCGTGGCGGCAACATCGATGCGCGTCAGAATGCCGAATCCCACAGCTTTCAGTGCATCGGTAATCGCGGCTTCCGCCTCTTCCATGCTGCCGTTGCAGATCGTTCTGATGCCGTAGTCGTTCACTATTTGTTTCCCCTGTCTACCGGATAGCCACCCTGAATCCATGCCGCTGTACCACCATCGACATTGATCAGGTTATCAAAGCCCAACTGCTGGCTCAAAAACATGATGGCCTGGGCGGAGCGCCCTCCCATCTGGCAAATCACATAGACATCCCCTTCTTTGGGGAATTCATTGGCTCGCGCCATCAGGGCATTAAGTGGAACAAGTTTCGCGCCCGGTACATGCCCATTGGCATACTCTTCGGGCGTACGCACATCAAAGAGCTGAAACGGGCGACTGTTTTCTTTGGCCACCAGCCAGCGCGGGTAGAGTTGGTTTACATTCAAACTTGCCATCATCACTTCACCACCGGAAAGCCGGCGTCCTGCCAGGCTGTGATACCACCGAGTATATTCTCAATATTGGTAAACCCCTGTTTGGCCAGCAAAGCGGAGGCTTCGGCTGAGCGACGGCCGGAGTGGCAGTAGAGATACACCTGTTTGTTCTTCGGCACTTCATTGAGTCGTCCGGCAAGCTCCTGGACAGGAATCGATTTGGCGTCTTCGATATGGCCGGCGGCAAACTCGTCGGCGCTACGTACATCTATAAACTGGAATGGCACTGCAGAGTTTGCACCCTGCTGCCAGTGCTGCTGTGCATGTTTCACTTCTGTGTTTTCATAACCTTCGGCCGTCTTCTCACCCATCCCGCATGCTGAAGCGAGAAATGGCATCACAAGCAGTGCCATCAATATCAACCCGAACTTTTTAACCACGTTATACTCCTCTGTGTCAGCAAACATTAGCGGACGATAATATATTTACCTGTTTGTTCTGTGATAATATCACTTAGGGAAGCGCTGATTTATTCAGCGTTTCCGTGCAGGCCTTGGATGGCCTGCCAAATCAGGCACGCAAGTGCTTGATTTGTAAGCAAAGGAAAAACCGCGCTTTTGCCTTTGCGAACTGATTTTTGCCAGGATGGCAATAAATCAGCATCTCCTTAGGGAGATGCTGATTTTATCAGAACTATTTTTTAACGCCCTCTTTTCACCGGCAGGTTGGCACTGCTCCATGCCCCCATACCGCCGGAGAAGTTATAGACTTCATCATATCCTGCATTGGCCAGAGCGGTCGCCGCCATCGATGAACGGGCACCGGATGCGCAGACCACAATCACCGGTCTGTCTTTAGCGATTTCACCCATGCGCTGTTTGATTTCACCCAGCGGGATATGCACAGCCTTGGTCGCATGACCGGACTCCCATTCCCCCTGCTGGCGCACATCAACCACCGTATGCGGCTTGTTGCGTATCTGCAGATAAGCTGATGCATTCATACTTTTCACACCGGACATTTTTGGCCCGATGATGCGTTGCCAGAGTACCCACAGGATCACGGTGGCAATGAAAATATAAACAGCGTTCTGTTGCATAAATTGCATATTATTTCCTCAACTCTTATGAATATTTACCTGCAGGTGACCGTCGCATTAAGGCGAAGGCACGATGCCGCGAGTTATTCAGAGTATTCTTAGCTATGGCTGAAGCCCAGTTTTTCCAGAATCTTTTCCATCAGGCACCAGCGGGTGAATCCCGACTGCAGCAGGTTTGCACCAACAAAAGCGGTGAACCAGAGCCAGGTCGGTTCGGAAAGATTCACGCCGTTGAAGTGGTAGGCCAGATAGAGGCTGAGCAGTATAAAACTGCCCGCGATAATACGAATCATACGTTGAATGGTCATACTTTAACTCCTTGAATATTCATAAATTTAAACCTCATAATCTTTCACCGCGAAGTACGCAAAGTTACGCAAAGGAAAGTCGAATCAGGGAAAAACATCCTTGCCAGACTGACTCATTGCCTTCTTCAGGTTTACTTTGATTCGGGGCATCCATGCCCCTCACCCTTCGGGCGTGCCTGCGGCACATCCAAATGGCAATCCTGCCTTTTTGTGCGTACTCTGCGGTAAATGCCTTTGACTTGATGTTGCACTACGCAGCCTCCGGTTTGTTGCGCTGCCAGAGGTAATACATCAGCGGTGTAACAAACAGGGTCAGGATGGTTGCCGCCAGTGTACCGAAGGCCATGGATACACCCAGACCACCGAATACAGGATCGGTGATCATGATAGAGGTACCGGCAATCACGGCCAGTGCAGTCAACAGAATCGGACGCGCACGCACCGCTCCCGCCTCAAGCACCGACTCCTTCACACCAAAGCCCTGCTTGCGGTAATCGAGGATGAAATCGATAAGCAGTGTTGAGTTGCGTACCACGATACCGGCCAGTGCGATCATGCCGATCATCGATGTGGCGGTGAACGGTTGCCCGGTAATCCAGTGGCCGGGGAAAATACCGATCATGGTCAGCGCCGTCGGTGCCATCACCAGCATCGGCAGAATGAACTGGCCATAATAGGCCACCATCAGCAGGTAGATCAGCACCAGCGCAACAATAAATGCCGCCCCCAGATCACGGAACACATCCAGGGTCAGGCGCATTTCGCCATCCCACAGCATATGATAACCGAAGGTATCCTCCGGTGAGGTATTGGTGAAACGCATGCCGCCGGTTTTCACAACCGTACCCGGCAACAGTTCTGTCCCATCAATCGCCCAGTCCATCTCCAGCAGCGGGTAGACCTGCGACCCCTGCTTCGGCTCGGCTGTCACATAAGTCACCAGATGCCCGTCCTTGCTGAACATCGGGCTCGATGCCACGCCTTCCTCGATACTGGCAAAGGCAGAGAGCGGTATATGGCCTTGTGAGCCGCTGACATAGATACGATGCAGATCCTCGGCATGCGCACGCATCGCCTTGGGCAGGCGCACATGCAACATGACCTGATGGCGTTCGCTGTCCATATGCACAGCACCGAAATCATAACCTTTCAGGAAATCCTGCAGTGCGGTTTGGACCTGCTGTGTAAGCACCCCCAGATGTGCAGCCTTCTCCTTGTCGACGCGGATATTATACTGCAACTGATTCTCACCGAGGGAGTCATCCACATCGGTCACGTCATAAGTCTGCTCGAAACGCTTGCGCACCTCTTTGGCCAGTGCACGCTGGGTTTCGTAGTCCGGCCCGTAAATCTCGGCCAGCAGTGTCGCGCGCACCGGTGGGCCCGGCGGATCTTCCACCAGCTTCACATTGGCAGCCGGATTGGCCGCCAGTAGCGGTTTTAACTGTTCACGCAGATCCAGCACAATCGCAGCGGAGCGAATGCTGCGATCCAGTTTGTCGACCAGATTGACGCGTATTTCAGCCAGGTTTGAGGCACCCTGTCGCAACACCGCACCGCGCAGCATGCCGTTAAAATCAATCGGACCGGCCTGACCGACAAAGGATTCATAATCCACGACCATCGGATGGGCACGCAATACATCGGCAATCTGACGGGTAATGCGGTCAGTCTCCTCCAGCGCGGTTCCTTCAGGCATATCGATAATGATGTTGAAGGTATTCTTGTTACCCTTGGGCAGCATTTTCAACTCGACCGAGCCCGCAGTTAACGGGCCATTAATACCGGCCGGCCGGACAAACTGCCAGCCCGGTTGCATCATGGCACCGACAAACAGCAGCAGTGTGACCAGCCAGAAGGTGCGACGGACGGATTTCGATTCAACCAGCGGCACGGCAAAACGCATATAAGTGCGGTACACCCAGTCCCTGCTTTCATCGCTATGATCGACAGGTTTACTCTGCACAATGTTTGTCGGCAGGAAGCGCTGCGCAATCCACGGTGTAAACATATAGGCAATCACCAGAGACGCTGCCATGGCTACAGGTGTATTGAACGGAATCGGCCCCATATACGGCCCCATCATGCCGGTCACATAGGCCATCGGAATAAAGGCAAGAATCACCGCAATCGTGGCGACAATGGTCGGTTTGCCGGTTTCATTGGTCGCCATCACGATCAGGCGTGCCTTATCCGCAGTCGATTTCACGCCGTTATGCAGGTGACGGTGAATATTTTCAATCACCACGATGGCATCGTCCACAAGCAGGCCAAGCGCCAGAATCAGCGCGAACAGGGTAATCCGGTTGATGGTCTGATCGGCCAGTAATCCGACAGCCAGTACAACAAACAGAATCAGCGGAATATTCAGCGTCACAATGGTCGCTTCGCGCCAGCCCAGGAAGATCAGCAGAATCAGGATCACAGTGGCAATCGCGATACCGAGATGTTCGAGCAGCATGTTTACTGCCGCATCGGCGTTTTCACCGGAATCGCGGGTTACCGTCATCGTCACATTGTCAGGAATAAAATCGCCCTGCAGCTCGGCCAGCTTGTCAGCAATTCGCTGCGTCACCACAACAGCATTGGTGCCGCGTTTTTTAGCCAGCGAGATGGATACGGCCGGAAGTTCGTCTGCACTCTGACCATCTGCGCCCTGACCTGAGTGGTGCATGCCGAAGCCGATACGATGGAAGTTTTCCACATCGCTGGCGCCATCAGAAATGGTGGCGATATCGCGCAGGTAAACAGCCTTGTTCTGCCACTGGCCGACCACCAGCTGCCCTACTTCATCAGCTGTTCTCAGATAACCATCGAGCCATATTTTTGTTTCGCTGTTGCCACCCACCAGAGCGCCAACCGGGCCACCGACATTGGCCGCAAGCAATACCTGATGCAACTGATCCAGTGCAATGTGATAGGCATTGAGTCTGGCCGGGTCGAGCCGGATACTGATCTCGCGATCCTGACCACCGATAATATCGGCAACCGAAACCCCATCCAGAGGACTGAGCTGGTCGCGCACACGTTCAGCCAGCCGCTTCATGGCCAGCCCGTCGAGATCTTTTGAGGAGAGCGTGATCACCGATACCGGCACATCATCCACATCCATCGGTTTAACCAGCGGCTGTGAGGCTCCGGCCGGAATATGATCCAGGTTATGCATGATACGGTCGTAGAGTTTGACGAGGCTGGCCTCTTTATCTTCGCCCACCCTGAACATCACAGTCACCACTGCGAGCGAATCCATGGCCATACCATAGGTATGCTCCACGCCGGTCATTTCGCGCAGCACCATCTCCATCGGACGCACGATCAGGTTCTGCACCTCTTCTGGGCTCGCCCCCTGCATACGCACATAAACGTTGGCCGCAGGCACATCAATCTGCGGATTCTCCTCACGCGTGGTCACCAGCAGCGCTACAACACCAACCAGGAAAATCAGCATGGCGAGCATAGGCGTCAGGTTGGTGAACATGGCCGCCTTACCCAGACGACCTGCAATATTCAGATCATTTTCATCACTCATGGCTTATTTAGCCTGCACTTTCAAACCGGTCGTTAAAGCTGGATTTTGCGCGGACGGCCTGGCAATCCAGGCAATCACATCACCGTCATGCAGACCTGCCAGCACTTCAACCATGCCGTCACGCTGTTTACCGAGACGAATCTGGCGATAGCGGGTGATGCCACCGGCATCAACGATATAGACGCCGTTCAGGCCGGCCCGTTCAGTTGTCGCAATGGCGGGGATCAGCAGCGCCTGACGCTCGCCAACCTTGAATGCCACCTGCACATACATACCCGGATGCACACCGGATTTGCCATTGAGGGAGACTTTAATCAGAAACTGGTGGGATGCGGCATCCGCAGCCTCAACCACCTGACGCACGACACCGGTAAACGGCTCTGCCAATGAGGAGGCTTCAATATCTATCTTGTCACCCACATGCACGCCGCCGACGAACTGCCCGGAAACATAGGTTTCCACCAGCAGACTTTCGGGATCCTCAAGCACCAGAATCGCGGCACCCGGAGAAGCCAGGTCGCCTCTGTTCAATTTCTTTTCAACCACCACGCCGCTCACCGGCGCCAGCACTTCAGCATAACCAAGCTGGTTACGCGCCTGCTCGACCTGGGATTTGGCGACCTTGTAACGCAGGCTGACCCGATCCAGCTGCTGCTTGCTCACGGCATTCGCGGCAAATAACTCATCATAACGCTCAAAATCGGCTCTGGCATCGGCAAGGTCAGCTTCGGCCTGAACCAGCCCCTGTCTGGCATCCACCGGATCCACACGCACCAGCACCTGCCCGGCCTTGACCTTATCGCCCTCACGCACAGACAACTCGCGAATATAACCTGACAGGCGCGAGGTGATGGCCACACGATGATCAGAGGTAATCGTACCACTGGTGACATAGTTCTCCGCCACAGTCACGGGTTTCAGCGTCAGCACATCGGCCTGCACAACCGGCACGGCAGCCTGTTCCACATCGGCTTCGTTCTGGCCACAGCCCTGCAGGACCGCCAGTGTAAACAGTGCCATCAACAGTCTGGTTGCTGCTTTCATTGGATAACCTCCTCGTTAAGTGAACCCACAGCCATCAGCAAGGCAGCCTGCGAAATCGTTACATCATATCGGGCACGGATCGCGGAAACATGCGATGAATCCGCCTGCTGTTGGGCATCGAGCAGATCCGATGTAGTAGAGAGCCCCTGCTGATGGCGCAACGATTTGATGCGCAGCGACTCTTCACTCTGTTTCACAGCCTCGCTTTCACTCTGATAACGCAGTCTGGCTTCATCGAGCATGCGCCACGCATGCGATACTTCATTTTCAATCTGTTGCTTGCGATCACCGATGCCATATTCGAGTGCTACAAGTTCAGCCCGGGCACCGCGCATTTGGGCCAGGTCGGAACCGCCGGCAAACAGGTTCATGCTGACTGTCGCCCCGATCATGCTGTTACGGTTTTTCATCGCCAGCGTGGACGCATTCCACTCGCTGGCTGCCACCAGATTCACATGCGGCAGAAATTCGGAGCGGGCTTTATCGATGCCGGCATCAGCAGCTTGATACTGCTGCTGCATGGCCTGCAGATCGGGCCTGTTCAGCAAGGCATGGGCAATCGCCGCCTCCAGTGTCAGATTGATGCCTTTAATACGCGGCTCTTCATCAACGTGCATGGTAACGTCACCATTGAGCCCGAGCACGCGTTGCAGCGCATCCAGACTCTGCGCATGTCCGTTTCTGGCCTGCTGCAACTGCAACTCGGTACGCAACAGATGCACGCTCGCATCCATCACATCACTGTCGATCAGAATGCCGCGCTTGTGCATCATCTGTGTATCCTGATGACGTTTTTTGGCCGCACTCACAGCACTTTCCATGGCCTGAATCTGGGAGAAGGTCTGGCGTGTTCGCGCATAGGCCTCAACGGTCTGAAAGATCACCTGCTGCCTGACAGCCTGATGGGTAAAGCGCGATGATTCGGCCTGATGACCAGCCAGTTTTTTTCCGGCCCACAATGCGCCGCCCTGGTAAATCGGCATCGACAGGCCAAGACGCGTCTGATAATTATTGATATAGCCCGGATTATTGATAAATGCAGGGTTAAAGTCGGCGGCTGTCATCTTCTGCTGATTGAGCTTCATACCCAGATAACTGCCCGGCGCATCGGTGCGCACCACACCTGTTGAGAGATCAAGGCGCGGCATCAAGTGGCCCCATGCACCATCCTGGCGGGCCTCGGCCTGCTCCAGCGACTGCGCATCGGCAGCCAGCATACGGTTGTGCGCCAGCGCATAATCAACACTCTGCTTAAGCGTGGATATTTCTGCGGCTGTGGCCGGCAGCGAAAAAAATGCCACAACAAGTGGCACCATAAGCTTATTCATTATAGAATGATTTACTGATATATCTGGTAAAAAAAACGCCATCACTCCCCCTTGTCAGCGGGTATAGCACAAACCATTTCCGGGCAGTAGATCTGCTTAAGGGCAAATACCAGTTCTGAAAAGGCCGGATTGGCAATGCTGTACATGACTTCCTGTCCCCTCTTTTCACTCTCCAGTATACCCAGCATACGCATTTTGGACAAATGCTGTGACAGATTGGATTGCGCCGCACCGGTGGCTTCGATCAGCTCGTGCACACACATCGGTCGCTCCAGCAACAGGCAAAGAACAGACAATCGCAATTCATGTGCAATCGCACGCAGCCCCTGTGCAGCGGACTTGATTTTCTCTTCGGGGATAACCGGTAAATTACTCATGAGCGAAATATATTCGCTTACGATTATATTATCAATACATAATATTTATGGTTACTCTCCATTGAAGTTCCGCACAGTTCAGTGAGAATAAAGCCATGACCGGTGCAGTAGTACGCGCAAAAGGTGTGCGCAAAACATTCGAAAATCGTGAAGTCATTTGCGGTGTCGATTTCGATATCAGGGCCGGCATCTGCTTCGGCATACTCGGACCCAACGGGGCCGGAAAAACCACCCTGATGCGCATGCTGCTGGGCCTCTCACCGGTCACTGAGGGTGACTACACCCTGTTCGATCAGCCTGTAAGCGAAACCTCGGTACACAGCCGCGTCGGCGTTGTGCCGCAGCAGGATAATCTCGATCCCGATTTTTCCGTATCACTGAACCTGAAAGTCTATGCCGGCTACTTCGGCATTGCTGTGGCAGAGGCTGAATCCCGCATTATCGAACTGCTTGATTTTGCCGCCCTCTCAGCCCGTGGCAACGATCAGGTCTCCACCCTTTCCGGCGGCATGCGCAGGCGTTTGATGGTAGCCCGCGCCCTGATCAACAATCCCGACCTGATTGTGCTTGATGAACCTTCTACCGGCCTGGACCCGCAAGCCCGTCACCTGATCTGGCAGCGGCTGCGCTCACTGAAAAAACAGGGTAAAACGCTGATCCTGACCACCCACTATATGGAGGAGGCTGCGGAGTTGTGCGATGAGTTAATCATCCTTGATCATGGCAAAATCCTGACGAGCGGAGCACCGCGCGCGCTGATTGCCGAGCATGTCGAACCGGAAGTGGTAGCGATCAGAGGTTTAAGCAATGAGCTTGATGCGGTTGAACTGTGTGAAGGGCTCGATATTCGCCTCGATCATGTCGGTGATACATGGTTCTGCTACGGCATCGATGCGCGGCCACTGGTGGCACGTTGCTCCGAGCGCAGCGAACTGATTTTCATTCACCGCCCCGCTTCTCTGGAGGATGTATTCCTGAAACTCACCGGTCGCGACATGCGAGAAGAAGCGTGAAAGCTTTCAATCTCATTCCTAACCATGTGCTGGCAGTATGGCGACGCAATTTCCTCGTCTGGAAGAAACTTGCCGCTGTCTCCATGCTGGGCAATTTCGGAGATCCCTTCCTCTACCTGCTCGGTCTTGGTTATGGCCTGGGCCACTATATCGGCGAAATGGGCGGTATCCCCTACATGGCATTTCTGGCCAGCGGCATCCTCTGTTCCAGCGCCATGAACACGGCGACTTTCGAGGCTCTCTACTCCGCCTTCACGCGCATGAACCAGCAGGGAACCTGGGAGAGCATCCTGGCTACGCCTATCCGCATTCAGGAGATTATTGCCGGCGAACAGATGTGGGCAGCCACCAAAAGCCTGATCAGCGGCACGGCGATCTTCATCGTCGCAGGCCTGCTCGGCGGCATTCAGCAGTGGGATACAGCCCTGCTGGCACTGCCTGTGATCTTCCTGACCGGTCTTGCCTTTGCCGGTCCGGCCCTTGCGATCTGCGCAATCTCCCCCAGTTACGATTTTTTCCTCTATTACTTCACGCTGGCGGTTACGCCGATGTTCCTCTTCTGCGGTGTTTTCTACCCGCTGGACACCCTGCCCGCTTTCGCACAGCTGCTGGCGCAGGTGTTGCCGCTGACCCATGCCGTGGCCCTGATCCGCCCCCTGCTGACCGAGATGCCCCTAACCATGCCCTGGCTGCATGTAAGTGTACTTGCCCTCTACGCAGCTGCAGGTTTCACCCTTGCCGCGCATCTCGCCGCCCGCCGCCTGCTGCGCTGAATCGGCTGCAGACAGGAGGCAATGCAAGAGCCACAACATGCTTACGACCTGCGCAATCATCAATGCATCAAAAGGGCTAACCGACTTTAACCGATAAACCTGCGGCACATATCAATACAGATCACACAACCTGAGTGTCAGCTGCCCCGCCCCTTCCCTTAAACTCACTAATAAATCCCTCCTGACAGCCTGGACACATACCGTGAGAAACCTCCGCTTCGATATGATTCATAATATACTTCTCAACACTAATCCACTCATCATTGGCATTTTTAATCTTGTGCCCACACCAGGCACATATTGGAATGATATTGCCAATACTTTGAATCGCACCCAGTTCAACCTGCAATTCACCATTGGATTTCTTCAGCTCTGCATTCACCTGTTGAAACGACTGCTCCAATGCCTTTCGCTCACTAATATCGAAATGAATCCCACCAGCGAGTCAACCTCTCCATTCTCACGGATCACATGCACCACATCACGAATCCACACATATCCGCCATCTTTTGTGAGTGCCCGGTAATCAGCTTCATGATCCACTCCTGCCTGCGATTGAGCCACACAAAAGCCAACGTAACTATTCAGCAAAATAAATCTTGACAGGTTTTTCGGGGGAAAGTTGTTGTTTTTGGTTCCGGCAGTTATTTCTCCGGGAGTGCTGCCATAAGGCATTGCAATGGCCGCCACCTTGTTTTCATGTGGTTTTTCCCGATTGGCTACCGGTAAAATATTCAGATTGATCTGCTGCCATTATGTGGCGAAAAAATCGGGGTTGAAAAGCTGTGTTATGATTCCCCCATGAGTAACATAGAGATTGAGCAATCGATTCAACAGGCCCGCGAACTT
>MNWZ01000144.1 GCA_001871925.1 Zetaproteobacteria bacterium CG1_02_53_45
CTTGGTTACATCGTTCGGGCACATTGGGGTATTGAAAACAATCTGCATTGGGTGCTGGATTATGCTTTTGATGAAGATTCCAACCGTGCACGAAAAGGAAATAGCGCGGCAAATATGGCAGTGGTTCGGCATATTGCTTTGAATCTGATCAAAGCCGATACATCATCCAAAATCGGCATTAAGAATCGAAGGCTTAAAGCTGGATGGGATAATGATTATTTGGAAAAACTGCTAATGGGAAAGTAACAGTTTTAATGCGATTGCCCTGGGGTGGCTGTTGTCATCAATTGCCGGGATGTACTGATTGATATACACTGCGAATGCACTCGGATGTGTGAGGGAGACAATGCCCAAACTGAAACATAAAGAGCACCACCACGGCCATCAATGGGGATTGAGAGTAGGCACTGAAATCGTTGCCTCGACCATGATGGGGTTGGGTATCGGTTTCTTCCTTGATCGCTGGCTGGATACCCGTCCGATATTCCTGATAATATTTGCCATCTTCGGCCTGGCTGCCGGTTTTTTAAATCTCTATCAGCTGATGGTTGTGGATTTGCAGAGGAAAGACGGGGTGGATGAGCCGTGAGCCTGGATATGAGCGGGGCACTGGAGCATTTCAGGGTGGTCGTTTATCACGAGTTACATCTCGGCCCGCTTGATCTCTCCATCTCCAATACGACTGTTTTCATCTGGGGCGCAGTTGCACTGGTTGTGCTGACGTTGCACCTGATGGTGGTAAAACCGAAACTGGTGCCGGGGCCGGGCCAGCTATTGGCCGAAATGCTCTATGGTTTTGTGGCCCGCCAGACAGAGCTGAACATCCACGGTGAGGGTGAAAAATATATTCCGCTGATGTTTACCATATTCACATTTATTCTCGGCTGTAACCTGATCGGGCTGATCCCCGGCGCATTTACCCCGACCTCACAGCTGGCTGTGACAGGTACGCTGGCTGTCGGCATTTTCCTCTATGCGACGGGCTTGCGTTTTTACCGCCACGGCTGGGGTTTTTTTCATGCCTTTGCTCCGCGCGGGGTGCCCAGAATAATGTTGCCGTTGATGGTGCCCATTGAGTTGCTCTCCTTTCTTGCCCGCCCAGTTACGCTGGCGCTGCGACTGTTTGCCAATATGACGGCAGGACATATGGCGATCTTTGTATTGGGTGCACTGGGCATGGCCGCGCCGTGGTTTCTGCAATGGCTGCCGCTCGGATTCACTGTTATCCAGATTGCCATGGAGTTGGTGATCGCATTTATTCAGGCTTATATTTTTGTGATTTTGTCATGCGTCTATATCGACGATGCATTGGCGGATCATTGAGTTTTCAACGTTTTGTAATAAGATAGAATCTTTAGTAAGTATGGAGGAAGGTATGGATGCAGCAGCAATGGTTCCGGTCGGTATGGGGCTGGCCGCAGCAGGAATGGCCGGAGCAGGTATCGGTATCGGCCTGATATTCAGCAAGATGATTGAGGCCGTGGCACGTCAGCCCGAGGCTGAGGCTACGCTGGCCAAGTATGCGTGGATTGGTTTTGCACTGGTTGAAACCATCGCACTTTACGCACTGGTCATCGCATTCATCATCATGGGGCAGGGGTGATCCCTGTTCGCTGCTTCAAGTTCATTCAGGTAATCAGGAATTCTCATGCCACAATTTGATACGACATTTTTCTCATCACAGATTTTCTGGACTATTATCTCTTTCATTGTGCTGTTTGTTGTGCTCGGCCGCTGGATACTGCCGCGCATTGCCGCAATTCTGCAGGAGCGCACGCAACTGATTGAAGAAGAGATCGCACAGACCCGCAAAAAGCAGCAGGAGATCGATGAGATTAAACTCGATTATGCAGACAAGCTTTCCAATCTCGACGATGAGGCCAAAAAGATGTTTGATGCGTCGGAAAAACGCATCATTGAGCGGCGTGAACAGTTAATGGGCGAATGGAAGGCGGAGATGGAACGTAAAAAGCGCGATTTCCACGAAGAAACCGAGATTGCGCGCCAGATGGCTATTCGTGATATTCGCAACCAGTCAGCCGACCTGATTGTCGAGGCGGCTGAAAAGGTGCTGCATCGGCATATCGATGATCATCAGGCCCAGCAGGCTCTGGAAGAAGCTATCGCGGATATGGAGAAAGATTCATCCAAAAAAATATAAGGATTTGGAATACTGTTGCATTTTCGAATCAAGTTGTTGGATGGGTTGCCGATATAAAAAACATTACAATTTTATGAAAGCTCGATGAGGCCCTGTGCGGTCAAGGGGGGGATGATTGTCGCAATGGGATAATGTAAACCTCTGGAAAATGATGATTACAGTGATTGCCATCGTGGTGGTTGCAGAGATATCCATCATGATATTTTTTCTCTATCTGCCTCTGCCTGAACTGAGCGAATTAAGTTATGCGATTCTGGACGGTCTTCTACTGGGCATGCTGGTTGCGCCTGCTTTCTATTTCTCCGTTATTCTGCCTGTAAGAAAACAAACTATCGATGAGCAGGAAAACCTGCTGTTGCTGCATGACAGCCTTACCGGGCTTCCCCATGCGCCACTGTTTCAGGAGATGCTGGAGCATGAACTGCATGAGGCTGCCCGTGATCTGAGCTGTGTCAGCCTTATTCTGATTGATCCCGGAGGTATCGGGGATATCCATCATGAGATGGGCTATAAGACCGGTGACAGTGTAGTTCTTCATGTTGCTGAGTCGATACAGAAGGTGTGCCGGGATTCGGATATCTTCGCGCATTTAAATGAGAGTATTGTTGGTCGATTAAAGGGTGATATTTTTGCTGTGCTGGCACCGCATGCGGATTTGGCATGCAGCAGCATCATAAGTGAGAAAATACGCAAGGCAGTAGACCGTCCCTTTGATGTCAACGGGGTTGTGATCAATATTATCTGCACTACCGGTGTCGCAATCTATCCTGATCATGCACTCAATGCTGAGAGCCTGATCAAAAACGCCAACTCGGCGCTGGGCATGGCCAAGCAGGGAGGGCTTGCATCGATTGCATTCAACGGTGTGGAAAGCTCACTGTCTTCACGGCGCATTGAGATTGTATCGCGCTTACGCCATGCCATTGCCTGTAAGCAGCTGGAGCTTTTTTATCAGCCAAAAATTGATCTGAATACAAATCAGGTGAGTGGCGCCGAAGCGCTTATTCGCTGGCTGGGGAAAGAGGGCTTATCTCCTGCTGAATTTATTCCGATTGCCGAACAGACAGGCCTGATTTCCGAAATTACGGTATGGGTGGTTAATGAGGCTGTGCGACAGTGTAAGGCCTGGGAGCGTAGCGGGATCCGGATCAATATTGCCGTCAACGTTTCAGCCAGAAGTCTCTATGATGCTGAATTTATCGAGATGTTTACAGGCGCATGCCGGGTTCAACAGCTGGAGCCTTCACGCATTACAGTGGAGGTAACGGAAGGATCTGCCATGTCGTATCCGGAGTTGGCGATTGAGCGGCTGGCTGCGTTACGCAGCAAGGGATTCAGAATTTCGCTCGATGATTTCGGCACCGGCTACTCATCGCTTTCGTATCTTAAATATATCCCCGCCGATGAGCTGAAGCTGGACCAGAGTTTTGTCGCCAATATTACCAGCGACTGCAGAGATGAACGTCTGGTTCGTGGTGTGATAGGTCTGGCCCATGACATGCGGCTGTCGACTGTCGCTGAAGGGGTTGAAACTGAAGATGTGGCACTCATGCTCAAGGCGTTGGGGTGTGAGAAAGTGCAGGGATACCTCTACAGTCGACCTTTGGATGCTGTCTCTTTTGAGCAGTGGTATCGGGAGCGGCAGGGAGTTCAGGGGAACGCTTGAGAAGCGATGCAGGGATGCTCTGGCTTTTTCAGGGTACCCCCCCCAGACCGTGTTGTTCCTCAAGATACATCGGTTTGCCGTCATTGAGCGCCAGCCAGCCTTTGGCGATACGATAAATAGTCCAGGCGGCAAGGCCGATCAGTATAAAATAACCGATACCCATGATCAGGGTAATAACACCGAAAAATGCCCACAATATACCGAACCAGAAGGTTCTGATCTGCCAGCGGAAGTGTGATTCCAGCCAGCTGCCGGCCACCTCGTCTTTTTTGACATAGTTGACGATCACTGCAGCGATAAAGCTGATGGGTACGATGAACGATCCTGCCTGCAGCGCGTAGACCACCAGGGCTATTTTTTTGAGCGATTCATCGGCTGGCGGTTGATCGAGCTGTCCGCTTTCTTCACGCATCATCGCCATCCTCAAGCTGTTGAACTTCCAGCACCAGTTTGCCGCTCATGGAGCCTGCCTCAATCAGCCTGTGCGCCTCTGCGGCTTTTTCCAGCGGGAAGGTGTCGGCAACAAAAATGGAGAGTTGCTGCTGATCGAAAAACTGGCCGCACTGTTCAAGAATATCACCGTGGTGCTCAGCCCCTTCTGCAAGACCCAACACCATAGGCGTGAGCATCAGCTCATGCGAAACACGGATGTTGCGCAGGCGGATGGTTTTCCAGTCGGCATTCTCGGGAACCTGCAGGATGGTGACGATATCGCCGTAAACACGGGTAGCGGCCACCAGCTGGTTGAACGCTTCGCCGCCAACCGTATCAAAGGCCACATCCACACCTGTTCCTTCTGTCCAGTCAAGCAGCGCTTGGGTGACATTCTGCTCTTTGTAGTTGATAGCCAGATCGGCGCCCAGCGTTTTCACCACGTCGGCTTTTTCTGTTGAGCTTACGGTCGTGGCAACGTCGCAACCGGCCAGCTTGGCCAGCTGAATCGCTACGTGGCCGACACCGCCGGCACCGGCATGAATCAGTACTTTCTGGCCCGATGAGATGCGGGCGCGATCAAACAGTGCTTCCCATGCGGTGATCAGTACAAGTGGCGCGGCTGCCGCATCAATAAAATCGATACAGTCCGGTTTCATGGCCACATAACTTTCCGGCACGGCAATATATTCGGCGTAGTTGCCGGCTTTCTGGCCCAGGCCGCCGTAACAGTAATAGACCGGGTCACCGACCTCGAAGCGGGTGACATCAGCGCCGACCTTTTCAATAATGCCGGAGCCGTCACAGCCGAGAATGGCCGGCAGACTGTCGGGGAAATAGAGGCCGTGTTGACGTAGTTTGGTGTCGACCGGATTAATGCCGGCAGCCATCACCTGTACCAGCACTTCGCCATCACCGCATGCCGGTTGATCCATCTCAACCAGTTTCAATACATCGGGGGAACCCGGCTCGTTCATCATCATTGCGCGCATCTTTTGCTCTCCAGTCAGAAGTTGAACCGCAGGGTTCGCACTGTTTCGCCAGACATGTCTTTCAATCGTTCATATCTGCGAACAGGTACGAGGATGCGCCGGGGTTTTGAACAGACACACATCGATTCCTGTTTTTTCTTTGCGAAACGTTGCGATCCTCTGCGGTGAAAAAAATATTCAAATGCAATTTGACCACAGTTGCGCAGCGAAGGAAACAGGTATCATTTTTCTGAATCGCCAGTAAAATGCCGTTCCACAAATGGCCCTCGCTTTTAAATATGATTCCGATGCCCTGATGGCACTTCCCAAACGGGTCGAATTGTTCGACACCACCTTGCGTGATGGCGCCCAGACTGCCGGCATCTCCTTTTCCGTTGCGGATAAAATCCGTATCTCCAATCGCCTGGCCGGATTCGGCATCGACTGGATAGAGGGCGGCTGGCCCGGTGCCAGCCCCAAGGATGACCTCTTTTTTGAGCAGATGCGCAGCCGTAACTGGGCCACGAGCCGCCTGGTGGCATTCGGCTCCACGGCAAGGCCAGGCCATGCTGTGGAGAAAGACCGCGGACTGAATAACCTGATTGAAAGTGGTGCCGATGCCGTATGTATCTTCGGCAAAAGCTGGGATGTGCACGTCACCAAAGCGCTGAGTATTACGCTGGAAGAGAATCTGCAGCTGGTGCGCGAATCTGTTGCTTATCTGAAACAGCATTTTACATCTGTGTTTTTCGATGCTGAACATTTCTTTGACGGCTTCGCTGCCAATGAGAACTATGCCCTGCAGGTGCTTGAGGCGGCAGTCGAAGGCGGGGCGGATACGCTGGTGTTGTGCGACACCAATGGCGGTTCCAGCCCGTTCCCGGTTTTTGATGTGGTGACGCGGGTGCGAAAACATCTGCCCGGACAGAAGCTCGGTATTCATGCCCATAACGATTGTGAAATGGCTGTGGCCAATTCGGTGGCGGCGGTGCGTGCCGGTGCGCAGCAGGTGCAGGGCACAATCAACGGTGTCGGTGAGCGATGCGGCAATGCCAATCTGATTTCCATTATTCCGGTTCTGCAGTTGAAGGTGAAAGTGGATTGCGGTGTGCCACCTGAACAGCTCAGGCAGCTCTCTTCGCTCTCCCAGTTTGTTAATGAAATGGCCAATCGCCTGCCCTGGCAGCATCAGCCGTTTGTCGGCCAGAATGCCTTTGCCCACAAGGGGGGGATTCATGTCTCGGCCATCCGCAAACAGAGCAATCTCTATGAACATATTGATCCGGATCTGGTGGGTAATGAACAGCGGGTGCTTGTTTCCGATCAGGCCGGACGCAGCAATATCCTGAGTAAACTGCAGCAACTGGAACCGGAGGCGGGGCTTGCCGATGACGATCCGGTAGTGGCGGAAGCCGTACAGCGGATCAAGGAGCTGGAAGCGACGGGTTATGCCTTTGAAGGCGCGGATGCCTCGTTTCAGTTGCTGTTGCGGCGCTCCATGGGGCGCTTTCAGCGCCACTTCGAACTGGTGCGCTTTCGCGTCTATGATGAAAAGCGCGGCCATCTCGAAGCAACCGAGTCTGAAGCGACGGTGCTGGTGCGTGTCGGTGGCGTGCTGAAGCATTCTGCAGCATTGGGCAATGGTCCGGTGAACGCCATGGATAAAGCACTCAGGGCAGCGCTCGTGGATGCTTACCCTGGGCTGGAGTCCATGTTTCTGACCGACTTCAAGGTGCGTGTGCTTTCAACGCGCGAGGCGACCGAGGCTGCGGTGCGCGTATTGATTGAATCATCCGACGGTAAACGCAAATGGAACACTGTGGGTGTTTCCACCGATGTGCTGGAAGCCGCCTACAGGGCACTCAATGATGCGATTGAGTATAAACTGGTGATGGACGGTGTTGCAGCACCGCTGGCGGAGAATCCATAAGCCGCTAGCCTTCTCCATCTTTGACGGAGGTTTCTTATGGGATTGAACGATGACTTGCACCGGAAAACATGCGTGCCGTGCCAGGGTGGCATTGCACCCATGTCGCAGGAGAAGGCAGCCATCCTGATGGAGCAGGTGCCCGGCTGGAGTCTGGTCGAAAGTGCCCGCCTGATTCGCCGCTCATTTACCTTTCGCAACTTTATGGCAGCTCAGGATTTCGCCAACGCGGTCGGGCTGCTTTCAGAGACTGAGAATCACCATCCGGATATCAACTATGGCTGGGGTTACTGCACGGTAAGTTTCTACACCCACAAGATTGGCGGCCTGCACGAAAATGATTTTATTATGGCTGCCAAGGTAGACAGGCTCCAGGGCTAAGAGCTATCGCGTAACGGGAGTTGCGTTGCCGGGGCTACAGGTGGAAGCATCGACGCTGAAGAAGAGTCAGGTCTAAGTCGGCGCCTCACTCTGTTACATCCTGCGCGTTACAACGTTCCTACAACCCCAAGCCGAAGAAACCTGAATCAGACTTGGGGCCGGAGCCCGGAATGCCGGAACCTTCTGCCGCAGGCGTCTCTTCAGTCGGGCCTGTGCCGGCGCGGAAAGATTCCAGTATCACATCATCGGAATCGGGGCCGGGTAACAGGCCGGTCTTGCGGTCGATCGCCACCCATTCAATGCCAGGCGGCGCAACGAAATCCAGCTTTTCCCTGTTCGTGTGAAAGGCCTGCATCGCTTCGAGCCATGTTGGCAGCGCTGCTCTGGAGCCGGTTTCGCTACGACCCATCGGTGTCGGTGTGTCACGGCCGGTCCATACACCGGTGAGAATCTGGGGCGTATAACCCATGAACCAGGCATCCACCTGTTTGTTGGTGGTGCCGGTTTTGCCTGCGGCAGGGCGATTCAGCGCTTTGGCGCGCACCCCGGTTCCGCGCTCGATGACGCCTTTCATGATATTGGTGATCAGGAAGGCGTTGACAGGGTCCAGTACCTGCTGAGCCGGCTTCATCGATTCATTCACGCTCATGACCGGGTTGACATGGCAGACCTGACAGCGGTTGCCTGCAACCGAGCGGTGCAGGGTTTTGCCGGTGCGGTCCTGTACCTGTTGAACCGATACCGGTTTCCACTTCTGTCCGCCGCTGGCCAGTACGATATAGGATTCGGTCAGTGCTTCAGGGGTTACTTCTGTGGCGCCGAGTGCGATGGCCAGCTGAGCAGGAAACTTGTGACCCAGCGGATAGTTGTCCAACGCACTGAGGAAACGAGTGATGCCGATATTCTGCAACACCTTGATCGATGCCAGGTTGCGTGAATGCTCAAGTGCATCGCGCAGCGGTACAGGCCCGGCAAATTCATCCTTATAGTTTTCAGGACGCCAGAAATCATCATTCTGTGAGCTGTCGAATACCACCGGCGTATCCATGACTATGGTTGCAGGCGTAGCGCCCGCTTCGATTGCCGTGGCATAAAGGAACGGTTTGAATGCCGAGCCGGGCTGGCGCATGGCATTTTTTACACGGTCATAACCGCCGAGCTGATGATTGTAGCCGCCGACGCGTGCAAGCACCGTGCCGCGCTCGAGATCGATAGCATAGAGGGCGGATTCAATGGATGGTTCCTGCGCCAGCTGTACGCCGGTTTTGCCGGTGCCCTGCAGGCGGATTTCATCTCCCGCCATCCAGGTGGCGCGGCGCTTTTTGATGTAGGACAGTGTGGCTTCATCCGCACCTTCATCGGCATAATCCCTGACCGGTTTCCAGGTCCACTTCGGTTTGCTCAGTTCCCACTGGTTGCTGCCGTCATTCACCAGCAGTTTGCCGTTGCTATACACCTTCTCTACCAGTGCCGGAATCAGTGTGTCGGTTTTCGGGACGGGTTTTGCGCCACCGGTTGCGGCTTTCCATTCATCATACAGGGCTTGCCAGCTGTCGCGCGGGTGGTTAACCGGATAGCGGTAATACTGACGCTGTTCAATATCCAGTACGCCGTGGCGAACCGATCGGATGGCTGCATCTTCTGCAGCTGCATCATAAGGCACGGTGATAGTCAGACCCTGGCTGCGCAGGGTTTTCAGGCCGAAGCGTTCGACCAGTTGTTCATGGACCAGGTCGGCGTAGGCATCGCTCAATTTGGGCGTATCCAGTTCGGCTACAACAAGTGGTTCACGCAAGGCCTGTTCAACATCAGCCGCGCTGGCAAAACCGCTGGATTTCATCAGTTGCAGGACAGTATCCCTGCGTTGCACTGCCTTGTCATGATAGACATGCGGTGCATAATTGCTCGGGGCCTTGGGCAGCCCTGCCAGCATGGCGCATTCGGCCAGTGTCAGTTCATTCAGGTTCTTGTGGAAATAACGCCATGCCGCTGAAGCCACGCCATAAGAGCCGCGCCCGAGATAAATCTGGTTGAGATAAAGGTAGAGGATATCGTCCTTGCTCAGTGACTCCTCAATGCGGTAGGCCAGTATGGCTTCGCGGATTTTGCGGGTGTAGGAGCGCTCGGAGGTGAGCAGGAAGTTTTTGGCAACCTGCTGGGTAATGGTGGAGCCGCCCTGTACGGTATGTCCGGCGCGCAGGTTGGCCATGGCCGCCGACAGGATACGGGCCGGATTAATGCCCGGGTGTTCATAAAACTGCTGGTCTTCGGCTGCCAGGAATGCCTTTTTAAGCTGATCGGGAATCTGCTCGCTCGGGGTGAGGATGCGGTGCTCATCGGCATATTCGGCAATCAGTTCGCCTTCGGTGTTATAAACCCTGCTCACCAGTGGCGGCTGATAATCGGAGAGGGCGCCAAGTTCCGGCAGGTTGCTGGAGAACAGCAGATAACCTATTGTAATGCCCAAGACAGACAGCAGACTTAAGGAGATCAGTATTTTCGCGATAAAAGAGAGGATGCGCATTATTCCCAATTCAAGCGGAAGCAGTGAAAACAGGCAAGCTGCAGTTTGCTGCGGTAGAGGCGTGGCCGGAAATGAATGCGGTTTTTCACTGATAGAACTGATGATAGTTATTGTCATTATCGCCATTATGACCGGGCTTGCCGTGCCGGCCTTTTCAGACTGGCGGCAAAGTCAGGCTGTGCGCACTGCAACGCAATCCCTGCTTTCCCATATGAAGCAGGCGAGGGTGCTGGCGATATCGGAGAACAGGAATGTGAGTATCACATTTACATCGACCTCATACACTTTTGATGCCGATACGACCGGCAGTTGCGGAGCCTGCAAGGCTCAACTTATTCCGCTTGGCCAGTTCTCAGGCAACATCGCCCTGTCACCAACCACAACGCGAACATTTTCCAGTCGGGGTACATCCAATGCCGGTTCGGTGACATTGACTGCGGGCAGCCACAGTCGGGGCATAACGTTGAATGTGATCGGCCGGGCGTATATGTGATGGAAAGAGCTGTTTTGATCAGATCTGCCGGTTTTACCATGATAGAGATTCTGGTCTCGCTGACGATTGTTTCGATTGCCGTGCTCGCACTTGGCGGTTTCGGCATATCGAGTATGAGTAACGGCCAGATTTCGCGTGAGCGCCTGACTGCTGTGCATCTGGCCGAGCAGGTGCTCGAACACTGGCAGCACGATGCCAATGATCGTGCGCCTCTGATTGATACGGGCACCTGCGTTTTGACTGATGCCACATCCGCCCCTGCATATCCGGTGACAACAACCTGCACGCCATCCACCGGCGTGGGCATCAGCTATACGCTTGTGGTTAATCAGGCTCAGGCTACCGGACCGTTGCCATCGAATCTTTCGGCTTATCAGTCATTGCCGCAACCGACAGGTTACCTGAATACTCCGATGACACGACTGGTGACGGTGAGCTGGTCGCATAAAGGTGTAACACGTTCAATCTTTCTGACCCACATCGCGAAGCCGCGTATATGATGACCGGCAGCGTATCCATTCATGCGGCTGGCCGGCCCGAAGAACAGGGGTTTACCCTGATCGAGATGATGATCGGCATGGCTATGGGGCTGATTATTCTGGCCGGCCTGACCATGCTGTTCGTTTCTTACAGTGATTCATCCAGGGCTATGGCCTCGCGCACGGAGCGTATGGCTGACCTGTATCTGGCTTCCCATGTGATGCAGGCGGGATTGCGTGAGTCCGTTTCCAATACGGCGCCATCGCCGGCATTTCCTGTTGATATGGGTGCTGGAGGTCGAAAGCCTGCAGGTGTATGCAGCAGCCCCAACAATCTTAGTGTCAGTCTGCCGGTCAATTACCCGGCCAGTTTCCCCTATTATCCTTACTGGGATGCGACATCCAAGACACTGACCTATCAGGATCTGGATGGAAATACGGGGGTGTTCCAGTATCAGCGCACAGCCAGCGATCGCATCTACTGGCTCAGGCCTGACCCCTGCGTATCCCAATTTGAGGAGTTGATGCGGGACCTGGATGTTAATACAGGCATGCAGGTTGCCATTGCCGGCGGCGTGCTGACTGTATCGCTGACATCAAGTTATATCACCGAAGGCAAAAAGAGCTCTTCGCTCAGCCTTACCTTTAAAACCTGGCCGAGGAACTAATCATGGCGATCTCCTTTGCGGGCAAGCAGACGAATGAATCAGGATTTGTGCTGGTGACAGCATTGATTATGCTCAGTTTGCTGACGATGTTGTCACTGGGGATGTTTTTGACCAGTCGAACAGCAACGCAGACCAGTGGTACGGCTCAGACTACTACGGAGGCTTACTATTACGCAGAGACAGCTGTTAACTATATAACGTGGGCATTAGCCAATGATGCGGAGTTCGACAACTTCACCTATACGGGTGCCTATATTCATGGTGCGTTTAGCGCGCCGCCCTTGCATCCGGATGCTCCTGACACTGAGGCTGCTTATGGCGATTACATGGAGCTAATGGGCTGGGATTTAGGTGCACAGGTGGGCATCCCCGCAGATCCGGGACCTACATCAATCAGTGATTCCGGAACGGGTATAGTTGGTCAGGTTATGTATTTCGATAACACTCCGATGAAGGATCGATATCTCTGTTTTGAGGATATGGACGTGTTTGATAACTGCATTGATGTGACTGTGGACCCTGCAAACAGAGTGGCACCATCCATGTATCAGATACATGTCAATTTACCTCGTTATATCAAGCTTACGATTGCTGCTGACGGGACAATTACACCATCGATCCCTCAATTGCCACACAGGGCTCCAACCTCTAGTGAAGATCGAGTGGGGGAAGATATTCCAAAAAATGGGGCTATTGTCTGGATTACAGCTGGAGATCCAAACAATCCTGATCGGGATATCGAAATATTCCCTGTAGATCCTGCTGCGATAGGAACAGGAGCACCTGCGGCCACAGCATGTAGTGGTGAAAAAATGCCAGCCAACTGCCCTTGTGATGGAGCTACATTTGCAGGTGAATGGTATGCATGTGATGCACATGCAAATGCGAATGTCGATCCTGCTATTCCAGTGGTTAATGGGGCATACGACACAGCTGATAGCGGGGTTACAAACGTAGGGGCTTGGGTTCCCAATTATAGTGTGGTGGCTTATGCGATTGGTTATGTGAACGGAAAGGCATCCCATCTGATCAGAGCTGTTATTCGCTGACTGGTTGTTGGTGCTGTCGGTATTTGCCACACTTATTAATAGAAATGGAGTGCTGGATTTGACAGTTTGTTGCTATTTCCCATACTGGCCTGCTTAAATCAGGAGGATCATTTGAAAAAATTGACTTTGACCACGTTCTTTTTTGCCATCTTTATGCTGACTGCATTCAACACTCAGAATGGATCTGTAGCGCTTGTTGTTTCTGAAGCGGTTGCTGGTGATCATCACGACTCAGGCTCCTCTTCTGGTAGTGGGAGCGATGAAGACAGCAAGTCAAAGTCCAAGAGCGATGATGACGATCAATCAAAGTCAAAAAGTGACGAAGACGATTCTGATGGAACATACAGCGAATTGTCCGATGATGAAGATTCAGAGCATGGGGACTCTACAAGTGGTGGCTCCAAGGTCTCTGTTTGCCACGATGGGTCAACGTTGTCGGTAGGTGCTTCCTCTGAAAGTGCCCATCTTACTCATGGGGACACTGCCGGTGCATGTGTTGTAGCTTCTTCTTCTTGTGATTGTCCTCCAGGCATTACTGAATGCACCTGTGCTGATGGTAAAAAGGGAAAACCTTCTGATCTTGGCGCAACTGCTGCAGGTGGTTCAGGGTTGTCATTTAAGCCATCTAGGTCTCGTTCTTTTTAACTGGCAATAACCCAATGCTTTATGGCGTCCCGATTGGGGCGCCTTTTTTTGTATTGCTCACTTCCTAAAGTTGTCCATGCTTTTGCCGATAGTTACTCTGATTGGTTGTAAATGTTGCACCCATGATTGTATTAGAGAAACAGCAGAAAATGTGATCTGCGTCGCATTATTGGGTGGTTTCCAGATGGATAGTGTGTCCAAAGGCAGAGTAGTCATTTAGAGGTTAAGAGGAGAAGGATATGAAGAACAGTATGTTGGTTGTTTTCTTTGCGGCGATGCTGACGCTTGCATTCGGTAGTGAGACGGGAACATTTGCTTTTGATGTTCCATCTGCAGATGCTAAGTCGGACAGCAGCTCCAAGTCGGACAGCAGCTCCAAGTCGGACAGTAAGTCCAAGTCGGACAGTAAGTCCAAATCGGACAGTAAGTCCAAGTCGGACAGCAGCTCCAAGTCGGACAGTAAGTCCAAGTCGGACAGCAGCTCCAAGTCAGACAGTAAGTCCAAGTCGGACAGCAGCTCCAAGTCGGACAGTAAGTCCAAATCGGACAGCAGCTCTAAAGATAAAGAGGAAAAAGTAACAATCTGTCATTTCCCTCCGGGCAATCCTGAGAATATGCAGACACTCTCTGTCGATGAGTCAGCAGTAGATGCCCACGTAGCTGAGCATGGTGATACCATTGGTGAATGTGTTGACTCTGAAGATGAATCTGCCGGTGGCGGTTGTGTATGCCCTCCAGGTGTAAGCACATGTGTTTGTGCTGATGGTTCATCATCAACCAATGGCAGTAGCTCTTCTGCGACACCTTCATCGTCACATCGTGAAGTAATGGGGCAGTAGTTCTATAGCTGTTAGTGGCTTGACGGCGTCTTTCCCTGATCAGGGTCAGACGCCGTTTTTATTTATGGAGTGAGATATGGAACGTAATCTGTTGGTAGCTATTTTTTCAGTCATGTTGATGTTTGCTTTTGGTGCTCAGGCAGGTGTTTTTTCTGATGATGTATCGGCTGCATATTCGAAAAAAGATAAATCTGAAGATAGCAGATCAAAGCGTGACAAAAGATCTGACAAGGGGTCAGAAGATAACAAATCGTCGGATGATAAAAAAGTGACCTTATGTCACTCCCTGCCTGGAAATCCAGATAAGTTTCAGACTCTCTCTGTTGCTCAAGAAGCTGTTGCTGCACATCTTGATCATGGCGATCTTCTGGGTGCTTGTCCTGCTGTGGAAACGCCTGATAGTGTGAAACCTGCAAAGGTTAATTCGCAGCGAAATGTTTATGGGCAGTAGTGTTTAAATCATGATGCGAATGGCGCTTTATAATAGATGGGCACCATTTTTGTGGAGTACCCTTTTCTGGCATGATGTCCTGAACGGATGAAGGAGATATTGATGGCAAGTGAATCACGCCAACTGGTGTTGAATACAGATCGTTTAAGCTGGCATGTTCTGGTTTTTCTTGTTGCTATTGAGTTGCTGCTTGTGTTGCTCGATATCGTGATTAATTACGCCGAAGTGATTGAATACACCTCGATTCACCGGATTTTCAACATTGCCCGTGAAGATGGTCTGGCTGGCTGGTTTATGGCCTCGCAAACGCTGGTGGCGGCACTGGTGTTGTGGTTTCTCTATTGGCTTAGTCGTACTCTTGATGGAGCTACGGCCCTTCAGCGCAGGGGTTGGTTGGTGCTGGCGCTGTTTTTTACCTATATGTCAGCTGATGACGGGGCGCTGATTCATGAACGTGTGGGAACCATGTTTGAAGATATGCTCAGGGCATCGGAACAAGCGGCTGATGCAGGTTTTTTGACACAGTGGCTGAATCTGTTTCCCAGTTATCAATGGCAGTTTCTGCTGCCTGTGTTTGTAGCCATTGGGTTATATATGCTCTATTTCCTCTGGAAGGTGCTGGGCATGAGTCGTGCGCTGCTGATGGTGCTGGCGGCATTCTCCTCTATGGCGGTTGCAGTGGTACTGGATTTTATTGAGGGTATACCTGCTGACCATGCTTTAAATGTGTATAGCTGGCTCAAACAGGCTTTTTTACTTGAAGATTATACGGTTGATCATTTTTCAAAATCCTTGGAAGAGTTCCTCGAAATGCTCTCAATCAGCCTGTTTCTGGCGGTGTTTGTGGCGCAGGTTGGCCGTCTGCGGTCGGCCTCTTTCGCACTCCGATTTAAAAGCGTCGATCAGGCAGATGACCGTTAAACTTCCGCATGTCCATCGGGTGGCCGGGGATCAGTCTTGCTGCGCAGATGTGGCTTCATCCTTGCTATTGCATAAACAACCTTGTGTGGAGACAATAATAACAAGCCTTATCTTGACATTATTTCTTATAATAAGGTAACTTGCATGAACATGTGGCAGTAAAGCATAAGCTGTGGAGGGTAAGTGTCCTTTTTCTCAAACAAGTCGGAAGGCATGATGGGAATAGATATCAGTTCAACCGGCATCAAGCTGGTGGAGCTTACCAGTGTGCGCTCCGGTTTTGAGCTGAGCGCCATGGCGGTAGTTCCGCTGCCGCGTGACGCTATCGTCGAAAACACCATTATTGACTCCACCGCAGTCACCCAGGCACTGATCGAGGCCGTGAAAATTGCCAGGCCATCCACCCGCAACGTGGCATTTTCCGTGTCGGGCAATGCCGTGATTATCAAAACTATCAGCATACCTGCAGTCAACGAATTTGATCTGGAATCCCAGATTGTATATGAAGCGGATCAGCATGTGCCCTATGATATCGATGACGTATTCCTTGATTTTCAGATTCAGGGTATGACGGCGGATCATCCTGAGAATATGGATGTGGTGCTGGTGGCCTGTAAGCGGGAAATCGTTGAGGATTATCAGCAGGTATTGAGTGAGGCAGGTCTAAATGCCGCATGTGTCGATTGTGCAGTATTTGCGCTTGAGAACGCAGCTGAGCTGACTGAGGAACACGGTGCTTCTGCGGGTATGAACCAACTGCAGTCCGATGAAGATGCCGATGTGCATGCTCTGATCAATATCGGCGCCAACATGATGAATATCAATGTGCTGATTAACGGGCAGATGTCCTTTGTGCGCGACCAGTTTTACGGCGGCCAGAACCTGACCGAAGAGATTCAGAAAGAACACGGCATCAGCTACCAGGCGGCCGAACAGTTGAAAGCGGAAAACTTTGCAGAGATTCACCCCGATGCGCTGGAGCGTTTTTATGTGGGTTTGACCTCTGAGCTGGTGCGTTCACTGGACTTTTACTCTGCCAGTAAAGCCGAATTTCCTGTGCGGAAACTCATGTTAAGCGGGGGCTGCGCATTGATTCCGGACATAGCCACCGAGCTTGAACAGCGTCTTGGCATTGATACAGTGATACTCAATCCCTTTAAGCAGATCAAGGTTGCAGGCAAGAAATTTGACGTGGAACATATCAAGCGCATCGGTCCGATGTTGATGATTCCTGTAGGGCTGGCATTAAGAGGTTTCGACGAATGATTCGCATTAACCTGCTTCCCTATCGTACGGCCCGCCGCCAGCAGCAGATTATGCATCATGTATCTGTCTTTTTCGGCGTGGTGATTATTGCCGCACTGCTTGCGCTCTCTGTGCATGCTGCCTCATCCATGCAGCTTGCCGATCTCAAGGAAGAGACCCTGCATCTTCAGAAACAGAATGCAGAGCTGAAACAGAAAATCGGTAAAATTCACAATCTTGATGCACTGCGCAGTGATGTGGAACGAAAACTGCAGACCGTGGACCGATTGCAGGAAGGGCGCTTCCACTCTTTGAAAACATTGAATGAGATTGCCCAGGTGATTCCTGATAATGTCTGGATTAAAAGTGTGAGCAGCAGTGGCTCGGACATCAGCTTGACCGGCTTGGGCGAGAGTAATAAGGCGGTCGCCAACTTTATGCGCAATCTCGATCAATCGCCGTTGTTCGACAGTGTACAGCTGGCGGTGATCAGCCGGATTGTGGTGAACAATCTGCCGGTGCGCAGTTTTAATTTGAAGTTCAGGCGTCTGGATGAGTCGAAAAAAGATGCGGTAGCGCATAAGGGGGGAGCTTCCTGATGTTTGATTCCTTCAAGAACTCCCTGTTTGAAAGCTTGCGTCCGATTTTACCGCTGCCCATGTGGCAGAAGCTGCTGACACTGGCGGCGACGTTTACGGCGATGCTTGGTTTGTATGTATATCTGGGCTGGATGCCACTGCAGGAAGAGATTTCCCAGCAGCAAACGCAGGGACAATTCCAGCAGACACTGTTGGTTAAAAATCAGAAGCTGGCTCATGATCTGCCACGTAAACAGAAAGAGTATGCGGAACTGGAGAAGCAGCTGAAGGTGGCACTGAATATGCTGCCGAAACAGTCTCAGATTCCTGACCTGCTGGAAAATGTGTCCTGGGCCGGCAAAGACTCCGGGCTTGAGTTCTCGGATTTTAAACCGGGACCTGAAGTCACCAAACAAATTTATGCGGAAGTGCCTGTTGCATTGAATATATCCGGCAGCTTCCGGCAGTTACTGACCTTCCTCAAACGCGTGGGTGAGATGCCGCGTATTGTGGATGTGAAAAACCTGACACTGTCGCAGGGCAAAGATGGCGATTTGTCGGTGCGCGGACAGGCAGTGACATACAGGTTTGTAGAGGAACAACCCGAGACGGTACAACGCAAAGGACGGAAGCAATGATCTGTTTCATCTGTCTGGGAGAGTATGATGGGGTATGAAATGAGTTTATTTAAACCGGCACATAAGCGTGGCATGCGTCCGTTTGGCATCATGGCTGCAGCAGTTCTGCTGTTATTTTCATTTGCCGCACAGCTTGAAGCCGCAACCATTAAAAGCCTGCAGCTGCTATCAACCGATGGCGGGCAGAACCTGAGTATCGTGATGGACGAAGCCGCCGAATATCAGGTCTATAATCTGGAAGGTCCGGCCCGTGTGGTACTGAATTTCCCTAAAGCCAGCATGGCTGATGGCGTTGTCGAAGTGAAAGGCGAGGGGGGGGGCGAAACCGTTTTTCCTGTTAAGGATGAAAATGGCGTTCGTATCGAAGTCAGCCTGGCCAAAGGTACAACCTATGATATTGCAGAAAAAGGCAATGACCTGTTGGTTACGTTTGTTTCAGCCGCCAGGCAGGCAAGCAAAACTGAGGGTGCTGAAATTCAGGATATCTCTGTCAGGGACAATGCCGGAGTCACCGAGCTGGTCTTGCGCGGTCAGAATATGGATGCAAACCACAATGCACTGGTTACCAATGAAGGCAAAACCATGGTGCTGGATTTCTGGGGCGGAAGTTCAAAGCTGCCAAAAGAGTTTTATACCTATAGCGCCCAGCGCCTGAATGATGTGACAGTGGGGGCATCTGAAGGTCGCTTGCGTCTTGTGGTATCCCTGTCTCAGGGTGCTGGAGCCAATCACCAGATTGATGCCACTGCCAACCAGATGATTGTTCGTTTCGGCAATGTTGAATCCAAACCCGGTGTGACCGGCCTGACAGTTGAAGCCGTTGATTTCCAGCCGGATGACAGAATTGCGCATCTGGTCGTACGCACCAATGAGACCAATCCGATTATTAATCTGCAGGAAGATGATGGCGCGGTAACGCTCGATATCAAGGGAGCCACTCTGGCATCAGGACAGGAGCGCTCACAGGATGTGCGGGCATTTCCAGGTCCGGTCAGCCAGATCGACAGTTATGGTGTAAACAAGGATGTGCGTATTGTCGCCCGTCTGCGCGGCAAGACGGTGGTCTCCTCCTACCAGTCAGGTAATGTATTGACGCTCACGCTGAAACCCGAGGATCTGGTTGCCGCAGCCCGGGCCGGTGAAGATGCCATCCGCGATGAAAAGCTTTATACCGGCCAGAAAGTCACTTTCGAATCCCAGAATATCGAAATTCGTAATGCGTTGAATATGATCGCCGAGATCAGTAATTTTAATATCATCCTTGATGATGCTGTTCAGGGTAAACTGACCATGCGACTGATGGATGTGCCCTGGGATCAGGCTCTGGATGTGATTCTCGCAGCCAAAGTTCTGGGTAAGGAACAGAACGGCAATGTCATGCGGATTGCTCCGCTGGACGTGCTGAAGGCGGATGCGGATGCCCGTAAAGCGGCGCAGCAGAGTGCGGAAGAGGTGGCACAGCTGGACACTGAGTTTATTCAGTTGGGTTATGCATCGGTCAATGATGTTAGCACTATTCTGAAAGGCGGGTCTGTTACCCAGTCAGCAGGGCTGGGCACTACTGAAAACCGCACAACCAGTAAAGCCGAGAGCGGCATTGGTGGTGACGGCGGCCTGAAACTGTTATCTGAACGCGGCAGTATTCTGCTCGATGAGCGCAGCAATACGATGATTATTACCGATACCCGTGACCGTCTGAATAATATCAAACGCCTGATTGCGGTGATTGATAAACCGATGCAGCAGGTATTGATCGAGGCCAGAATCGTGGAAGCCAGTGATACCTTTGCGCGTGATCTGGGTATTCGCTGGGGCGGCCAAGCAATCAGAAATACTCCTGGCTACACCCAGACTCTCGCAGGTGCATCCGTCGGCACTAACGTGGTTGATCTGGCAGCTACTGTAGGTGCAGGTGCAGGTGGTGCAATCGGCTATACGCTGGGCAAAATAGGCGGCAACCTGAATCTGAATCTCGAGTTGTCGGCAGCGGAAGCCAATGGTGATGTGAAGGTTGTTTCCAGCCCGCGTGTGTTTACCAGCAATCTGCAGGAAGCACTGATTGAGCAGGATGAACAGATTCCGTTTGATCAGGTAACGACTACGGGTGGCGCTACTACCATTACGCCGATCTTCAAGAGTGCCAAATTATCGCTGCGCGTAACACCGCAGATTACTGCTGACCAACGCATTATTATGGAGCTCAAGGTCAACAAGGACACGCCTGTCACCAACGTTGCAGGAACAGCTACCGCGATCAATACCAAGACGGTAGAGACACGACTGCTGGTCAGAAATGGCGAAACGGTGGTGCTCGGCGGTATTTATACCCAGACGGAATCAGAACAGGTTGCCGGTGTACCGGGACTGATGAATATTCCATTGATAGGCAACTTCTTTAAACGTAAGCAGAAAACGAAGAACCGCAGTGAACTGCTGATCTTTATCACGCCAACGGTGATTGATAGCGAAGGTTTGACTGCCAACTAGAGCGTTTGGTCAGAGCACGCTGGCAGCGATTTCATCTGCCATGGGCAGGCCTGTTGCAGTCAGCCGGATGTCGTGTTCGGAGACAAGCAGCATCTGCCGCTGCTGCCAGGGCGTAAGTTGCCCGGAAAAATGCTCCATGGCATCGAAACCGAAACGGCTTTGATAAGTAGCGCGGCTGATGCCTGGGCTTCGGCGCAGGCCAACCCAGATCGCTTCCGCAGCAGCGTGGTCACCGCTTAATGTTTCCTGAGCGTTGATTGCAGAGGCCTTTTGCAGGGCTGCTTCGATATAACGTTCGGGGTTGCGAATATTGCTGTAACGGGTCATGCCAAGTGTGTCAGTTTCATCCCACTTGCCGGAAGCGCCGGCACCGATACCGATATAATCATGATAAAGCCAGTAGCCGTCATTGTGGCGGCAGTAGCGGTTTTGTTTGGCAAAGTTGGATATTTCATACGCCTCATAACCCGCCTGCTGCAGTCGTTCTCGCGTACTGAACAGCATCTCCAGCGCCAGCTCCTCTTCGGGCAGGGCATAAGGATTTTTCCGATGGCGGGCGGCAAGCCTGGTGTGCGGTTCAACGGTCAGCTGGTAGCAGGAGAGATGTTCAGGGTTCAGTTCAATGGCACGATCCAGAGATTCCAGCCATGCGGGCATGGACTGACCGGGTAGCCCGTAAATCAGATCGAGATTGATATTGCTGAAACCGGCTGAGCGGGCCATTGCAAAAGCGTTGAACACCTCTTGTACACCATGGATACGTTCCAGCCAGTGCAGCTCATCTTTGTTCAGGCTCTGCACACCCATCGAGAGTCGATTAACACCGGCCCTGCGATAAGCCGAAAAGTTACCTGCATCAACTGTGCCGGGATTGGCTTCCAGTGTGATTTCAATATTATCCGAAAAGCCGCAAAGATTGCCGGCGCGTTCAATGACCGTTGTAATAAGTTCGGGCGGTGCCAGTGATGGTGTACCACCGCCAAAAAAGATGCTGGCAAGCTCTCTGCCTTTGAACATCGGTGATGCTGCCCAATGCTCCAGTTCTCGGATCAGCGCAGCCTGATAGGCAGGCCAGTCGGGGCTGGCGCGTTCATGTGAATTGAAATCACAGTAATGGCACTTATGCACACAGTAGGGGATGTGCACATAAAGCATCAGGGGTGACGGGGCAAAAACAGTCATGAGTACGGGCTGCTTACTGCAGCACCACTTCGTAATGATCGGCTGCGAAATCCTCATCGCTCTTCAATGTGATCTCTTTATTAAGAAATTTCTCCAGCTGCTCCACACCTTCATTCTCTTCGCCCAGTAACAGATCGATAATGGAGGGGTGCGCGATAACCATCAGTTTCTCGCATGGATAGGCACGGGCTTCAGCCACCACGACCCGGAACAGCTGGTAGCAGATAGTGGTCGGGCTCTTGGTGCTGCCGACCCCCTGACAGCGATGGCATTCATTGAGCAGAATGCGGCCCAGTGATTCGCGTGTGCGTTTGCGCGTCATCTCGACAAGGCCGAGTTCGGAGAGTTGAACGATGTGGGTCTTGGCTTTATCACGCTTGAGTGCCTCTCCGAGGACTTCCATCAGGCGCTGTTTGTTTTCCTCTTCCTGCATATCGATGAAATCAACCACGATAATGCCGCCAAGATTGCGCAGGCGCAGCTGATGTACAATTTCATGCACAGCCTCAAGATTGGTTTTAAAGCCGGTCTCTTCCATATTGCGTGAGCCGACAAAGGAGCCGGAGTTCACATCAATGGCAATCAGCGCTTCGGTCTGGTCAATGACGATATGGCCACCGGATTTCAGCGGTACCCGGCGCTGCAGGGCGCGATCAATGGCTTCCTCCACACCGTATACATCGAAAATCGGACGCTCACCGGGATAGTAGTAGAGCTTCTTTGCAACCTCGGGCATAAAGCGGCGGGCAAACTTTTTCATGCTCTCATAAGCTTCGCGAGAATCGATATGAATCTTTTCAACGTCGGCATCGACATAATCTCGCATGACACGCAGGTAGAGGTTGAGCTCTTTGTGAATCATCTTGCCGAGCGCGGAACCCTTGGAACGTTTTTCAATGTCATCCCACAGGCGCAGGAGAAAATCCAGATCCTGCTTCATTTCAGATTCCATGCGACCCTCTGCAACGGTGCGGATGATAATGCCGCCTTTTTTGGGGTTGATGGATTTGCCGATCGCCAGCAGGCGATCACGCTCTTTCTGGTCTTCCAGACGTCTGGCGATACCGACATGATCGAGGTGGGGAAGATAAACCAGATAGCGGCCGGCAAGTCCGATCTGGGTGGTCAGTCGCGGGCCCTTTGAGGCAATCGGTTCGCGCGAGACCTGTACCATGAGCTCCTGACCATCCTTGATCAGGTTGGCAATCGGCGGTGCGTTGCGGCGGGAGGGTCTGGGTTCGGATGTATCATCACCGCTCTCTGCATCATCACCATTTTCAATAACTGCGGAGATCTCTTCCTTGGACTGTTTGGAGGTGGCAATGTCTCCGGCATATAGAAAGCCGGCTTTCTCCATGTCGATATCGACAAATGCAGCCTGAATGCCCGGCAGTACACGCTGCACACGGCCTTTATAGATATTGCCTTTCAGGCCGCGTTCGCGTTCGCGCTCGATATAAATTTCTTCGGCAAGGTTGTTCTCGATGCGGGCAATCCGGGTTTCAAACGGCGCCACGTTAACCAGTAATTCTACGCTCATATCAGGACCCTTGTTGTTGTGAAAAAGTTATTTCTGCCAGTATATTCAAGGTTGTGCGAACCGGCAATCCGATCACATTATCAAGCGGCCCTTCGATCGCCTCGATGAAGCTTGCTGCACCACCCTGAATGGCATAGGAACCTGCTTTATCCAGCACTTCATTATGCGCCAGATAAATGTCGATCTCCTCTGCAGCGAGTTTTCTGAATACCACCCGCGTTTGCACAAGCTCTGTACGAATAGAGTCGCCGAGCCGGACGGTAACGCCGGTGAGCACATGATGAGTCCTGTCCGAGAGGGTCATCAACATGGCTTTGGCCTCGGCAAGGTCAGCCGGTTGCCCCAAAGGTTTGCCGTCGATAGCGACCAGTGTGTCGGCTGCAATGACGGGGATGTCCGGTGGACACTGGCATGCGATGGCTTTTTCATGGCCTAGTCGCGTGACAATCTGTGCAACCGTTTCTCCGGGCTGTGGTGTTTCATCAATGTGGCTCGGGCGGACTTCAACGGCAAGTCCTGCGCTTTGCAGTAGCATCAGGCGGCGTGGGGATCGAGAGGCGAGAATAACTTCCATGCCCCGAGGCTACTTAAATCGCCGGGAAAATGCTTGCTGTGCTTGTGCTCTAACTTGACGGCAGCGATCTCACGCATACGATGCTCTGCGTTGTGATAAACTCGTCGATTTCCCCTCTGCAACGTGCTGTAGACTTGTGCTGCTCTGATATGGAGCTGGTGGATGCCTGCATCCATGACAATCTGCAGTCCGATATCATGATGATTCCCGCGATCGGCCACTATATCGTCAACAGTGGCGGCAAGCGTTTGCGTCCGCTTCTATGCCTGCTCACCGCACGCCTGTTTAATTATCAGGGTAAACGACATATTCCACTTTCTGTAGTCGTGGAGTTTATTCATACCGCATCTCTGCTGCACGATGATGTGGTGGACTCATCCGATCAGCGTCGCGGCAATCCTTCGGCCAATGGTGTCTGGGGTAATCAGGCCAGTGTACTGGTCGGCGACTACCTGTTTTCCCGCTCATTCCAGATGATGGTTGCCGATGGCGATATGGCCATGCTGAAGTTGATGTCTGACGTGACCAATGCACTGGCTGAGGGTGAAGTATTGCAGCTGTCGCGCACCTTCCATCTGGAGATGACAGAAGCTGAATGCCTGGAAGTGATCGAGCGAAAAACAGCTGTACTGTTTAAAGCGGCATCCGAGGTCGGCGCACATGCGGCCGGACAAAGTGCGGATGTGGTTGCGGCTCTGGCTGAATACGGCATGTGTCTGGGTGTCGCCTTCCAGTTGATGGATGATGCACTGGATTATCTGGTTGAGGCCGAACAGGCCGGTAAACCGGTAGGGCATGATCTGGAAGAGGGGAAAATCACCCTGCCTTTGATTCATGCCATGCAACGCGACCCGGAACTGGCCAGACGTGTTGAGGAGATTTCCGAGCGCGATGGTTATCAGGACGGTGATCGGGAATGGGTGCGCGCACGTGTGGCGGCTCAGGATGGTACCGGTTTCGCCATGTCCCGGGCCCGCGATTATGCCGAGCGCGCCAAAGCGTTGCTGCCTGATCATGCCGATCCTGAAATCAAGGCATTGCTGGCTGAACTGGCCGATTTTTCCGCCCATCGTCCTTATTGATTCACGGGTCTGTTTTTATAAAATAGATCGCCTGATGTCGGGGTGTAGCGCAGCCCGGTAGCGCATACCGTTCGGGACGGTAAGGCCGGAGGTTCAAATCCTCTCACCCCGACCACTTTTAATACTCCAATACTTGCGAGTGAACCTCGTTTTTATGCGATTTGCATCACAGAAATATATTCATCGCTCTGCAGTATTTGCTATATCGTAGCCCTAGTGCTGCCGGAGGTTGAACATGGCGACAGCAAGAAAGCAGGACAAGATAAACAGTGAAGCAAATGTAGTGGCGATTCCCCGCACCCCGCCTCGTTCGCAAAGGGCGGACAAGAGTGCTGCAGTTGATCTGGTTGTATCGTCCGGAGATCTTGCCGTGCCGCGAATGGTTGCCTCGCGTCCTGCCAGCCGTGTCAATGCCAAAATGCTGGATCTGGATGTCATGATTGAATCTGTGGCGCGTGCTATTGCCACGACTCAGGATCACTACAAATGCATTATGTTCACCGATCTGGAAAGCTCAACCGAATACAAACGTTCTATGGGGCACACCAAAGGTTATATGCGTAACCGGCTGTTCTGCGATATCTGTGAGCAGGCCGTTGAACGCTATAACGGTCATGTCGTCAAACATCTCGGCGATGGCATTATGGCTGTCTTTGAGCATGCCATTGATGCCGTGCTCGCCTCGCTGCTGATCAAACGCAGTATTTCCGATGGTCGCAAAAAGCTGAAAAAACTGGTGGGTGGCATGAACTATCGTGTCGGCATCACCTGCGGTTATGTGAAAGAGATTCCGGGACCTACGCAGGATTATATCGGCCATGCCATGGACAAAGGTGCCCGCATTCAGTCCAGCGCGCTGCGTAACCAGATTCTTATCGATGAAATTGTTTATGGTCTGATTCACACCAAGATTCGTGATTATTCGGGTGATATACTGATCGGAGCACCAAAAAACATGACCCTGAAAGGTGTGGGCGTGAGTACGCTGTACGAAGTTTCACCCAAACAGATGGGGCTGGAATCGAGCCTGTCAACGCGCCTGAAAACCATGTTTCACTAGGGATACTCTGAAAAAGTCAGAGTATCCTGCGGTGCTATAGCCTTTGCGGGCTGAATAACTTCAGGACGAAGTTATTCAGAGCATCACTAGCAGCCTGTCGGACTTTACCCAAAGCATGATAGGATATGCATAGAGCAAGTGATGAGGAGGCCAGTATCGAATGAGCAGAAGATTTCGTGATGCGGATCGCGGTACGTCGTATTTATTGCCTCCTTCACTGGATGAATGGTTGCCGGAAGATCATCTGGCACGTTTTGTAGTGGAGATTGTAGACGGACTTGATACAGGAGAGCTGGAACGTTCGTATGGAGGCGGTGGCAGTGCGCCGTATCATCCAAAGATGTTGCTGGCGCTG
>MNWZ01000001.1 GCA_001871925.1 Zetaproteobacteria bacterium CG1_02_53_45
TATATCGCTCTGAGTTCCATTTTTCCTCCTTCTCGCTATCCTTGAGATTGGAAGGTGGCGGTTGCCAGGATGATCAGCCTGAGGGCAATGTGAAATCGCCAACGGCCCTTTTAACATTCGCTCTTATAGAGGCAATCCGGGGTACGAGTCATCCAAGGCGGGCTACGTTAGCTGTCGGGCTCTATGGCTCCAAAATAAAGCGCAGTCTCTAACCGTCACCTTCCACCATGAAGCTTACATTTCATCATACGGGGGGGGCGACTCGCGCGATGATCGTTAGTGCCATTCGGGACAGCGTACATTGCCTACCCGCGTGCAAGTGCAAAAACTATAGAGGCACTGCACTGTGCTACTACGTGTTGGATTACAATGAAAATTGCATAGTTTTCAATAGCGCGCGAAAACAATAAAATTCACAAACTCCTAAAGTACGTGCTCAAGCTGCCGATACAAGTACACAGTAAGCTTAAATACGGTGGCACATGGACTCCTCCGCAGCAATAGCAGGACCCTTGGCATGATGTCAGACGGGACCTGAGTACACAGGAGCATTCCATGATTATTTTGCCAACCACCACACCCGTTGTCGCCGCAGATTTTTCCAACCTTAATCAGACTCATCAAAATCAGACCAATCAGGCCGAGCAATCAAAGCGAGCCAGTGACACGGTGATGCTCTCATCCGAAGCCCGCCAAATGGCCAGTGCCGACTTGAATTACAAGCCATCGACCACGGCTGAACCGGTTGCGCCTCCGCAGGTCGATTCTGCCAATGCGCCTGCGACAGCAGAGCAGGCGCCGGCAGCCAGCACTCCGGTTTCAGTGCCACAGGCAGCGGATAATGAGGCAAGCGAGAAAGTTGCGGACAGTGAAGCAGCAGAGCAGCAGCGGCCGGTAAATGCCATGACCGGAAAATTTGAATCAACCAAAATTGACATGCTCGCCTGATCAGCGTTTTAACTGAGTCTGATTTTCTATAGAGTGTTAAAGCATGTGGAGATAGATAAGCCCCTGCTTCAGATAAACGTCTGATCCGGCAGCTTAAGCGACACGGCTGACTATGCCGCCACCGAGCAGTTCATCGCCAACATAAAAAGCAGCCACCTGGCCCGGAGCCGTCGGCTTCTGTTTATCCTCAAAGACCATATGCAGGATTTCACCATCGGATTGCAGGACACAGGCCGCAGGCTGCATCTGATAACGCACCTTGGCTGTCACCTTCTCACCGGCTTTCGGCTGGCGAATCCAGCTTAATTCAACAACATCAACGGCTGAAATCAGTGCATCTTCCGGATGCGCCACTACGACTCTTGCAGTCGCGCCATCGAGACCCACCACATGCCAGGGCCCGTCGGGCAGCCCCAAACCCTTGCGCTGTCCCAGCGTATAGTGGGCAATACCTTCGTGACGGCCCAGATAGTTGCCTTCCAGATCAACAATATTGCCGGCTCTGAAACCGGCCGAGGCGCCTTCACGCTTGAGAAAGGCGATGCGATCACCGGCCGGAATAAAGCAGATATCCTGACTTTCATGTTTTTCCGCTGTCGGCAGCTTGAAATGACGCGCCAGTTTGCGGGTATCATCTTTTTCCAGACCACCGACAGGAAACAGAATACGTTCTGACTGTGCCCTGTTGGTTGTGGCCAGAAAATAACTCTGATCCTTTTTGGCATCGTTGCCTTTATAGATATGGATACCATCCGCAGCATCCGCACGCTGTACGTAATGGCCGGTTGCCACATACTTTGCTTCCAGCTGATCGGCCACCTTCAGCAAGGCGCCGAACTTCACAAAGCGGTTGCAGCGCTCGCAAGGGTTGGGCGTGCGTCCTGTCTCATAATCACTGATAAACGGATCAATCACATCGCGGCGAAACTCTTCGCGCATATCCATGCTATAAAACGGGATGCCGATGGCATCGGCCACGCGTCTGGCATCATAGGAGTCTTCCAGGGAGCAGCAGGAGCCGTTTCGATTCACATCATCGCGCGAGTACTCCCATACATTGAGGAATACGCCGACCACATCAATGCCGGCCTCCTTGAGCAGTACGGCCATCACCGATGAGTCCACCCCGCCACTCATGGCAGCGATCACCCGCACCCCTTTCAGGTGAGCCAGATCATCGACAATTTCAGCTACAAGTTCTTCGGCACTGCTGCTCATGGGCGAAACATAACAGTCTGCCGACTTTTGTTCTTCCACATATTATATGAGGGCAAGATGAATCAGAAACAGCGGCGGACACCTTCTGCCAGTAAAGGCGTCAGTGCAATCGCATTGGTCGGGTGTTTGATACTGTCGGTGCTCCAGATGTGATCGATGGGCAGCCGGCGAATACGTGTTTCAGCATCACCGGCAAACAGTGCGTGGGCCACCAGCACGCTGAGCGTGTGCGGATTTTCTGCCAGCACAGCTTCGACAGCAGCAATAATGGTGCGTCCGGTACTGGCAATATCGTCAACGATCACCACATCACGGCCGGCCAGCGGAATCTCCTGCGGCAGATGAATGCGGACATCCCGGTCACCAAAACGCTCTTTGCTGCCAACAGTAAAATCCAGCCCGCGATCTGATGCAATGGTTTCAACCCACTGGCGCGATTCACTATCGGGGCCAATCAGCAGCGGTCGCTCAAACTGCTCTGCAAGAAATTCAGCCATGGGATCTGCCGCTGTCAGGGCGACTGCATGTTGCAAAGGGACCGCCTGCTGCAAGCGCTCGATGCGATGCAGGTGCGGATCGACAGTTACCACTGCATCAAAATGATCGGCCAGCAATTTGCCGATAATCTGCTGGCTGACCGCTTCACCCGGATGGAAGGCAATATCCTGTCGCATATAACAGAGGTATGGCGTAACCAGCAGCACCCTTATTGCACCGTTGTCACGCGCGGCAGCGGCCGCCAGCAGCAGTTCGATCAGTTTCTCATTGGGGTGATCCAGACTCAGAAAAATAATCACGTTTTCCGGCAGTGATTCAGGCACAGCCAGGCGATGTTCTCCATCAGGGAAGCGGTGCAGGCTTATCTCACCACAGCTGAGCCTTAGTTCAGCAGCCAGAGCTTGCGCCTGCTCCATATTTTCGGCAAACCCCAGTACGGTACAATTCTTCAACGGGTCGATCATAGCGGCGGGAAATATCGCGGTGCAGGCGGTTTGTCACCGATCCTGAAACCGATATCCTTTTTGGTCAGCTCCATGGCAAAATCAAAATCTGACGGGAATTCAGCATGAATTCGATACAGGGGCTCACCGACTGCAACCTTGTCTCCGAGCTTTTTGAACAGGTCGACGCCCGCCCCCATATCCATGGGTGCGCCGGCCAAACGGGCAATACGGGCCATCTGCAGGTTATCGATTTCGGTAACAAACCCTGCTTCCGGAGACTTCACATCCATCACCAACTTACCCAGCTCCGGCGGATTCTCATTCACCCCTTGCGCCGCAATAATCGACTGCATTTTGGTCATGGCACGGCCGGTTTCAAGAATATCACGGGCAATTGCATAGCCCTGCCCACCCCGCACATCCGGATCAAACTCCAGAATACGACCGGCCAGACGCAGCGATTTTTCACGCAGATCAGCCGGTGCATCAGGGTGATTTTCCAGCACCAGCAGCACATCACGCGCTTCCAGTTGCGGACCGATGCCGCGGCCAATCGGCTGCTCACCATTGGTAATCACCACCTCCAGATGCAGCCCCATACGGTCGCCGACATATTCGAACAGTTTACGCAGGCGCATGGCATCATTCATGCGATGGACTTTGGCTGTCGGGCCAACCGGAATATCGATCAACAAATGCGTGGAACCTGCCGCGACTTTCTTCGACAGGATGGATGAGACCATCTGCCCCGGTGAATCCAGCGACAAGGGCCGCTCCACAGAGATCAGGATATCATCGGCAGGCGCCAGTCTTGCCCTGCCACCCCAAGCCAGACAACCGCGTTCATGGCGCACAATTTTGCGCAATTTATCCAGATCTAGATCCACCTTGGCCAAGGTTTCCATGGTGTCTGCGGTGCCTGAGGGTGACGTGATCGCGCGACTCGATGTTTTGGGAATCAGCATGCCGTGGGCGGCAACAATCGGCACCACCAGCATCGTTGTCCTGTTGCCCGGAATGCCACCGATACAGTGTTTATCCACGACCAGTGGTTCGCCCCAATCCAGTTTTTCGCCTGTTTCGACCATTGCTTCGGTCAGGTAAAGCAGCTCATCGCGTTCCATACCACTCTCGCTGCAGGCCACCAGAAAAGCGGCCATCTCCATACGCGAGTAACGGTTATCCACCATATCATGGATAATGGAGAGATAGTCATCGGCACGCAGTCGTTCACCGGCAATTTTGCGATGGACTGCATCCAGCGACTGCGGTGGGATGGCGTGGGCAATACAGACCATATCGCCGTCTTTCAGACCCAACTGCTCAAAAGCCTGCTCACTCAAACCCAATTCATCGACCGCCATGATCCGGCCATCATTGACAACATTCAGCACTGCCAGCACCTGCTGGTGCCCCTTCGCACTGTTAACCTCAACCTTGGCCAGCGCCTGAAACCCTTCGGCGCGGTAAACCGGGCAATCGCGATGCAGGTAGGCGACATTTTCCTTGAAGGTATCGATACCGATACGGCGAAGCTTGAGATGAATTCCGGGCCTGTTCATAGCACTCCCTCAGCATGGAGCCAGAATGGCTGACGGGCTCCCCCTGCATTTATACCCGTTTCAGGTCGAAAAGTCGATGCAAAATCATCATGCGACCAGGGTAAGCAGTGACTTATTCAGGGCTTAGATGCACCTTCCGGCTTAAAGCCGGGAAGGAGGAGTATGAATCGACTGTTTCAGTGAACCTGATCAGTGAGCATGACATGCATGAGGCCGCGCAGGCTGCCGTCGGGTTTGGGGATAAAACCGGATAATCGTGGCCCTGAAACTGCAATCACAGGATCAAACCAGAGTGGAATATAGACCATATCATCCTGCATCTGCTTTTCGACCCTGGCATAGATCGCTTTGCGCTCGGCTTGTGTGCCAGCCTCTGCCGCTGTATCCAGCCATTGATCCATCTGAGCATTGGCATAGCGACCGCGATTCGCACCTTTCGGCGGCCACATCTCCGAATGCAGAATCAGGCGGTAGACATCCGGATCAGTAATACCCACCCAGGCCAGCGAAAAAACCTGAAAATCACCCTGTTTGATACGGGCATAAAATCCGCCCCACTCCAGCGATTCAATCGATACGTTGACACCGACCTCTTCCCACATCGCCGCTATCGCCGTCGCCAGGCGCAAGCGTGTCGGATCAGTGCTGGTTCGAAAGCTGATCGTAAAGCGAATACCATCGACACCGCGTTTGTAACCGGCTTCATCAAGCAACCGTTCAGCCTGATCTCTGCCATAGACAAGCGGCGGCAGTCTGGTTGAGGCCCAGTGTGTGCCGGTCAGCACAGTCTGGGCAAGCTCCGGCAGGTCGGCAAACAGCGCCTGTTTCAATTTGGCACGATCCAGTGCCATGGCCAAAGCGCGGCGGATGCGGATATCCGACAACAGTTTATCCTGCATATTCAGACCGATATAGGAGAAGGTCGTTGACGCAGCTGTTTGCACATCCATGTTTTTCTGTGCCTTGATATAGGGCAGCAGGTGTGGCGGCAGGTCATTCTGCACAAAGTCCAGTTCACCTCGCGTCAGCTTCAGGATACGTGTAACAGGATCTTTCACACCATTAAAGCGAATAGAAGCCACGCTCGCATGCGCATCAACACGCTGCAGGGTGATACTGTTTTCTGTCCACGCCTCCAGTTTATAAGCGCCACAGCCAATCGTGCTATGGGCCTGATGCGGCCCTGTGGCCAGGCTTGCAGGCAAGATACCGAAATTCAGTCGTGTCAGCAGCGAGGCATCCGCTTTTTTCAGGCGAATCACGAACACCAGATCACTTTCGACCGCCAGCGAATCAATGGCTTCGAAGCTCGCCTTCAAAGGACTGGCCAGCTTCGGGTCCAACAGTGCGTTCAATGTCGCCACAACGTCTGCTGCCCCCAGTTTGGCGCCATTGGAGAAGACCACTCCGGGTGTGAGATGAAAACGCCACAGCAGCGGCTCAGGATTGTCCCAACGCTCTGCCAGATCGCCCTGAACCTGAAACTGCTCATCCAGCGTCAGCAGACCGCGATGTACAAAATCCTGCACACGCATCGAAGCTGCATCGGTGGCAAAACGGGGATCCATGGTAATCGGCATCTGGGCAAGACCGACCCGCAACACAGCACGATCCGATTCAACACCCTGACATGAGCCAAGCAGCATGCAGCCCAGAATCAGTGCAAGAAATCTCAAGCTTTCATCCACAAACTCATCGCTTCGACATGTCCGGCATAGGGGAACAGATCAAGCGCACGCAGGGCCTGCATGCGATACCCCTGCTGCTTTAACAGCTCACCGTCGCGGGCTCCGGCAGCCGGATCACAGGAGATCATGATGATTTTCTTCGGCAGCAGGCGCGAGATTTGATTACAGATGCGTTTTGCCCCCCGCCTTGGCGGATCAAGAATCAGCAGGTCGGCTCCGATATAGGGCTCCAGCGCAAAGGACTCAAACAGGTTGGCCACTTCAAACTGCGCATCCAGTTTCAACATTTTGGCGTTGGCCGATGCAGCCCGCACACTGGCAGCATTGAGTTCCGCCCCGAAAACGGCAGCACCGGTTGCCACAGCCAGCGGCAGGGAAAGATTGCCGATACCGCAGAACAGGTCGGCAATCCTGCGAACCGGCCCGGCCCACTGCTGAATCTGGGCGATCAGTGCCTGATTACCTTCGATCTGACCCTGCACAAAGTCATCCGGCCCGACTGTTATCTCAATGTTTGATTGACCTGCCGGCAACAGATCATGGAACGCTTTCACCGGCTTCTTTAACGGCCGGGTGATCTGCTTGCTATCACGCCACCACCATTGCAGTGCCATGACATGCGCCGATGCAATATCGATAACCGGCGCGCTTGTGCTTTCCAGAATCACATGAATACCGTCATGCAGCTGTACGGCCTGCACGCTCTCCACATTCACCAGAGACAGATCAGACTCAATCAGGGCTCTGAGTCCGTTCAGTTCAGGCGTTAACACCATGCAGTGATCATGGCGCACAGCATCGTGCGTTGCCTGCGCATAAAAGCCGAGGAAATGGCTCCGATCATCTCTTCCGACAAACCAGCGCACCCTGCGGCGGTGAATCGCCTGTTCCGGTTCGATGGCAATGAAATCCGTGTCCGCTCCGATGACAGACTTAAAGGCATGCGACACCCAGCCCGACTTCACTTCGGCCTGTTGTGGCGGCGAAATAAACTGCATGGCACAACCGCCACAGAGCGCTGCAACCGGGCATGGCGGATTCATCCGCCCTGCTGAAGACTCAACTACAGCGACAATTTCACCCCGATAGACGCCGCGCCGCTTGTCGATAATGCGAACATCCAGCAGATCGTCCGGCACTCCATTGCTCACCAGTATCGTTTCATTCTCAAACCGCACTGACACTTCGCCGCCGGGAAGCATATGGCCTGCTCTGGCCTGAACCGTATCTCCAATAGTTATCATACGGACAAATGATCCAGATGATCGAACTGCTTCAGATAAGCAGGTTTCGCGGATTCCACGCCCTTTGACTGCACCAGCATTTTGAACACCTCACCCATGCCGAATGGCATCAATACACGTTTAGCATGCGCCATCAGGTGCATACTGAGCTTATCCTGCTGTGCTGCCAGTGATTGTACAAAGGATTGTACCGATGGCGATTGCGCCAGCCATGCCCCCTGCGACATCCAGCAGACAGGGGTCAAACCGGCAACTCTCCCCGCCTGAACCAGCGCGGTAAAATCCACATGCGCGGTAATATCGCGGCTGCCAGGCTCACTTAACACATCCTCAACCGCCTGCTGGCCGATATGGGCAAGCAGCGTGCCTTCGATGCGCGCCTGACGATAATATTCCTGCTGCGAATAACCGTAATCGACAGTAAAAACAAAACCGGATCTCACGATGTCCGACAACTGCTGTTGCCACTGCTGCAGGGCCGGATTCCACTCACTGACATATTGTTCAGGCCAGCTATCAAGCAGTTTTCCGGCAATCTGCGGTGATTCGCTGATGGGCTGTTTACTGTCCTGCCAGCAGAATCCGTTTTCATCCAGCCCGACGCCGCGCTCAAAGAACGATCCATCTGTGCGATGAAAGCAGCGAACGGGAAACGCATCGGGAAGCTCATTACTGTAAACGATGACATTTTTACACGGCTCGACTTCATCAAGGCAGGAGCAGATCCGGACCGGCAAACCACGCTCGGCAAACAGTCCGGACTGGCGCTCCTGCAACTGGGCGCTGCGCTCCACCGAGATCATGGCAGTCGGGGGCGCCATGGTAAACTGCGCCAGAATATCCAGCACGGAGGCCAGCAACTTGCCGGAACCCGTGCCCTGCTCGAGCAGGGTCCAGCTTTGCGGCTCACCCAACTGCTGCCAGCCCCAGAAAATAAGATCGGCATAACCCAGTGCCAGCCACGGCCCCAGTTCGGGTGCGGTAATGAAGTCGCCCTGCTCCCCGAAGATGGTTTTAGACTCGTAATAACCAAGGTTTGGCTCATAAAGAGCGACCTGCATAAAGCGGTCAAAAGGCAGGAAACCACCCGCCTCGATAATGTGATTGCGAAGCATCCGCTCCAGCTGCTGATGTTCTGACATGGTTGACGCTTTTACCCCCCAGGACTAACGTATCGTGCATTCCACAAAGAGACGAGGAAAACAGATGTCTTCAGACTTAATTATTCATGTTAGCGACGAAAGCTTTGATGCCGATGTATTGAAAGCTTCCGGCCCTGTTGTTGTAGATTTTTGGGCTCCATGGTGCGGCCCATGCAAACAAATCGCGCCGATTCTGGACGAAGTGGCTAATGAGAAGCAAGGAACAGTCACCATTGCCAAAATCAACATCGATGACAACCCGAACACTCCGGGCAAATACGGTGTACGCGGCATTCCGACCCTGATGCTGTTCCGTGACGGTAATGTACAGGGCACCAAGGTTGGTGCGGTCAACAAGGCCAAGCTCACCGAATTCATCGACGAACACCTGGACTAAATCCAGATCAATTCATTCGAAAAGGCAGGGCAATCCCCTGCCTTTTTTTATTTCACGGCAGTTTCAACAAAGAGACAGCCTCCTCCTCCCACCTACTCACCAATATCTTCATTCCATAATTCCGGATTGTTTTCGATAAAGCTCTGCATAAGCTGATAGCACTGCGGATCATCAACAATGAGCAGCTCCACGCCTCGCGAACGCAGATGATCTTCCGGCCCGCAAAATGTACGGTTCTCTCCCACCACCACTCTGGGAATACCGTACAAAAGCACCGCGCCGCTGCACATATCACATGGTGACAAGGTCGAGTACAACGTTGCCCGCTGATAATCAACGGCTTTAATCCGCCCCGCATTTTCCAGACAATCCATTTCCGCATGCAGAACCGAACTGCCTTTTTGTACACGCCGGTTATGGCCCCTCCCGACGATTTGACCATCGATAACCAGTACGGAACCGATAGGAATACCGCCTTCGACCAACCCTTTTTTCGCTTCATCAATGGCTGCCGCTAAAAACATATCCATGTTTTAATCCTTGTGTCGCTTTGAGTAAGACAATCCATCCAACAAGCCTGCACTGTCTCTGCTGGTATCAACGATAATCCAAATGTTACGGATTAGGAATATCCGCCTGTCACCCTATGGGATCAGGTCTACTATTGTACCACAAGGCCAACCCCGCGTGGGTCAGATACCATTGAACCATCAGGGCAATTCCACATTGCATCAATTGGTCATCTGCCCGAGCTTGCATGGCTATGACCTCCCCCTTACACATTGTACTCGTAGAGCCCGAGATTCCACCAAACACCGGGAACATTGCACGGCTGTGCGGATGTACCGGATGCACCCTGCATCTGGTGCATCCGCTCGGCTTCGATGTGGATGAAAAAGCAGTGCGTCGAGCCGGGCTAGATTACTGGCAGCATCTGGATATTCACCATCATCAGAACTGGCAGGAAGCCCGCAGCTTTATCGGTGGAGACCGCAACTGGTATGGGCTCAGCTCGAAGGTCAAAACCAGCTTCTGGGACGTACCATATCACCCTGGTGATGTGCTGGTCTTCGGACCGGAAACGCGGGGACTGAGCAAGGAGATTTTGAACGACATCACAGCGATCACCATACCTATGCGGGACGATGCGCCGGTGCGCTCTCTCAATCTGTCCAATGCGTGCTCTATTGCCATGTTTGAAGCCCTGAGGCAACAGAAAACTGTAGCTCAGTAAAGAATTATCCACTGCTAATGTATACTGATGAAATTCTTTTAACAGTTAGCCGATCAAGATCAATATAACTTTAGCATAATTTCATAAACAATTGTTTTAAATAGGTAATACAGAATGCCTAAAATTTAGACCAGAGGATGACAGTGATGCCGGAGGCTGACGTACGAAGAAACCCACTGTTTTTATCCACCGAGTTATCCACAGCTTCTGTGGATAGGTGTCGCAAGCCCTTTAACCACAAGGGATACAGCGATTCGGAGCAGTGGATGAGTCTTGGCGTCACTATTTTGGCACTGCGCCAGAAAAGCAATTAATACCGACGGTGCTGCAAAACCGGCATGGATATCCTGACCTGCTCAAGCCGCCTCAATGACACATCAGCAGTAATAAACCCCTGCCCTTCCGCCAACTCAGCCAGCACCTCTCCCCACGGGTCAATGATCATACTATGCCCCCAGGTTTGCCTGCCATCCGGATGTTCACCCGACTGGGCTGAAGCCAGCATATAACACTGGTTTTCGATCGCCCTCGCCCTGAGCAAAGTCAGCCAGTGGGCCCGGCCGGTAGTGGCTGTAAATGCGGCGACATTACACAATACCTGACAGCCATTTTCAGCATACAGACGATACAACTCAGGAAAACGCAAGTCGTAACAGATGCTCAAACCTGTTTTGAAACCTTCGATGGAAACCTGTGCCGGTTTTTTGCCCGCTTCAATAAATGCCGACTCCCGGTATGACTCCCCCTGATAGTCCATATCGAACAGGTGGATCTTGTCGTAGATCGTCAGCAACTGACCTTTGCCATCAAACACCGGACAGGCATTGCGAACCTTATCCCCCTCACCACTGAGTAAAAGCGAACCGCCAACAATGGCCATACCATGCTTTTCCGCCTGCCCGGCAAGAAACTTCAGTATCGCTGAATCATTCTGATCTTCAGCAATAACCCGCTTCTGATCGTCGTTGCCGCCCATAAAGGCAAAGTTCTCAGGCAGCAGTGCGAGTTTGGCACCGGCGGCGGCGGCCTGCCCCAGCAAACAGGCAGCCGCCGCGAGGTTTTCTTCGACCTGCCGGACAGAAGTCAGCTGAATACAGGCGACGCGCATATCAGGCATCGACTTCAAGCTGCCGCATAACGGCCGATCTTTTTAATCATACCAAGATTGGCATCTTCAGAGACCACCGGCACCAGTTTGCCATCACAGGCACTCATCAGCGTCATCATGCCCGGGCCGTGGCCAGCCAGTGGTGAATCCGAGTGAATGACCACGCCTATGGTGACGGCCCCCTTGCGATAGGTGCGACCATAACGGTTATCGTGATCAAGGACTGCAACAAAATCACCGAAACGCAATCTGTCCAGACCATGCTCTTTTACGGTAACATCATCGTGGCAGAGAATGTCGTAATCGCCTGTAGTCACCGAAAGAGAACCTATGCCCGAGCCCATGGCATGCCCGGGCACAATCACACTCACCGGCACCTCGATCCTGCCATCTTCGCGCTCCTGCAAGCCCCAGCTTTCAAGCACATCCGGGTCAAGGTTGTAGATATACACTTCAGGATGATCGACCAGCTTCAATCCTTGCCCATATCCCCTGATAAGAAATTTGTCGTCGCAGGTCAGTTGGTCGAGTATCACATCGGGGAAATCAAGCATCAGGTGATTCACGCCCCCATGATGGCCCAGCACCGTCCCCTTTTCCCCTTTGGCTGCGCCTGAAATGACCGTTGCCTGGTTACCGCAACAGGAGAGAAACTGATAGCCTGCCTCAGCCTTGCTGTTTTTATGGTTCATTGTCGTCGAAACACCCGGTTCAATATGTTCACCGGCCCAATCGAATACCGAATCACCAATTTTCACGTTATAGGTAATGCCGCCTGTAGATGGCCAGGAGAAGATTTCACCGGCAGACCCCACCTCAAACGGAGCCCACTGGTTCGCAGGCGCTACCGCCCCCTGTACTGCGGTTTTCACCAGCTTCTCACGATTGGTTTTCAAACTCATATGGACTTCCTTTTCAATAATGACTCTCCGATTGGTAACCAATCCACTCTGTATAATCAATCACCGATCAGATCAAAAAATTCGCTACGCGGGATCTCGCGCGCACCAAGACTTTCCAGATGGGAGGTATGAAACTGGCAATCAATCAGCTTCCAGCCATCACGTATTGCACGCTCACAGAGCGCAGCCAGAGCTATTTTGGAGGCATCAATCTCCCGACTGAACATCGATTCGGCAAAAAAAACATTGCGGTGCAATACCCCATACAGTCCGCCAACGAGCTCATCACCCTGCCACACCGCTACCGAATGGGCATAACCTTCAGCAAACATGCGCTGATATGCGGCGATCATCTCCGGCAGAATCCAGGTGCCGCTTTCTCCCTTTCGCGGTATATCCGCACAGGACCTGATCACAGCGTCAAACGACTCATCAAATGATACATGATAAATATTGCGGCGCATTCTTCTGGCCAAACGTCTGGAACAGTGAAACTCGGCAGGAAACAGTACCATACGCGGATCAGGCGACCACCAGAGAATCGGTTGCCCTTGCGCATACCATGGAAACACACCTTTGCTGTATGCCGCCAGCAATGTCTCAGGACACAAATCCCCTCCGGCGGCAAGTAAACCGTCTTCATTCGCACCAGATGGATCAGGAAATTCAATCATGCTTCAAACTTGGCATCTGCACACTTTATTGTCCACAGCGGGTGCAAGGCTGCATGCATGAAACAGCATTTCTTTTCATACCCAGCCATTGCTGTCCGGTTAAGGATATTGCATCAATAAAGTAGGCCTGAATTTCCAACGTTTATGGTACATTTGTAGTTATCCAGACAGCAAATTTACCGAACGGAGAACTCAGGCCATGCAGCACACTAACACGATTTTTCACCAGATAATAAGAGCTGTTCCTCGCCATCTTTTCGACGATGTCGCAGAGCGTTACAAGGGAGATCATCGCGTGCGGAGCCTGTCCTGCTGGACGCAATTTTGCGTCATGGTT
>MNWZ01000164.1 GCA_001871925.1 Zetaproteobacteria bacterium CG1_02_53_45
AAAACGAGTTCGATCCAGAACACGCTGCCCACCCCGAGGCTGCTTTCCACGCCGATGCTCCCCCCCATCAGTTCGACCAGGCGCTTGGCCACCACCAGGCCGATGCCGGTGCCCTCCTCGCCGCCGGCTTCCTGTCCAAGACGATTGAACGGCTGAAATAGCTGCCCCAACTGTTCCGGAGTCAATCCGGCACCGCTGTCTTTGATGCTGATGCGCAGGCGTCCCGGCGTGCTCTCTGTGCATACTACCTCGACCGTTCCCTGCTCACGATTGTATTTGATTGCATTGGAAAGCAGGTTAATCAGAACCTGCTTTACCCGGGTCCGGTCGGCATGAATAAAATAGGGCATGCCGGACTGGGGAAAGATCATGCCGATACCATGCTCCTGTGCCTGTGGTTCGATCATGCTCTGACATTCCTGCAATACTTCGGCCAGCGCCATTGGCTCCCGCGACATCGGTACCTGCCCTGATTCGACCTTGGCGAGATCAAGGATCTCGTTGATCAGTGTCAGCAGATGCCAGCCCGCCTGGAGGATTTGTGCAATATTTTCCTTTTGGGCATCCGTTGGCGGCGGAGAGTCGGTTTCCATCAGTTGGCCGAAGCCGAGGATGGCATTAAGCGGACTGCGCAACTCGTGGCTCATGCTGGAAAGGAATTCAGATTTGGCGAGGTTGGCTTTTTCAGCCGCGGCCTTGGCACTCTCCAGCTCGACATTATTTTCCTGCAAGATCTGATCCAGGCGTTTGCGTTCGGTGACATCACGCGCGGCGGCGAATAGCCCCTGCACGTTGCCCTTGTCGTCCTTGTAAACGGAGGCGTTGTAAAGCACGTCCATGATCCGGCCTGACTTGTGGCGGATGGCGAGCGGATAATCGCGCACGAAGCCCCTGGAGAAAGCTTCCTGGTAGCCCTCGCGTGCCTTCTCCGGCTCGGTGAAATAATCAGAGAAGTCCGTGCCGATCAGCTTATCGCGGGAAATGCCCGTGGCTATTATGGTTGATTCATTCACGTCGGTGATCTTGCCGTCGGGACTGATGGTGACCAACGGATCCATCGAGGCTTCGATGAGCGAGCGGGCGTATTGCGATGCCTGCTTCTGCATCGTTACGTCACGCGCAGCTGCAAACACGCCGAGGACGTTGTCTTTATCGTCCTGATAAACGGAGGCGTTGTAAAGCACGTCCATGATCCGGCCTGACTTGTGGCGGATGGCGAGCGGATAATCGCGCACGAAGCCCCTGGAGAAAGCTTCCTGATAACCCTCGCGTGCCTTCTCCGGCTCGGTGAAATAATCAGAGAAGTCTGTCCCGATGAGCTGTCCGCGAGGCACGCCTGTCGCCTGCGCGGAGGCCTCATTCACGTCGGTGATCTTGCCGTCGGGACTGATGGTGACCAACGGATCCAGCGAGGCCTCGATCAGGCTACGGGCATATTGGGAGGCGAAGTGCAATTGTTCCACCGCCTCCTTCTGTTCCGAGATGTCACTACTCATGAGCAGGTAGCCGATGGGTTTACCGTAAGCATCGTTGCGGCGCGTGACCACCAGGTTTGCCCAGAAGCGGGAACCATCCTTGCGGACGCGCTCGAACTCGCTCTCCGCCAAACCCTTTTCAAGGGCGGTCGCCAGCAGTTTTGCGACGGCGCCTGATGCTATATCTTCCGGCGTGTGCAGAATCTGCGAGTTCCTGCCAATAATTTCTTCCGCCGTGTAGCCGTAGTTCCGACACGCCCCTTCGTTCCATGAAACAATACGCTCATCGAGATCCTTCCCGATGATGGAGTATTTGATGGAGCTTTGCAGAATGTTGTCGAGAAAATTCCTGGTCTCGACGAACTCGCGCGTGATGCGCTTTGATTCGGTCACGTCGCGCGCGGCGGCGAACAGACCGAGGACGTTATCCTTGTCGTCCTTATAAACGGCGGCGTTGTAAAGCACGTCCGTGATCCGGCCTGTCTTGTGGCGGATGGCGAGCGGATAATCGCGCACGAAGCCCTTGGAGAAAGCTTCCTGATAGCCCTCGCGTGCCTTCTCCGGCTCGGTGAAATAATCGGAAAAGTCCGTGCCGATCAGCTTATCGCGGGAAATGCCCGTGGCTTTTATGGTTGATTCATTAACATCCGTGATCTTGCCGTCGGGGTTGATGGTGACCAGAGGGTCGAGGCTCGCCTCGATCAGGCTGCGGGCATACAGGGAGGCCTGCTTCTGCTCGGTTACGTCGCGCGCGGCGGCGAATACGCCCTGCAGTATGCGGTCCCGATCGTAGAACGTGCTCGCGTTGTAGGATACCACGGTTTCCTTGCCGTCCCTGTCGCGCGCGGTAAGCTCGTAGTCAGAGAGCGCCTTTTGGCGCAACACCAGTTGTATGCCCGCCTCGGCCCGCCTCGGGTCGGTGAAGTAGTTCTTGAAGGTTGCGCCGATAAGCTCATCGCGCGTGCAGCCGGTGAGCGCCTCCATCTGCTTGTTGACGTCGGTGATGATGCCGGAGGGATCGGTAGTCATGAGAGCGTCGATGCTGGATTCGATCAGTGATCGGGTGTAAAACTGTTGGTCGCGCAGACGCTGGTCGAGCTTCTCCTGCTCTGCTTCGTTCTGCTTGCTCGCAGTATTATCGTAGCCGATCAGCAGGTAGCCGATGATTTCGTTTTGAGCGTCGCGCAGCGCGGTGACCGACACCACCGCAGGGAAGCGGCTGCCATCCTTGCGGATATAGGTCAGCTCGTAGATGTCCTCGATACCGCGCGCCGCCTTGAACACCAGGGCCTCGAAGCCAGGCGTGATCGGGGTGTCGAGTTCGGCGCTCAACTCCTCGGCGCGCGCGATCAGTTCCTGCGGATCGGAAAGGTCGGCCGGGGTGATCTTGTTCATCACGTCGGCAGCCGTATAGCCCAGCATGCGCTCGGCGCCGACGTTGAAAATCTGGATCACGCCACTGGCATCGGTGGCGATACTGGAGAAGTTGGCGCTGTTGAAAATTGCGCTCTGCAGGGCATCCGTCTTGAGCAGTGCTTTTTGTTGTTCAGCTTCGGGAATGGCATCCTCAATGAAGGCTGCCTCGTCGATATCTGCGCAATCGGTTTTTTTCCGGGTCATAAACGCATCCCAAACATTCCTCAGCTTTAGTAACACGGTGGGGGGTATGGACATCACCGCTTTCTTACTATAGCTGAAGAATCATGGATTGCACTTAAGATATGTTACTGAGCTTTATTTATGGTGCCCGTTACTATTTCTGCCCGGCTCCACAAAAGGACACTCGAACGAATGGTCGAAGCTGGACGTTATGCGCCGATTCCAGCCGGCAGGATGCGGCCAATCATTTATCCGGCACTATCCGGCTGTGTTATTGTTTTATAGTTCATAGAGAAACGGTCAGTTGGTTATCCCGGCATCAGTAGCCTTGAACTGTTTCATTTTGGTAAACACTTTATTGGGATATTTATTCTGCCCCAGCGAGCCGTTATAGGCACCCAGCGCTCGGTTAAGTGTTTTATAACGATCCAGATAATGACGCAGAACAGCACAACCATATCGCACATTGGTTTTAATCTGCAGCAGATTATCGTTCGGACTGCCCAGCTCATCCTTCCAGAACGGCATCACCTGCATCAACCCTATGGCGCCGACATTGCTGACAGCGAAATGATCAAAACGTGATTCCACCGCAATCACACCCAGAATCAGTTCAGGTGAAAGATTGAAGCGTTTACCATAGACATAGACCCAGCGCGCAATGGCTTCGGCTTCTGTTTCATCCGGCACCCAGGGCCTGATCGTCTGCACGATATCCTTTGTCCAGACCACCTGTTCGAAATCCATCTTGCGACCTTCATCGACAGGCTTGAGCATCTTGCGCAGCTCTTCCTTCTCTTCCGGCTTGATATCGAGCAGGCCGATATTTTTTTCCACCAGCTGCTTTGTAGTCGACTGTGCCAGATGCTGCCTGTCCTCGGTATTACTGTTCAACCAGAGTGGAATGGTAAATAGAAACCCTGCCACCATGACGCCAGCCAGAATAGCCTTGGGCGATATGCCGCCCAGCCTCTGCCTTAACTCATCAGAGTTCAGACTGAACCCCGACTTAACAGCTGCAACTGCGCGATGGCAGCTGCCGCCACATCAGCGACCGCTACGGTCTGGCGATCTCCACCACGCACACCGAATTCGGCACTGCCCTCTTTCAGGCCGCGATCTGCAATCACCACCTGCACAGGCATACCGATCAGCTCGGCATCCTTGAATTTCACACCGGGACTCTCTTTACGATCATCCCAAAGCACTTCAACACCGGCGCTCTGCAACTGCTTATAGATCTGCTCCGAGGCTTCATAAACTTCCGCGGATTTACCCATGGTAATCAGTGAGATCTGGAAAGGAGCCAGATGCGCCGGCCACGAGATGCCGGAGGTATCATTGCACTGCTCCACAATCGCTGCCATCAGCCGTGATACACCAATGCCATAACATCCCATGGTGGCCACAGCACGCTTACCCTGCTGGTCCTGGAACATCACTTCCATCGGCTCGGCATAACGCGTACCCAGCTCAAATACATGGCCCACTTCAATACCACGGGACAGTTCAATAGCACCGCCACATTTTCCACAGGCATCGCCGGCGCGGGTCTCGCGCAGATCGGCAAACACGCCATCTTTCAGGTCGCGTGTCATATCAAAACCGCTGACGTGTGCATCGGCCTTGTTGGCACCGGCCACCAAACCCGTTGCCGCATTCAGGCTGCTATCAATCAATACTCTCGCACTCAGATTCATCGGCCCTACAAACCCGGTAATACCGCCAATGGAGACCAGCTCCGCATCGCTGGCCAACTCAACGCTGTCAGCGCCAATCGCATGCGCCAGCTTGATCTCCTGCAACTGATCATCGCCGCGCACACAGGCCGCAACAATTTCACCGTCGTTGTCGCCACCTACGGCCCTGTAAACCAGTGTTTTCACCAGCTGTGCAACATCCGTATTCAGGAAAGCGGCCACATCTTCTGCTGACGTGACACGCGGCGTATCTACAATGGTCAGGACTGCAGTTGCTACCTGCGGCACGGCGCGGATTGAAACCGCCTTCTCTACATTGGCGGCATAATCACACGCCGAGCAGTGGGCAATCAGGTCTTCGCCCGAGTCTGCCAGCACATGAAATTCATGCGAATTATTACCACCGATGGAGCCGGTATCCGCCTCGACTGGACGGAATTTCAGCCCCAGACGGGTGAATATCCGGCAATAGGTATCAAACATATTCTGATATTCTTCGGCAAGGGATTCGTCATCCGCATGGAAGGAATAAGCATCTTTCATAATGAACTCACGACCACGCATCAGGCCGAAACGCGGACGGATTTCGTCACGGAACTTGGTCTGAATCTGATACAGGTTCAACGGCAGCTGTTTATAGGAACGCAGCTCGCGGCTGACCAGATCGCAAATCACCTCTTCATGCGTCGGGCCGAGACATGATTCATGGGCGTGGCGATCGTTGAAACGCAGCAGTTCCGGGCCATATTTTTCCAGGCGGCCCGATTTCTGCCACAGCTCGGTCGGCTGCACTGTCGGCATCAGCAGCTCCTGAGCACCGGCGTGATCCATCTCCTCACGCACGATAGCTTCAATCTTGCGCAACACGCGCAAGCCTATCGGCAGATAGTCATAAACGCCGGAGGTGACACGACGGATAAAGCCGGCTCTTAGCAGCAGTTTATGGGAAATAACCTCGGCATCGGCCGGATCATCTCGAAGGGTTGGAACGAAAAATTTGGAATAACGCATGGCAGGAAGCATAGCGGGCGATTCTGCATTCAGGTAGCCCCGACGTTGACCCTGCTTCACTGACTCTGTCAGCGTTATGTATCACCCTGTTAAGGAGCGCCGAACCGGCTTAACTCAGGCCGTTGCGACCTGAATCACCTTGCGATGCTGCAGGCGGTAGTAAATCAAACACATCAGCGACAATGATGCGGCAAATACAATGACCTGTAGCGCGCTGGGCTGGTCATCATAACCCACCAGCACATGCAGCAATTCACCGAACATACTGCTTTGCGACAACAGTTCCGAACTGTTCCACAGCGGGTCAACCAGCGGCGGCAACCATCCTATCGCCACGAGATTCCATACCCCCTGCGAAGCCATGCCTGCAGCAAGCAACATCAGCAACCAGCCTGCAACCGCAAACAGTTTATTTAGTGGAATTCGAACAAGCCCAAGATAGAGGAGCGTTCCAACCAGTAATGCAACAACTGCACCGAGCAACCCACCGGTTAACATCTCATATCCATCCTGGGCTACGGTCTGGGCAGCACCGAAGAGGAAGAATGCAGCCTCTGCCCCTTCTCTCATCACAGCAGAAAAGGCTACGATCATCAAGGCAGTTCCGGGTAACTCCCCCTGCATCACTGAGACTCCCATCTGCTTCATACGCTGGCTTGCTTCACGCCCATGCCTGCTCATCCAGAAGACTGTCCATGCAATCAAGGCCGATGCAGTGAACAGTACGGCTGCATTAAACACAAATTCTCCATCGCCTTCGAACGAGGCTTCCAGCTGCTCCATAAACAGGCCAAAAAACAGTGCCGCCATCAAACCGCACAGGGCGCCCAGGCCAATCCACTGCCTGGAGCCTGCAAGCCCCCGCGTGGCAGCCATCAGAACGCCGAGAACCAGCACCATCTCCAGCATTTCCCTAAAAACAATAATCAGTGATGAAATCATACTTTCTCCAGACTGCATTTTTTGCAGCGCCCGAACATCGTCAACTGATGCCCGGACAGTTCAAATCCACGCTCTTTGGCTGCTGCAAGCTGTAGCACTTCAATGGTTTCGCGGGTGAATTCTTCAATAAGGCCGCATTCGGTACAGATCATATGATCGTGATGCGCCTTATCGGCACGTTCGTAACGTTTTTTGTCAGCCAGCTGGATCGAATCCAGTAGCCCCGCCGCTTCAAGGGCAGCAAGTCCTCTGTATACCGTGGCGATGCCGACAGCCTGCCCTGCATCGCTTAAGGCACGGGCAACTTCATCAGCATCCCAATGACGGTTGGATGCGTTGATCAGATCAAGAATGGATTGTCGTTGTTGTGTGAGTTTTACCATAGAAGGGAATGATAATCATTATCGTTATCATGTAAAGGGGTGAGTTGCACCCTCTGCCTAAGGATACTCTGAAGAACTCAGAGTATCCTTGCAGGCCATGGATGGCCTGCCACAATCCGGCAGGAAAGCAGGATTGGACGGCTTCGCCGCCTTCAGGCGAACGGCAGATGCCGCGAGTCGCAATCAGGCGCTGTAAGTGCTTGATTTTCATGCCAAACATCCATGTCTGGCACCCTACGGGCGTAACGCGTGTAAGATTGCTTTCCTGCGATCTTGTGTGAGCAAGGGCAAATCACAGTGCCCTTGCATGCTGAAAAACTACAAGGATGTAGTTTTTCAGAGGTTCCCTAAAATAAAAAAGCCGGAGTTTGAACTCCGGCTCAAAAAGGCCTGGTGGCTGTAATCAGGTTGCTGCAGCCGGAACAGAAGTGGTGTTGTCTTCTGCCTCCATGCGTTCTTCTCGATTGACCCGCACATCACGCGGAGCATCGATGCCGATACGAACCTGACCGCCTTTCACATTAAGCACCTGAATCTGAATATTGTCGCCGATAGCAATCGCTTCGCCCTTTTTTCGTGTCAATATAAGCATAGATTCTCCTCTGCATAACTTAATAGACTACTAATTGAAATAACGCAAGGAAAAGCCTCAACTTGAATGATCTGCCCGATCCAGACCGAAGGCACTGTGCAAGGCACGTACAGCCAGCTCGACATACTTCTCATCGACAACCACGGTAACCTTGATTTCACTGGTGGTAATCATCTGGATATTTACACGTTCGTCAGCCAGCACCTGAAACATCTTCTGCGCCACACCTGCGTGTGAACGCATGCCGACACCGATCACAGACACCTTGGCTACGGTATCATCACCCTTGAGATCACGCGCATCCAGGCTATCGCGCAACTTGCTCATGATCTCCATGGTTTTACGGTAATCACTGCGCGGCACGGTAAAGGTCAGGTCGGTATGGCCGTCTTCACTGACGTTCTGCACAATCACATCGACATTGATACCCGCCTCAGCCACAGGGCCGAATACATTGGCAGCAATACCCGGATGATCGGGAATACCCACAATGGTAATCTTGGCCTCATCGCGATTGTAAGCCACACCAGAAATTTCTGCTCTTTCCATAGCCTCGTCCTCTTTACTCACCATAGTTCCCGCCACCAGATCGAAACTGGAGCGCAAATGTATAGGCATCTGATAGCGCATCGCCAGTTCGACTGAACGCGTCTGTAATACTTTTGCCCCGAGTGATGCGAATTCCAGCATCTCCTCATAGGAGATCTGATCAATTTTGCGTGCCCTGGCGACTATGCGCGGGTCAGTCGTATAAACACCGTCCACATCGGTATAGATGTCACAAACATCCGCATGTACGGCAATCGCCAGTGCAACCGCAGAAGTATCCGAGCCGCCGCGCCCGAGCGTGGTGATATTACCGCTATCGTCCACCCCCTGAAACCCTGTCACGACAGGCACTTCAAACGTTTTCATACGCTCAATCAGATGCTCGGCTTCCACGCCCCTGATACGGGCACGCACATATTTTCCGTCGGTTTTAAAACCGGCCTGAGCACCGTTTAATGAGTAGGCAGAGATACCTCGCTTTTGCAGTTCAATGGCCAGCAGTGCGGCACTCACCTGCTCGCCGGTTGCCACCATGGCATCGAGTTCACGCTCAGCCGGGGAATCAGTCACCGCTTTGGCCAGGCTAATCAGTCGATTGGTTTCACCACTCATGGCGGAAACCACAACCGCGACTTCATTGCCCCGCTCCAGTTCGGCCTGCACGATATCCGCCGTACTGCGAATACGCTCCAGACTACCTACAGAGGTGCCACCAAATTTCTGCACGATTCGCATGCCTTACTTCTCCCTGTCGTCAGTAGAAACTGTCGCAATACCGATTTTACTCATTTCAAGCCCTCGCAGGGTATCGAGCACATAAACGACACGTTTATGGCGTGCCTCGGAATCAGCCCGCAACACCACCCGCATATTCGGGTCCCCTTTGGAAATATTCAGAATACGCTTACGTAACTCCTCATCTTCCACCACCTCATCCTGAATATAGATCTGGCCTTTGGCATTGATACTGATGGTGAGCTTTTTCGCCTCATTCTGCTCTGCCGTTGCATTGCTCGACGGCAGATCCAGCTTGAGACTGGAGGATACATTAAAGCTGGTGGATACCATGAAAAAAATCAGCATCAAAAAAACGACGTCCACCAGTGGCGTAATATCCACCAGAAAATCTGAGCGTTTTTTCTGACGCAGTTTCACGAGCGTTCGCCTTTGAGCAATTCAACAAAACGCAGGGCATGGTGCTCAATTTCCAGCACGAATCGATCCACGCGCGATTCATAGTAGCGATAGGCTACGATAGAGGGAATCGCCACAGACAGGCCGAAAGCCGTCGTATTCAAAGCCTTGGAGATACCACCGGCCAGCACATCCGCCTTGCCGACGCCGACCAGCGAAATCTGCTGGAACACTTCAATCATACCGATCACTGTACCCAGCAGACCGAGTAGTGGCGCAATAGCGGCAATCACACCAAGCACACCGATAAAACGATCCATATGGGCCACTTCCTGACGTCCGGCCTCTTCAAGAATCTCTTTCATCACAGCGCGATGCACACCGCGATTGGCCAGAGACACCCAGAGGATGCGACTCATGGCCGTATTGTGCTGCTTGCATGCTTCCATCGCCGACTTCACATCACCATCGCGCACGGCTGTTTCAATCTTCTGCACTTCATCGAGGGGAATCACGACAGAACGACGCAGGCTCCAGCCACGCTCAAAAATAATGGTTAGTGACAGGATCGACGCCGCCAGCAGTATATACATCACCGCGCCGCCCTGTTGAATAAATTCAATCACTCACACCTCCAAATGCATCCAAATGCGATCAAACGCAGCCAACCAGTGCTGCCCGTCGTTTTATCACATCAGCTTTCAGTTCAAAACGGCGGCAATTATGGGTATGCCGCCGCAAGAAGTCACCAACCAGCCGGTAAATACTTGTTCATGCATATCACTGTCGGATTAATCCGGCACAGTGGCGCCCCACCAATGCTGTGCCAGCTGACGCCGCGATTGTCCGGGAGCCTGCCACTGCTTAAGACCTCTGTTCATGTCAGCCGCGGCAAGATTGACGATCACTGCACCATTAGCACTGTTTTTCACTACCGCACCTTGCTCCTGATATGCTGTCACAACCCTGCCATCAGGGAAACCGTAGCGATTACCACCCCCCGTCTGGGCAATGGCCAGTTGCGGATGCAGCTGCTGCACAAAGAGAGGTGTGCTGGAGGAGCGACTGCCGTGATGCGGCACCAGCATGGCATCAACCACGCCAATGTCATGCAGCAGGGCCTCTTCAACCTCCGCCTCAATATCACCGGGCAGCAGCAGGTTTTTGCCGCTGGCCGTCTTCAGCGTTAATACCAGCGAAGCGTTGTTGTAATTCTTCGGTGCAAAACCTCTCGGCGGCCATAACACCACCGCCTCAAACTGCGCATTAACCACACTGTCGCCTCTTGCGAGCCAGCGAATCCTGACCGCTGTCGAGGCTGCAATTTTTCTTGGCACAGGGTGATTCCGCGCCGACGGCACGTCGGGCAACCATATTTCACCCAGATGGTTTAAGCGCGTCATTAATGCGAGGGCTCCGCCCAGATGATCGGACTGGGCATGGCTGAGCAGCAGCACATCGGCATGTGTAAGCCCCATGGAGCGCAACCCCTCCGCCACGATAGTGCCGCCATTAAAGCGACTGCCTGCATGGCCGGGCACATCCACCACCATCACCATGTTGTCCGGCAGCAGCAGTGTGGAGGCTGCCCCCTGCCCGACATCCCAAACCACCCATGTCGGCTCAGCCACATCAGACTCATGCAGCACCGCGGCCAGATATGCAGCGAGCAACAGCATCACTGTTGCCGAGGCCAGGCCCCTGCGCCTCTGCCACCACAGCCATCCTGCTGCAGTCAGCCCGCCCCCGTAGAGCAGCGATAACCATAACGGCGGCACCACAGCGATCAGCGAGCCGGCAGGCAGATGCGCCATGGCATCGATGATTTTCACAGCAAAACCGGCCCCTGCCCCGCTGATCTGCATCAACACTGCCGCCAGCGACTCCACCCCAAGCACGGCAGCCAGCTCGCCCAACAGGGCCAGTGGCAACACAAGCAGACCGAACTGAGGCACCAGCAGCAGGTTGGCCGGCAGGCCATAAACAGGCAGGGAGCCGAATGTGTTCACGATCATCGGCAGCGTCACCAGCATCGCCAGCAGTGAACTCCAGAGCAGCAGGCGCAGTGATCTGCGTAATCGCTCTGTCCATAAGAGATCAGCAGCATCGGCTGAGCGAAGACCCCAGAACAGCAGCGCCGCTGTCGCCGAAAACGACAGCCAGAGCGACAGTGAAACAACAGCTGCCGGATCAATCAGCAACATGAGACCCAGGGCTGCCAGCAATATATTCAGCGGTTCATGCCGTGATGCGAGCTGCCAGGCCAGCACGGCCGCCGCCAGCATGCAGGCCGCCCGCATGGCCGGAATCGGCCATCCCGCCACTGTCGCATAAAAAGCAGCCGCAATAAAACCGCCGGCCAGTGCCACAGATCGGACGGGCAATCGTACTATCCAGGCCTCCCGGCGGGTCAACAGCCACCAGAGCAGTGAGAACATCCATGCCGCCGCCAGCCCCACATGCATACCGGAGATGGCCAGCAGGTGCGCCGTGCCTGTGGCCGAAAAGGCCCGGTTCACCGCCTGACTCACCCGGCTCCGCTCAGCCAGCAGCAGCGCCGATAAAATCCCCTGTTCTTCTCTATCGGCAAAGCTGATGGCCGCACGGATGCGCTGACGCGCCGACTCCAGCCATGGAACCGATGTCTCGATCACTCCGATCTCTCCACGGGCACTGCCGATCAGCGCAATCTGATGATCAAAACACCATGCTTTGTAATCAAAGGAACCGGGATTGCCATAGTTGCGCGGCAACCGCCAGTGGGCCGTGGCTTCAATAGCCTGACCTGCCACAACCTTTTGCTCCTGCCTGCCATAGCTGTAGAGCAGCGCCTTACCTGAAATGGCCTGCCCGTCATCGCGAACCACAGAGCTGAGCAACAAGCGGCTGGATGCCCCCGTCTTCTCCACCTTCTCAACCGTTGCAGTGATATGCACATTGCCGCTTAACCAGTCATTGCCCACCGCCACAGAACGTGCATCCAGCAGCAGATCGCCGCCGCCCCAAAGAGCAGCCACCACCAACACTGCTGCCAGCACTCTTTTCCTGAGGAAAACAAGCAGCCCGAGAAGGGAAGCCAGAACCATCAAAGCCGCGAATGGTGCAACCAGATCCGTCCGCACCAGTGCCAACCCCGCAATCCACACTCCGGCCGGCCAAAACAGCGGCAACCTCCGCAGATCAAAAACGTTCTCTTCCATCTTAATCAGATCATAGACACTTTCACCCAGACCTGCTCAGTAAACAGTCCATTCACTTAATCTTCCGTCCTGACATGAACAAAAAATCAACAGCAACTTTCGGGCGAGGTTGTGTGAAAATAAAAAAACGCTACGCCGGCCGGCCTCCATGCGCAGTGCCAAGTACCAGTTAGTAAATCCACCCCATTTCGTTTCTTCTTTCTCTGTATTTCGCAGCATTGTGCGATACTCTGCAGCCCACTCAGCCGGAGCCATGTAAGCCAACGATTGTACGACCGACGTTCGTTTTAATCTTATCGCCAAGCTCCGATAATGGCTCTGGCTTCAGCCATGTTATCAACCCCGAGATCGTGCAAACGCTCATCTCGAAACTTGCCATTAAATGACTCAATGAACGCATTCTGTGTTGGTTTGCCAGACTGGATCAACTTGAGCTTAACACTAACGATCATCGCGCGAGTCGCCCCCCCGTATGATGAAATGTAAGCTTCATGGTGGAAGGTGACGGTTAGAGACTGCGCTTTATTTTGGAGCCATAGAGCCCGACAGCTAACGTAGCCCGCCTTGGATGACTCGTACCCCGGATTGCCTCTATAAGAGCGAATGTTAAAAGGGCCGTTGGCGATTTCACATTGCCCTCAGGCTGATCATCCTGGCAACCGCCACCTTCCAATCTCAAGGATAGCGAGAAGGAGGAAAAATGGAACTCAGAGCGATATA
>MNWZ01000037.1 GCA_001871925.1 Zetaproteobacteria bacterium CG1_02_53_45
GATGGTTGCGGTACCAACAAACATAGCAACCGCCGGATACGATGAGTACGTCCGGTGGTGTGAGAGGGCGGCGGGAGCGATCCCGCCCCCTACTCGATGACATGCAGGAGTATCGTAGCGGATGACCCTGGTTCGGAATACATCCGGCCAGAATATGAGGAGATATCTCCCGGTCAAATACAGCAAAAGGAGTTTCAAATGATGGAACAGAAAACATACAGGAATCTTAAAATTAAAGTGGGTGAGCAGCAGCATCATTACACATCTATGCATCTGGACTTTGAACATGAGAAGGGTATTGCCTGGTTGAAAATGGATGCCAGGCCAAGGCCATGCTTTACGCATGCCCTGGCGCAAGAGATTCAACACTGGTATGACGACGTAACGGCCAACCCAGGTCAGTACAGGGATGTGCAATATATCGTGTCGAGCTCTGCTGTGCCGGGTATTTACAACCTCGGTGGAGATCTGGGGTTATTTTGTGAATTAATTGCAGGCGGAGACAGGGAGGCATTATTGCAGTATGCCACGGTCTGTAACGACATTCTTTTTCGCAACCATACCGGTATCAATGGTGATATTACGACGATCGCTCTGGTACAGGGCGATGCACTGGGCGGCGGCTTTGAGGCAGCCGTTTCCAGTGAAGTGCTGATAGCCGAGCGCAGTGCGAAAATGGGTTTGCCTGATATTCTGTTTAATCTGTTCCCGGGCGCCGGCGCATACAGCCTGCTCTCGCGCAAGATCGGTATGGTTGCAGCCGAACGCCTGGTATTAAGCGGCCGTCTTTATTCAGCAGAAGAGATGTTTGATCTGGGTGTGGTGGATATTCTGGCTGAGGATGGAGAGGGAGAGCAGGCTGTCTATGACTATGTCAAAAAAGAGAGTCGCTTCAGAAATGGTTATCGTGCCTTTCGCAAGGCGAAACGCTGCAGCAACCCGGTAAGCTATGTAGAACTGCTTGCTGTTGCTGGCATCTGGGTGGATACAGCCTTCAGGCTGGAAGCCAAGGATCTGCGCATGATGGAGCGACTGGTAAAAAAACAGATTCAGAAAATGGCATAGCTGAAAAGGGTGCATAGCTCCGGGGCAGCACTTCCCCGGGGCCTTGCGCTTTCATCAGTCTGGAATGTTATTGGCTGCTGCACGGCTGAATCTGCTGATGTAATCGCGCAGCCCCTCACAACCCTGTTTGAAGGCGACATCAAGTTTGTTGCAATAGGCAATCATATCCATATGTCCGATAGCGGCACCGATGGTTTCAATTTCATTGCACAGGCGTACAACGCTCTGTACACCGAGCGTGGCAGCAGAGCCTTTCAGACCGTGGATCCGCAATTGGAAGTCATTGGCGTGCCCCAGTTTTGCGCTGATGCGGAGACGTGCCATGTGTTCATGGCCAGTCGTGCTGAATGAGATAAACAAGCGCTCACGTTTTTCAGTTGACCGGATCAGGCTGAACAGTTCACCGATGACCTCTTCATTGATGATATGATTTTCATCGGATTGAAAGGCTTTGTCGAACTGCTCTTTCTTCGCGCCACTTTTCTGCTGACGGGCTTCTGAATGCTCGGCAATCTTTTCGAGCAGGGCAGAGAGCTGAATGGGCTTGGTCAGGTAATCGTTGGCACCGGCCTCCAGGCATTCGCGTACGGTTTGCGGCAGGGCATCGGCACTGAGCATCAGTACCGGAGTGGATGCAGTGGTATCCATGAAGCGGAACTGCTTGAGTACATCGATTCCACTGACCTTGGGCATGTTCATATCAAGGATGACCAGATCGTAATCCTTGTCGCTGGCCAGGGCATCAAGCGCCTCTTCACCGTCACTGGTTATATCAAGCCTGTGCCCGGCGCGGCAGAGAATTTCCTGCATGACTTCCTGATTTACCGGATTATCTTCAGCAAGCAGAATAGTTAGTGGTTGCAGTGCTGCTTTTCGCTTCACTATTTCATTGATAGAAATGACTTCGGCAGAGTGGTGAGTCACACTGGATGCATGCAGGGCATTAAACAGTAACGATTCCTGTATAGGTAGATGCAGCACGGAAGAAAAACCGGCCTCCAGCATGGCAACGTCGGTAGATCGGCTTTTATCCGGCTCTATCAGGATCATATCCAGGCCAGTCAGATCATTTTTGTCACGAACGGCATGAGCAATCAGTTTAGGATTGCATTGTAATGCATTGCGATCAACCATTAACACATCGTAGGGCTGGCCTGTTGACCAGGCATCCACAAGGCTGGATACAAGCAGCTTTTCATCGTTGATGACAGTGAAATGCGTGCCCCAGCGGCTGAGCATATCCTTCACAGGAGCCTCTACACTGAGCAGCAGAATATGCACACGGGTCAAGTCACGCGCCTTTGCTTTCTCACTCTGCCGTTCAAATGGAATTTCAATGCTAAATGTGCTGCCCGCTCCTTCTGTGCTGAACAGGCTGATGCTGCCACCCATCATTTCAGTCAGGTTTTTTGCAATCGTGGTGCCAAGCCCTGTACCACCAAAACGTCTGGTAATGCTGCTGTCCGCCTGGCTGAAGTGTTCGAATATTTTCTGCTGGGCCTCCTCGGACATGCCGATGCCGGTATCGGCCACTGTGAAAATAAGACGTGTCTCCTCACTCTCCTGAGTCAGACCAACACTCACAAGTACGCTGCCGTGTTCGGTGAACTTTACAGCGTTTCCGACAATATTGAGCAGCACCTGCTTCAGATGTTTGGGGTCACCGATCAGCGCAAAGGGCACGTCGGGGTTTATGTGTAAGTCGACCCTGATGCCTTTCTCTGCGGCCTGACCCTCGAACATGGCAACGACACCATGCATCAACTGGTGCATGTCAAACGGCTCTTTAACCAGTTCCAGTTTGCCGGCCTCAATTTTGGCTATGTCGAGAATACGTTCGATCAGCCCAAGCAGATGATAGGCCGACTCTTTGATAACAAGGGCAAAACGCTTCTGTTCGGTATTCAGATGAGTACTTAGTGACAGGTCATTCATGCCGATGATGCCATTGAGCGGTGTGCGCAGCTCGTGGCTCATGTTGGCAATAAACTGGGATTTGGCATGGTTGGCAGCTTCTGCCGCGTGAATGGCCTGGTTAAGCTTTTGAATAAGGCTGGCCATAAACAGTGGCACAACGGCGATAATAATCAGCAGGCCGATGACCATAGGGAGGTGTGCGTGCCAGTAAGGGGAAAAGACAGTGATCAGTGCGAAATTTGTGATGGATAACAGTGTGGCGTAAAGCAGGTACTTCACGCCAAAGCGAAATCCATTGCCGGTAATGATCCACAGGTAGATCGCTACGAATACCACACCGGCTTCGCCGCCGCTCATGACGACTCCGAGCGATACCATGCCGATATCGGCAGTCGTAGCGATGAGCCTGCGAAAGAGGTGGATTCCGGGCTGAACAAAAATCCAGCCAAGAATGGCAATAGAGACTGGCAGGTAGGCGGCACTTAAATAAAGGGCGAGCTCAGGGCCGGCAATAAAGAAATAAACAGAGATAATGCCGGCAATCAGAATACGAAACATAGCCTGTTCGTGCTCGCTGTCAGAGCGATTTTGTAGTCGCGCCTTCATCTTTGAAAACCATCTCATCAACGGATACTATGCCAAAAGAAATAGTGATGCATTTTACTTTTTGACCGGTTTGGCCTCATACTTCAGACAGCTGATCTGTGAAGCGCCCTGCACTTCATAGCAGGGCAGTATGGCAGATTTAAATTTAAACGCCCTGCAGCCATGCGGACGGTGATGGTCCCAGGTGATAAAATAGTGCCTGCAGCTCATGCAGGGAGCTCTTTTGGGTGTGTTGTTGTTCACCACTGTCATTAACCACCGATATCGACCTTTACCATGTCGTTCTCCACGACAACAGGAAAGGTATCGATATTTTCATAGGCCGGAGGAGTCAGAGCCAGGCCATTGCGGATGCAGAAGCGGGCACCGTGGCGCGGGCAGATGATCTGATCACCCTCACACAGACCGCTGGCCAGTTCACCGCCGTCATGGCTGCAGACATCTTCAATGGCGAAGAATTCACCATCGAGATTAAACACGGCAATTTCGCAGTATGGCGTGTTGATAATTTTGCGACTGCCCGGCGGCAGCTCGCTAACGGCTGCAATTTCAATCCATTCGGCCATGTTTTCTCCCTTTTTTGAGGTTAGTTCAGCCCGGTTGTCCATCTGCCCGTGCCCGCATAAGGATAGAGGAATAGCGGATACCAATAATGATAAACGCAATGATCCAGCACGTTGCGCTGATGTGCACCGACATGTCAAGCAACTCAGGCCTGATGATCGGCAGCAACACACGCGCAAGGGCAGCGATAAACAGCAGGATAAATGCTGCAGGTATCCATGACAGCGCCACAATATTGCGCCCGGTGTGACCGAGTGCAACGCGGGCCATCATGCCGAGTGTAAACATGCCGATTCCACCGACCGTCCAGGCATGCACAGCCTGTACGGTGGGGAGATCGACCAGCACGGCAAGCGCATATAACAGGAAACCTGCAATCAGCCATGCATAACCGACGTGCAATACCCACAGCATCGGTTCGCGCAACAGGCCGCGATCAAACCAGCCGATCAGGCGCACAGTTTGAACCACCGCTGCCAGCAGTGTCGCAATAATCATCAGCCAGGGGGTGGCTGCGGCAATAGTGATCGCAACCAGCAGTACCGATGGCAGTGCCAGCGTTTCAATCCATTTATTCCCGGCAGGCCTCGAGCCGATCGATCGCTGCATGAAAAACGGGACGACGCGACCTGCAATCATCACGACCAGTGCAACAATAAGGCAGACGGCAATCTGCATGGCTGGCTTGGAAACCCCTTCCAGCAGCCCAAGCACATCCAAATGTACACCTGTATTACAGAGCGCCAGCAGTAACAGCAGCAGGGGCACCGGATAGTTATGCGGCTGTCTGGCTTGCAGGAGTGGTCGCGCGAGCACCACGGCCAGTACGGGCAGGAACAGCATATCGAGCAGGGCAAAGAGCGGTGGTGGCAGCAATGGCAGGGCGGAGAGGAGTCGTGGCGCCAGCCAGAGCAGTGCCAGCAGTGCCAGTGCTTTTCCCGATGGAGTCGGCAGGCCGGTCCAGTTGCGTACGGAGGTGAGCAGAAAACCCGCGATGACCGCGGTTGCATAGCCGAATACCATTTCGTGCGCGTGCCAGAGCGGCAGCTCAAAGTAGTTATAGTGCCAGATGCCGCTGGCAAAACCACCAAGTGAAATCAACATCAATAATACTGCAAACCAGATGCCGAGCAGAAAGAAGGGGCGAAAACCCAATGCCAGCGGAGCCCACTTGTCGGGTTCAGGTTTACGCTCTTCGCCAGCTATCCGGATCGTACTGAATCCCCTGTCCGACATCTGTCTAGAACATGCCCAGTTGCAGACGTGCCTCATCACTCATCATCGAACGATCCCATGTCGGGTCAAATACCAGTTCAACTTCCACATCGCTGACATTATCCACACTGAGCGTTTTGGCGCGTACATCATCAACAATGAACGGCCCCATGCCGCAACCGGGAGCCGTCAGGGTCATGACAATATCAACATGGTTGCCGCCCTCATCGGTATCCACGACATGAACATCGTAAACCAGGCCGAGATCGACAATATTGACCGGGATTTCCGGGTCATAGCAGGTACGCAAAACAGCCCAGATCTCCTGTTCATCGACCGGGCCGTCCGCATGCGGTTTTTCTACTGTCGCTGTTTTGGCTGCTTTTTCCTCTTCGCCCAAACCCAGCGCATCGGCATCCTTGCCTTCAATGCGGGCCAGATTACCTGAAACGCTGACGGTAAAGGTGCCACCCAGTTCCTGGGTGATCAGGACCAGAGCTCCGGCCGGAATAGTGACCGGTGTGCCCAGTGGAATCAGTATCGCATCGACATCGCGGGTGGTGGTGATCATATCGCCAGTATGGTTCATTCTGTTTTCGCTACCTTGGAAGAGTCTTCTACGGCTGATTTCATGGTGTGCCAGCAGAGCGAGGCGCATTTGATGCGGCTCGGGAACTCACGTACACCGGAGAGTACTGCGAGTTTGCCCATGACTGCTTCATCAGCTTCCTCATCAAGGTCGGCAGTCACCATATGCTGGAAACCTTCAAACTTTTTCTGGAATTCACTGACAGGTTTACCCTTCAGTGTTTCCGTCATCAGTGATGCGGAAGCCACCGAGATGGCGCAGCCCTCACCTTCAAAGGAGACCGCGTCGATGATGCCTTCATCGTTTACATTCAGGTAAACATGCAACCTGTCGCCACAGAGCGGGTTATAGCCGTCGGCTTCATGGTTGAAGTGCTCCAGCTTGCCAAAATTGCGCGGGCTTTTGTTGTGATCAACAATCACCTGCTGATATAAATCTCTTAAATCAAACATAATTCAAAACCTTTTTTTCACCACAGAGTACACAGAGGACGCGAAGGGAAAGCTGTTAACTGGCCTGATTGCATAAATTGAACAGGACGTGATAAATGAAAGCCAATTGTTTCATTGCTTATTACCCTCTGTGTCCTTCGTGTCCTCTGCGGTGCAATCATCATGCAAAAATATCCTGCGCTTTTTTCAGAGCGGCGAAGAGGGCATCAACTTCGGCTTCCGTGTTGTACATCGAGAAGGAGGCGCGCGCAGTAGCCGGTACTTTAAAGAACTGCATCACCGGCATCGCACAGTGGTGGCCGGCACGGATGGCGACACCCTCGCGGTCAACAATGGTGCCGAGGTCATGCGGGTGTACGCTGTTTAAAACAAACGAGAGCACACAGGCTTTTTCGGCGGCCGTGCCGATCAGGCGCAAGCCCTCAAAGTTTTCAGCTTTGGCAGTGGCATATGCCAGCAGCTCTTTTTCACGTGCAGCGATCGCCTCAAAACCTACGCCCTGAATATATTCAATGGCTTTGCCGAAACCGATAACACCGGCGATATGCGGGGTTCCCGCCTCGAATTTGTAAGGCAGGTCGTTGTATTCGCTTTTCTCGAAAGTGACGATGCGGATCATGTCGCCACCACCCTGATAAGGCGGCATGGAAGCAAGGATTTCTTCCTTGCCGATCAGTACGCCGGTGCCGGTCGGGCCATACATTTTGTGCGCGCTGGTGACATAAAAATCGACATCGAGTGCCTGCAGATCTACAGCCAGATGGGCGGCAGCCTGAGCGCCGTCCACAAGCACTTTGGCCCCAACAGCGTGGGCCTTTCCAATGATGGAGGCAATCGGGTTGATCGTGCCCAGCGCATTGGACATGTGGACCACGCCGACCAGTTTTGTACGCTCTGACAGCAGTGCATCAAAGCCTTCAATAACCAGTTCACCGGCCGCATTGATCGGAGCCACTTTCAGGACTGCACCGGTGCGCTCGCAGAGCATCTGCCACGGCACGATATTGGAGTGGTGCTCCATGTGCGTGATCAGGATTTCATCACCGGCTTTAATGTTGGCTCCACCCCATGATGAAGCGACCAGATTAATCGCTTCGGTGGTGCCGCGCGTGAAGATTACTTCGCGCGGGCTGCGGGCATTAAAGAAGCCTGCGATAATTTTGCGCGCACCTTCATATGCCGCTGTTGCCCGCTCGGATAAAGCATGTACGCCACGGTGTACGTTGGCATTATCCAGTTCGTAATAGTGGCTGATCGCGCCAATCACACACTGCGGTTTCTGCGTGGTAGCGGCATTATCCAGGTAGACCAAAGGCTTGCCGTAAATCTGCTGCCCCAGAATAGGGAAATCGCTGCGAATCTTTTCAATATCAAACATAATCAAAACCTTTTTGCACCACAGAGGACGCAAAGTTACGCAAAGGAAAGGCATTCATGGAAGTAACTCCCTGCCTACCGGAATAACCAGACAGCTTGAGCGAGCCATCGGATGGCATGCTTTTTGAAAATACCTTTGCGTTCCTTTGCGTCCTTAGCGGTGAGAAATTCATACCAGCATACCTTCCAGATCGGTGATGATCGGCAGTTTGGCAAAGGCGGCGCGCTCGATAAAGCGGCGCACCGGCTGGCTGCCCATTTTTGCGAGGATCTCATCAGCAAAGGCGAAGGTGAGCATCTGCTTGGCTTCCTCTTCGGAGATGCCGCGTGATTTGAGGTAAAACAGCTGGTTTTTGTCCAGTTGTCCGATGGTCACGCCATGCGCACATTTCACATCATCGTTGTAGATTTCCAGCTCCGGCTTGGTGTCGATCTCGGCTTTGTCGGACAGCAGCAGATTGGCATTGCTTTGTGCCGAGTCGGTCTTAACCGCCCCTTTGCCGACAATGATCTTGCCGTTGAATACGCCATGCGCGCGGCCGTCGAGTACAGAGCGGTAATGTTCACGGCTCACGCAATGCGGTGCGTTGTGTTCAATGCGGGTGTGGTGATCGACATGCTGACGGTTTGACGCCACAAACAGGCCGTTTAGCTCACAGCTTGCGCCCTGCTCATCGAGTTTGCTGATAACATCCGTGCGCGACAATAGAGCACCGAGTTCAACTGCATGCAGTACATAAGCCGAATCGCGTGACTGCTTCACTTCCACACGACCGTTATGACATTGTTTGACCGCTTCCAATTGAAGACGGTAGTGCGTGCAGCGGCCGCCGGCCGCCAGACGGATAGCAGTGACACTGTTGGTCAGTCCGGACGCATCATGGTTGCCGGCAAAATGTTCAATAATCTCCAGTTCGGCATGTTGACCGACCTCAATGCTGCTGCGCAGGTGTGATGTGCCGCCGTCATTCACATGCAGAATGTGCAGCGGTTTATCGAGCCTGGTGTTGGCTGCGATACAGATACAGGCGCCGTCACTTGCCAGTGCGCTGTTGGCCGCAGTCAGGCCACTGCTCAGTGCGGCATCGGCGTGATACGCCATCAGCTCAATCGTTTTGTCCGGTTCATCCTGAATCAAACCGGCCAGTGAGCTGACAGTAATGCCTGCAGGCAGGTCGGATGCTTCGGCATCAAAGCGTCCGTTAACGAAAATCATGTGGTAAGCATCAAGGTTCGGGATAGCAAATGCTGCAGCATCGATCTCTGTTGCAGCCGCAGCCTGCCACCATTGTTCACCCAGCAGTGCGCTTATGCGGGAGAGGTCGGTATATTTCCAATCCTCATCGCGTGTGGTCGGCAAACCTCTGGCTTCAAAAGCCAGCCATGCCTGATCGCGAACGGTTTGCAGTGACACACTCATGCAGCAGCCTCTTGTCTGACCCAGTCGTAACCGCGCTCTTCCAGTTCCAGGGCGAGATCTTTGCCGCCGGTCTTGAGGATTTTACCATCCATCAGTACATGCACGACATCCGGCTGAATATAGTCGAGCAGACGCTGGTAATGGGTCACCATCACCACGGAACGATCCTTGCTGCGCAGGTGATTCACGCCATTGGCAACAATGCGCAGGGCATCGATATCCAGCCCCGAATCAGTCTCATCGAGCAGCGCCAGTGATGGTTCCAGTACGGCCATCTGGAAGATTTCATTGCGCTTTTTCTCACCACCCGAGAAGCCTTCATTGACGCCGCGCGAGAGGAATGACTGATCGAGCTCGACCAGTTTCGCTTTTTCGCGGACGATCTGCAGGAATTCAATGGCATCGAGCTCCTGTAATCCCTGATGTTTACGTTTGGCGTTCACGCCGGCCTTGAGCAGGTAGGTGTTGTTCACGCCGGGAATCTCGACCGGATACTGGAAGGCCAGGAAGATACCCTCCCATGAACGCTGTTCGGGGCTCATCTCTAGCAGGTTTTTGCCCTTGTAGGTGATGGAACCCTTGGTCACGGTATAGCCGTCACGCCCTGCAATGATATTGGAGAGGGTTGATTTGCCTGAACCGTTCGGGCCCATGATGGCATGCACTTCGCCGGCACCAATCGTGAGATTGATCCCTTTCAGGATTGCTTTGCCATCTACCGATGCGTGTAAATCTTTAATCTCTATCATCTCTAAAACCTTCTATTTACCGCTAAGGGCGCAAAGTAACGCAAAGGGAAATCAACAGTAAAAACCTTTGCGAACCTTGGCGTCCTTTGCGGTTCAATTTATTAACCTACTGCGCCTTCGAGGGATACTTCCATGAGTCGGTTCGCTTCAACCGCAAATTCCATCGGCAGTTCGTTAAATACATCCTTGCAGAAACCGTTCACGATCATGTTGACCGCATCCTCTTCGGATATGCCGCGGCTCTGGCAATAGAAGAGCTGGTCCTCGCCGATTTTCGAGGTGCTCGCTTCATGTTCCATGGTCGCTGTCGGATTTTTCACCTCCACATAGGGGAAGGTATGCGCACCGCATTTGTCACCGATAAGCAGTGAATCACACTGGGTATGGTTGCGCGCGCCTTCCGCTGATTTGGCGATACGCACCAGCCCGCGATAGGACTGCTGACCGAAGCCTGCAGAGATGCCTTTGGAAACAATCGTGCTGCTGGTATTTTTACCGATGTGAATCATCTTGGTGCCGGTATCGGCCTGCTGGTGCATCTTGGTCAGGGCGACCGAATAGAATTCACCCACCGAATCATCGCCGCGCAACACGCAGCTCGGATATTTCCAGGTGATGGCACTGCCGGTTTCCACCTGTGTCCAGGATACCCTGGCGCGTTGACCTCTGCAGTCGGCACGTTTGGTTACAAAATTATAGATGCCGCCAATGCCGTTCTCATCACCCGGATACCAGTTCTGCACCGTTGAATATTTGATCTGGGCATCATCAAGTATGACCAGCTCTACGACTGCCGCATGCAACTGGTTTTCATCACGTTGAGGTGCCGTACAGCCTTCCAGATAGGAAACATAGGAGCCTTTATCGGCGATAATCAGCGTACGCTCGAACTGGCCTGTATTCAGGGCATTGATGCGGAAATAGGTGGAGAGCTCCATCGGGCAGCGCACACCCTTGGGGATATATACGAACGAGCCATCGGTAAATACGGCTGAATTCAGTGCGGCATAGAAGTTGTCACCGGTCGGGACCACGGTGCCGAGGTACTGTTGCACCAGCTCAGGGTACTCTTGTACCGCTTCCGAGATCGGGCAAAAGATCACACCGGCATCTTTCAGTTTGCCCTTGAAGGTGGTCGCGACCGATACCGAATCGAACACGGCATCGACGGCAACGCCGGCGAGAAACTCCTGCTCTCGCAAGGGAATACCCAGCTTGGCATAGGTTTCCAGCAGCTTCGGATCTACTTCATCCAGGCTTTTCGGGCCATCGGCCTGCGACTTCGGCGCCGAATAATAGGAGACTGACTGATAATCGATTGGCGGATAGGTCACATTCGGCCAGTGCGGCTCGGTCATCGTCTGCCAGTGGCGGAATGCTTCCAGCCGCCAGTTGAGCAGCCATTCCGGCTCATTCTTTTTGGCTGAGATATGACGAATCACATCTTCATCCAGTCCCGGCGGCAGCGTGTCGGTCTCAATATCGGTAATAAAACCCGCTTCGTATTCGCGGTTGGTGAACGATTCCGGTTTATGTTCTGTTTTGACGTCAGACATCAGCACACCTTCGCTATAGAGATACCGCGCTGCAGGCGGAAAATCGGTACAAAATCCTGTTCGGTCATGTCGGCCAGTGAAATATCCTGCAATGCCTGACCCACGGCCTGGTTGATACGCTTCCAGTTATTGCTGGTGGAGCAGACATCATGCTGGTCGCATGAGCTGCCATCAAGGTTGCACTCGGTCAGCGCAATGGAGCCTTCAAAGACGTTGATGATGTCGCGCACATTGATCGCGGTGGCAGGGCGGGTCAGGCAATAGCCACCCTTGGAGCCACGGGTGGAATCGAGCAGGCCCTCATGCAGCAGCATCTGCAGAATTTTACTCACAGTCGGCGAGGGGATGCGGGTGACCTCGGCCAGCTCTCCGGCAGTCAGGCGCTCCTGCTCGGATGATGCCATGTGCGTCATCAGCAGGATTCCATAGTCCGTCAATTTGGTCAGTCTGAGCATGGTGACTCCTTTAAAGGCGACCATTCTAGTCCGGTTTGAAAACAGGAACAATATGGTACGGATTATGGTTATTGATTCGGACGATGTCAGATGTGTGGCATTTCGCCGCACCTGACCCCGCTATTCATCTTCGTTTCAGGTTCGCTGCCCATCGTTCGCAGCGCAACATACCAACAAGGAGTTTCTGAATGACAAAAATGTTTAAACTGGCCGCCGCATCTTGTCTGATGCTGGCATTTACAAGTACTGCACAGGCATCGGATCCGTATGTCGGTGTTGGTTTGGGTGCGTTCAGCATCAACACAGGTGTTGCCAAGAAGGCTGTGTTCGGTGGCTATTTGCAGGTCGGTGATGATTTCTCCGAATACCTGGGTGGTGAAGTACGTATGGGCGCTACCGGTAAAACCGGCGAAGAGTTCACATTGCAGCCACGCACCGGTATTGACTGGTTTGCAGCGGTGTACCTGAAGCCGAAAATGGAGATCAGCGACAACCTGACCGCCTATGCACTGCTCGGTGCTGCCACCATTCGTGCCAGCTACAGTGAACTTGGCTTTGCCACGCAGAAGAAAACACGCAGTGGTTATGCCTATGGTGTTGGCATGCAGTATCGTCTTGCCGACACATACAGCCTGGGTGCCGAAGTATCACACATGCTGAGCAAGCCAAAAACCAATGCCACGGCCATCAGGACCAACTTCCAGGGGCTGGAAGCAAGCATGTTTACGGTGAATGCACAGTATCACTTCTAAACCTCAGCGCTAAGAAATCGGGGCACCCTTTATCTCCTCCTCCCCCTCTTGATACGGGTGTCCTGCAGACGGCGGAAGCGAAAGCTTCCGCCGTTTTTATTGTGCGCCGGGCATGGCGCACGTTCAGGAGGGTGGAAGTCCCTCTTTGCGCCCAGTCGATGGGAAGCAACCGTCTATGCAAGGGTGTCCACCGTGAGGTGGAATCTGAAGGAAGCAAATGACGACAGTACGGACGCGACGTACAGAAACCGGATATAAGGCCGGACAGCGCCGGGTAAGCAGGCAATGGACTGCGATGCCCGATAATCGATCGGGGTGCTGTCTGGTAAATTCGGCGTGGCCCGTACGAAGAACGTGTGTCTTACCCCGGGAGATCTCCACGG
>MNWZ01000158.1 GCA_001871925.1 Zetaproteobacteria bacterium CG1_02_53_45
CAGCAGCGCCAGCAACATCTTTGGATGATACGGCGCACTGCCACCGCCTCCATACGAACGTTCCAGCTCTCCTGTATCAAGTCCGTCTACAATCTCCACTACAAAACGTGCCAGATGATCTTCCGGCAACCATTCATCCAGTGAAGGAGGCAATAAATACGACGTACCGCGATCCGCATCACGAAATCTTCTGCTCATTCGATACTGGCCTCCTCATCACTTGCTCTATGCATATCCTATCATGCTTTGGGTAAAGTCCGACAGGCTGCTAGAAACTGACCACCAGTGTAATCGCTGTTTCAATATCCAGTTTTTTGGTGGCAGCAGGAACCTTGCTGTTGTGATCCAGCTTCAGTGAAATTTTACTGGCCAGGTGGGAGTTCAACTTGTGCTGCAATCCGGTCACCGATTTTGAAGACCAGCCGCTTTTTCCACCCTCGGTGGAGAGCGCCTGCGTAAACCGGGCCGACTCACTGATGTTCCATCCGATGTTGCTGGCAGCGCGGCCAATGGCTTCATTCTTCCGGGTACGATCGGTGAATCGGCTTTGCCTTAAGCCGGCACCCAGTTCAAGATTCCAGCTGAAATCTTCAGTTTTAATCAGATCACGACCATAACCGGCTGTTTCACTGAAGCGATGGCGAAAGCCTGCAAAGCGGTCGCTTTCAAAGCCCAGTCGAAAAAACAGATAATCACGCTCGGTGATTTTCCAGTCCTCCTGCAGGCTGGCGTCATACTTTTCTGCCGTGGTCGTATTTTTGCTCGTGGAGTTGTTGGCACTGGCCGTGAGCGTTTCACGCAGGTTGGCCCCGTCGTGAACCATTTTCAGGGCGCTATTCAATGTCATGGTCTGTGTATTGCCATTGGTTTTGACTGCACCGAGCTCAAGATTATTTTTCCAGTTGCTTTCGGCATCTTCAGCCGAAGCGGATGTGGCTGCAACAAGGATCAGCATAAACAGGCAGGTGTGGAAAAAAAGACGATATATCATGGCGCGGCAGCTTAAGGAGATAACACACAAAGGCCAGCAAAAATACCTGCCTGATGAGAAGCTCAGCTGCGACAGAGCAGTTAGTGTGGTATGCTTACTCTATGAGCCATGATCATGAAATTGTCATCGATATGGATCGTTTGATGGATGATCCGCAGGTATTGGAAAAGTTCCATGAATGCGCCAGCCTGATGATCCAGTCGTCCAGTGCTGAACAGATGCAGCTGGGTTACCGCATGCTTGATGTGGTGGACGCGTGTATGCTGCAGTTGCAACAGGACTCAGCCCCGGAATAAAAATCAGCCCGGCACTTTCCGATTGCCGACAAACGTAATACTGTCTGCGGGAAATGGGGAGTCGGCAATGAACAGCACAATGATATCGGTTACGCTTTATATGGTTTCAGCCAATATTATGGCTGGTGTCATCTATATATTCGGCCAGAAAAAAGCCGGACTGCTGTGGATTGAATATCCGTTTATTTATGCCCCGCTGATTATCTTCCAGTTTCTCATGCCGCAGTTTATGTCGCTTCCCGGCCTGGCTGAAAATGCCAACTCATTAAAATATTTTCTGTTTATGCTGCAGGGATTCAGCTGCGGCGTCATCGGGGCGATGATTCTGCTGCCCCGTTTTTTCGTGCCGGCCACCACAACGCTGGAAAAGCTCAAGGTCACGGCAGTCAGCTGTCTGGCCATGTCGACAACCTACCTGATTACCCGCTGGATATTTTTTGAGGCCCTTCGCTTCCTGTTGCCGCAGATGCACAGCAGTTAAGCTCTGGAAGCAAACAGTGAGTTCTGCGAGATTGTTCTGGTAGTGGAGCAGGCAGGCTAGCTGGTAACAGCAAGGTATCCGGCCTGTTGATGCAGGCATCAGAGGGCATTATGGAAGATCTGAAAGGAACAGAAGCCTGGCGCATATTCAGAATCATGAGCGAGTTCACCGAGGGCTTCGACAGCTCGTCGACCTGCCCTTTTCCATCACCATCTTCGGGGCTGCCCGCAGTCAGCCCGGAAGCCGCTATTACAATGATACGGAACTATTGGCTAAAAAGCTGGCAACAGAGGGTTTTGCTGTGATCTCCGGCGGCGCCCCGGTATCATGGAGGCGGCCAATAAGGGGGCGCGCGCAGGCAGTGGAAAATCGGTGGGGCTGAATATCACGCTGCCGCTGGCACAGACGCCCAATACTTACCAGAATATTTCGGTCAATTTCCGATATTTTTTCGTACGCAAGGTGATGTTTGTGAAATATTCGATGGGTTATGTCTGCATGCCCGGCGGTTTCGGTACACTCGACGAGTTTTTCGAATCACTTACCCTGATGCAGACTCACAAGGCATTCCCGATTCCGCTGGTGCTTTACGGATCCGGGTTCTGGGCCGGGCTGCTGGAGTGGATCAAGGACAGGGTGTTAGAGGAAGGTTACGTCACTGAAAAAGAGCTGGCTCTGGTGAGAGTGACCGACGATATCGATGAAGTGGTTGCCATCATGCTGCAACACCGCGCCTGGAAGGAGCGCCAGATCGAGATGGCCAGCTCCCACCTGCTGCCCTGATTATTTGTCTGTCGAGCGCTCGGTGATCTCGATCAGGTGATAGCCGAACTGGGTTTTGACCGGCCCGTGCACCTTGTGCAGTTCAGCCGAAAACACCACATCGTTAAACTCTTTAACCATCTGCCGCTCGCGAAAGCTGCCCAGATCGCCGCCATTTTTGCCTGACGGGCAGGTGGAGTGCTGTTTCGCCACTTCGGCAAAGTCCGCACCGGCTTCGATTACGGCCTTCAGTGCTTCACACTGTTCACGATCTGAGACCAGAATATGACGTGCCGACGCTGTTTTTTTCTTTTTATTCCATCCGAACATGGCTCACCTTCCTGTTGATTAATGTCAGGGATACTCTGAAAAAGTCAGAATCCCTAGGCCCTCTGTTTATCCAGCAGCTGTTTAATAACAAAACCTGCCAGCATAAAACCGAACAGGTTGGGCATATAGGAGATCGTGCCGTTAACGGCACGGGGCAGGGCATCCGGGTCATTGCCGACCGGCGCCTGCGGCAGCGGTTTGATCGGAAACTCACCGGAGAAGACCACCGGATAGTCCAGAGAAGCGCCTGCCCGGCGCAGTTTACGGCGCAGGTTGACCGCCAGGCCGCAGTTATAGGTTTTATCCAGTGTGGTGATTTCGGCTTTGGTGACATCGAGCCTGCCACCGGCGCCCAGACTCGAAGCCACGGGGATGTTCAGCTTCTGGCATGTGGCCACCAGTACGGCCTTGCAGGCGACCGAATCGATGCAGTCGATCACATAATCAAAATCACCGGCGGCAAGGAATGACTCCATATTATCCGGACTGAGAAAACCGACATGAGCATCGAGCTCTATATCGGGATTGATATCGATAATGCGCTCACCCATCGCGGTTGCCTTGGCCTTGCCTATGGTGCTGTGGGTGCAGACCAGCTGCCTGTTCATATTCGAGAGCCCCACACTGTCGTGATCAACTATGGTCATACGGCCGATACCGGCGCGCGCGACAGCTTCAGTGGCCGCACCACCCACGCCGCCGAGCCCGACCACCAGCAGATGTAAGCCCGCCAGATAATCCAGCCCCTCTTTTCCCACCAGTATCTCTGTACGTTCCTGTGCCTGGTTCATAAGCTGAATAGCTCCTTTGCATTGGCATTGCAGCTGCGGGTTAGCGCATCCCTGTCCATATCGCGCAGCCTAGCGATCTGGGCTGCGATTTCGATCAGAAATACGGGTTCATTTCTTTTGCCGCGTTGGCTGAACGGCGTTTGATCCGGTGCATCGGTTTCAATCAGGATGCCGGTTAGGGGGATATGCCTGACCAGATCGTGCAATCGGGTTGACTGCGGGTTCGTGATCGCTCCACCAAACCCGAGAGCGAAGCCCAGATCAATCAATTGCCCTGCCTGCTGCAGGCTGCCGGAATAGCTGTGCAGGACACCGCGTAATCCCGGCTTTTTTCTGATTTCTGCGATCAGTATATCGGTGGCTTTATAGCTGTGCAGGATCACCGGCAGCTTCAAATCGATGGCCAGCTGCAGTTGCGGCCGCAGCCAGTGCAGCTGGGTTTGTGCATCGGTTTTACTCAGCCCGAAATCCAGTCCGCACTCGCCAACAGCGACGGCAGATCCGAGCAGCTCTGCCAGCAGTGCAAAATCACTGTTGCGATGGCGGTCGCAGAACCAGGGGTGCAGTCCGTAAGCCGGCAGCATTTCAGGGTACTGTTTGCTGAGGCTGTTTATTGCAAGACAGCTGTCGTCATGAATAGCCGGCACGATGAAGCGCTGTATGCCGGCCTCTGCGGCACGTTTGATAACATCCGCCCTGTCCGGGTCAAAACGTCCATCATCAAGATGGCAGTGGCTGTCGATGAGCTCCATCCGGCTATCCTGCCTGCAGTGCCCGGCGCATTAAAGCCGGGGCCTGCAGTGACAGATTATTTGAACAACTGCTCGCAGTTTTTCCAGTCCGCTGATTCCTCGGATGGCCGGATATCTTCAACCCATTCATCCTGCGCATTACGGCTGCCGAAATCTTTCAGCCCCTGACATTCATCCTTGCCTTCGCCGCCGTCCATGGTGTCATTGCCGTCGCGGTCGGACAGCTGGTCATCGCCATTGCCGCCATCAAGCAGATCATCGCCATACCAGCCATACAGGCTGTCATCGCCGTTTTCTCCATACAGGGCATCATTACCGTTTTCGCCGTATAACTTGTCGTTGCCGGGGCCGCCGTGCAGCCGGTCATTGCCCGCACCTGCACGCAACACATCCTTGCCGTCACCGCCGAAGAGCGAGTCGTCGCCCTTGTCGCCGGTCAGGGTGTCATTTCCCGCATCGCCGAACAGCCGGTCGTTGCCATCACCGCCCTGCAATTTGTCGTTGCCGTCGCCGCCGCAAATGATGTCGTTGCCGCCCTTGCCGGTGATTTTGTCATCGCCGCCCAGGCCGACGATGACATCGTCACCGCTGGTACCGGTAATTTTGTCATCACCTTCGGTACCGATGATTGTGGCGGTTTTTCCATCGCATTCGTGTGCCTGTATGACCTGACCGGCACATGTCAGTGCCAGCAGCATTGGCAGCAGCAGTTTTTTCAACATGGGGACTCCTTGTTTATCTGCCTGTTTCAGGCGGGCTGTTTTTTGTTGGCGATTTCGGCATGCACCTGTTGCATATCAATGGCCAGCGCCTGATTGATCACATCGCTCAAAGCATCTTTCGGCAGAGCTCCGGCCTGCGAGAAGAGGATAACATTATCACGGATAATCATCAGCGTGGGGATAGAGCGGATATTAAAATGAGCGCCGAGTTCCTGCTCGATCTCGGTGTTCACCTTGCCGAACAGTACATCGGGGAAGGTGTCTGAAACTGATTCATAGGCAGGAGCAAAGCTCTTGCAGGGGCCGCACCACGGGGCCCAGAAATCCAGTACTGCCATACTGCTGGATGATACGATGGTTTCGAAATTCTCTTTGCTTAGCTCTACAGTTGCCATGCCTGTCTCCTTGAATAATGACGGCACAATACATAATGAAATACTAATATATCAACCCTGTGCAGAGAAGGTGTTTGATGCGGAGAGGCACGGTTTTATGTTGCAGCCGCAGAAACAGTTCCGGGTTTATATAACCCGGAAGTTGTCTGGTGAGCCGGATAAACCCGGCCCTTCAAGGCTTAACGGATGACCGTATTGGGTTGCTGGAAACGTTTGGAGTGATCCAGATCCGGAAAGAGCTGTTCCTGTTTCGCCTTCATCTCTGCCAGAGCGCTGGCCGGTACACCGAGCAGTCCGGAGAGCCGGTTGATATATTGCTCCTCAAGAAAGTCGATATTGCCATCTGCCATGGCAACACGCCAAAGCTTGGCAAGGATTGCGGCGCGCTCCTCAACATTGAAGTGTTCAACGATCTGCTCTACCACCGCAGAAAAACGCAGGTCGGTACGCTCCTTGTCTGTCGCCTGCACAATCAATGCGTCACTCTCTTGAGCAGAAAGGCCGAACTGTTCGCCCAGTGAGCTGACGATCGTGGCACGCTCCTGAGCATCGATTTTTCCATCCATCGTCATCATGCCGACCATCAGCTTGGTAATGGCCAGGGTGAGTTCCGGCTTCTGTTGGGCGCCCTCTTCGCGGCGCCACCAGCCCTGTATAGTTTTAAGCATAAGCACCTCTCACATTTTGGCGAGCTTGCTGCCCGGCCAAAGGATCATTATCACTTTAAAGCAAAATCCGTGCCTCTTTTCCAGGCAGGCTGTTTCTGTCTGCCGCAGCTAAGTCTCAAGGCTGTTTCATGATACCGGGAGTATGTGAACCGTCAGCCTGGCGGTTGCAGCAGCCCGGTTGAAGGAAACGCTGATTTTTATGCATTGCGGCAAAAAGATGACGGGAATGCGTCAGCAAAAATGCAGCAGTGGATCCGCTTCGGCCGGTGAAGAACTGTGCATGGCTGTCCTGCCGACGCCATTCCGCTAGCATCACTGCATGAGAATCAGTGCTGACAATTTTGTTAATCTCTCCTGTCCGACTATGCACGCCGTACATCTCGAAGCGGTGGCGATAATCAATGCCATCCATGAGCAGCTCGAGGCCATTGAAAACGCCCATGCCGAACAACAGGCCTTGCGGACACAGAGCGGTGAAGCACGGCACGATGGATTGTAGCAGCCGGGTTCCATGCCACTCAGGTTTGATTTGAGGCGGCTCTGCAGGGTGATGCCCGGCTGCGTAGTGCTGCTGACATTGAGTGCATGCGCGCCTCATTTTATCGGGCCGCAGGCAACCGGTGTCAGGCCGGTTATCGAAGGGGAGAGCTTTGTCTCCTATGACGGGACCCGATTGCCGCTGCGCAGCTGGATTGCGCCTGACCGGAGCCGGGCCGTGATCATCGCCGTGCACGGGTTTAATGATTATTCCAACTTTATAACGGATCCAGCGCTCTGGTTTTCCGAGCACAATCTCAGCGTCTATGCTTATGACCAGCGAGGTTTCGGCAACGCCCCCAAACGCGGCTTCTGGCCGGGCAAAGAGGCTTATGCAGAGGATTTGCAGGCACTGATTCAAGCCATCAAAACACGCTATCCGGATAAACCGCTGTTTCTGCTCGGCGAGAGCATGGGCGCGGCGGTGGTGTTGAACATGCTGGCGAGCAGGAAAATCAGTGTGGAGGGAGTGATACTTGCCGCACCTGCAGTGCGGGGTTGGGATGCTATGCCGTGGTGGCAGAGATGGGGGGTGAAGGCGGCTGCATTCATCATGCCGTGGAAAACATTTACCGGCCAGTCGCTCGGTATCGTCGTATCGGATAATCGGGAGATGCTTATCGCGCTGGGGCGTGACCCGCTGGTGATCAAGGCCACCCGGGTGGATACACTATACGGACTGGTTGATCTGATGCAGGCGGGTTTTGAGGCTGTCGGCAAGCTGCAGGGGCCTGCCCTGATTCTGTATGGTGAGAAGGATCAGGTGATTGAGAAGGAACCCGTGCTGGCAAGTTTCGGGCCGCTGACTGCCGCCAACAGCAATCAGCATCTCTATCTGTATAAAAACGGTTACCATATGTTGCTGCGTGACCTGCAGGCCGAACTGTTATGGGCCGATATCGTCAGCTGGATCAGCGACCGTTATGCTCCCCTGCCTACTGCGCAGCAGGGCTTGTCCCGTGAGTAAGTCGTGAAGCTTTCACCGCCAGGGTGACAGGTGGATCAATGGTGAAAAGCCCGGTACTCAATCATCCAGCTGCAGGCCATGTGTGGCGAAGTTTTCAAGCCAGCGGGTCATCTGTTCAACCGGCTGCGGTCGACTGATGAAATAACCCTGAATGCGGTCGCAGCCCATTGCCGCCAGAGCATCCCAGCTCTGCCGGTCCTCGATCCCCTCACCGACTACGCGCAAGCCCATACTGTGCGCCATATTGATCACCGTACGCACGATGACTTCATCATTTTTGTGCTCAAACATACCCATGACAAATGAGCGGTCGATTTTCAGTTCGTCCACCTTCAGATGTTTCAGGTAAGCCAGCGATGAGTGGCCGGTGCCGAAATCGTCAATGGCGACATCCACTTTCATCGCATCAATCTCCAGCAGCACTTTCGATGCCTGATGCGGATCGGCCATAATCATACTTTCGGTGATTTCCAGCACGAGCGCGTTATCAGGCAGTTCATGACGCCTGATGCAGTCGGCGATCCGTTGCGCCATATCGACTTCCTGCAGGCAATGGGCAGAGATATTGATCGACACATTGACCGGCAGGCCGGAGCGGTGCCATGCCGCGCACTGGGCGACGGCTGTCTCCATCACCCACCATGTCATGGGTGTGATCAGGCCCGAGTCTTCGGCCAGCGGAATAAAGCGATCGGGAAAAACCATACCCTTTTCCGGATGCGGCCAGCGGATCAAAGCCTCCAGTGAAGGCAAACCTTCGCCGGCAGTCAGCACCTGCGGTTGATAGTAGAGCTCGAGCTGCCCCGCCTGGATTGCCAGATTCAGTTCATTGAGCAGGGCGAGACGTTCGGCGCTGTGTTCATCCTGCAGCGGACTGTAGACCACACTGTCCAGTTTCATGTTTTTGGCATGGTACATCGCCACATCGGCCCGACGCATCAGGCTGGAGATATCATCACCGTGTGTCGGAAATTCAGTGATGCCGATACTGATCGTGACCGACAGTACATGCCCCTGCAGCTCGAAGGGTTTGCTCAGCGCTGACCTCAGTTTTTCAGCTACGAGTTTTGCCTGATCAGCGCTGTTATTAAGCAGCAGCACGGCAAACTCGTCGCCACCGAGCCTTGCCAGTGTGTCCGAGACGCGCAGGCTTTTTTTGAAACGATTGGCTACTTCCTGCAGCATCAGATCACCGATATGGTGCCCCAGTGCATCATTGATATCCTTGAAATTATCGAGGTCCATAACCATCAGGCAGCAATGGAAACCCTGACGTCCGGCAATCTGCAGGGCATGTTTGGCGCGCTCTGTCAGTAGCGGCCTGTTCGGCAGTCCGGTCAGCTCGTCGTGCATGGCCTGATGTTCCATGTCCCGATGATTGAGCGTGAGTTTGGTAGACAGGCGTTCTGCCTCCAGCTTCAGTGCATCCCGTTGCTGCTGCAACAGCTCCTGTCTGCCATGCATCTGCCGCAACAGATCGGGCAGTGAGCTTTCCGCCAGCAGCTGCCGCTGCGCTTCCAGCACATCTGCATCCGGCAGCGCATGCAGGCTAACCTGCTCTCGCCATGTGTCGTTATCTGCACGGATCACCAGCAGGTAACTCTCTCCGTTGCTTTGGGTTGCGCAGTGCGTGATTGAGGCTCCGTGCAGCTGGCAGTGGCCGAATACGCTTGCTGCCAGTACTTCAGCCCGGTCTTCCGCGACGCCCAGCGCCAGCGCCAGGGAGAGTATCCTGTGATAGACGATGACTTCATGTGCTTGTTCCCGCACATGCAGGCTTGCGATCAGTTCCGTGTTCATTTTGCTTCAATCCCCGCTGGTGGATTCACCCTGTCTTGTCAGCCGGATACATGCGCGCACAGGTGTTGTGCCGTGCTGCGATCCGGAGCTGACCGGATATGAAGAGCACATTTGATGCCATTATTGACCTGTAACGAAAAATCCGGGCCGTAATGGCGGCGTCGATGGCGGGGGCCGGGCGTTTTTCCGGCCTTTGCGAAGGGCTATCTGCACGGCCCCAGGCGTTTTCCCTGCATGCGGGTGATGACGGTCATCTGTTGCCCGCCCGGATCGGTAGTGATGGCGGTCGTTCCCTGCATGCTGTCACCCGACCAGGTGAGGCTGCCGCTGATATCGGCCCGCCCCTGTTCGCTCTCACAGCTCACCTTCCAGTTCAGGGTATCACCGTTTTTCTGTTGTTCGAGTATCCTGCAACCGCTGTTTTCACTGCTCTGTTGCGCCATGCTGTTCTCATCCAGCATACACTGGCGGAACGTCATCGGCGGTACGGTCACCGGCATGTCCGGTATTGCGGTGGAGGTGGTGATTTCCCACTCACCGGCCTGAAAACCCGGCCCGGCCGATGCCGGTAAAACAGCTAGCAGGCAACATATCGCTATCAGCAAAGCTCTCATATCAGCACGCCAGTCTGCGCGGCAACAGCCGCTCTTGCCGGAGCGGCGCCATGCGTGCAGCCCTGACACTGAATTCGATACAGGCGCTGCTGCCGCCCTGCCTGCCGGCATAGACTGCGCTTACACAGTATAGGATACGGCAACGATATTATTGAACTGGCCGTCTGATGAGCGTTGTACAATACGCTTGTCCGGCACTGTTTTGAGCAGAAACTGCACCCTGTTCCTGCGGTCAAAATCCGCTTTGGCCGTCACACTGGCCGGAGCCGAGAAGCGCTGACCTCTTCCCGGGAACGTAATCACAGGTACTGCTGTCGGAGCCACAGGTTCAGGGCGTGGTCGTAATTCAGACCTTGCGACTGTTTTTGGCGGAATGCGTTCCACACGCTTGCTCTCTGCAGGCGGGGTGACTTTCCTGGCTTGCATTTTCAGTGTATCGCCTGCTCTTGAAGGCACTGTTTTCGTCTGCAGTTGCTGACCCGCTGTCATTCGTCTGTCGGGGCGCATGCCCGGTGCCAGACGTTGGGCTTCAGGCATGGGGCCCCTTGCGGCGTTATAAGTTTTGCGTACAGATCCGGGTATCGCTGCTGATTTCGAGGTTGTTGTTCAGGCTGCCACAGGCCGTGCAGCCGGTATTGCAGCCGTCGTCGTTTGTGCTGTTGCCGTCATCGCACTGCTCATTCGTGTCGATAACACCGTCGCCGCACCAGAACCGGCGGCAGTCATTGGACTGGATATCGGAGTTGAGCTGGCCTTCATCGCAGACCTCACCCACTTCGATCAGGCCATCGCCGCATACGCCATTGTGGTCCAGGCCGCCGCGATTGTCGCAGAACGATCGCATATTGGTGATGGCGCCGTCCGCACAGCGGTATCTGGCCGCATCTGCGCTGCTGCAGGCAGCAACAGCGTTGAAAGTATCAGTAACAGCAAATGTGCAGGTCTGAATGCAGGCATGATCACCACCTCAATTCCTGGAATAAATTCGTACCCCTATTGTAGACCAGCCGCACCTGTTCTGCTGCCCGTATGATTAAGGTTATCGCGGGGCGGATAGTCTATAATCATCATACAGGAGAACGCATATGCAACATCCATTGCAAATCAACAACCACAACCTCCTTCTCTCCAGTGAGGAGGAAGAGAAAATCCGCATTAAAGCGGCCAAGCTGGAGCGTTTCTGTGATCATATCACCAGCTGCCATGTGACGGTTGATGCGCCTCATATGCACAGCAACAAGGGGGTACTTTACGAGCTGCATATCAATATTGACGTGCCCGGCGAGGAGCTGGTCGTCAAACACGAACCGAACGAAAACCTCCATGTCGCGATCCGCGATGCCTTTGATGCCGCAGAGCGGCAACTCAAGGCGTATGTGCAGCGCCGCTCGGGCGCAGCAAGGCTGCATAATAGCTGACGTCGCCTGCAGGCAAGCGGATCATCTACACAACCATCGTCGCGTATATGTGCGAACTGGCGTGCCCCTCATGACGCAGGAGCTGGTGGAAAAGCGCAAGGGTACGATTGAAACAACTGCGAAGCTGCCGGTGCGATTTGTCCCGCTCAGCGGCGAACACGGACAGCATGCGCCGCCGGCAGCATAGCTGCCAATCAGACTGCGATGTCCCCATTTGGGGGACTGTTTTTATCCGTCCCTCGATATATGCTCGGCCATTGCAATGGATGCGCGACGGGGAGCAGGAGCAAAGCTGCCCCACCTGTGATTGAAACAATGGCAAGAAGAAAAGAATCCGCGATGGAAGCCCTGTTTGCCATGCCGTGGTGGGTTTCAGGCCTGCTTGCCGGAGCAAGCATTTCTCAGCCCAGACATACTCAAGCTGATTCTCCCGGCAGGCCGGAGTCAAATGGGCGTATCGATCCAGCAGGCTTTTGTAACTGCTGCCGAAAACTTCTCCCCATATCTGGCGGGAGGGTTATGCATTATAGCGCTAGTTGTGTTTGCTAAAGACACCATAGCTAACAGGAAAAAATCCTCGGCTAAAGACCGATATGACTGGCCTGCTCCGAAAAGTAGTACGGTGAATCGACAAACAGAACATCAAACGCACTCCAGAGTTTCAGATATTCTTGCTGACAGGGTCCGGGGGGAAAATCAGATCGCGCCAGTACCGACAAGCTGGAGTCTGGAAGTTCTGCAGTCACTGGAGTGGAAACGTTTTGAGGAACTGTGCGAAGCTGTGTTCAATGAAATAAACCTGCTTGCACGCAACACCCGGTTCGGATCTGATGGCGGCATCGATATAGAACTCTATGACAGGAACGCGCCCGATACGCTGGTCGCCATTGCCCAGTGCAAAGCCTGGTCGCAGCCCGTCGGCGTAAAACATATCAGGGAATTTTACGGTGTTATGGTGGCCAGCAGAATCAGCAAAGCCTATTTTGTGAGCTCATCATCTTTCACACCGGATGCCATCAAGTTTTCCGGGCTCAGTGAAGTAACATTGATCAGTGGAATCAAGTTGCTCAAGCTGATCGGGTCTCTCTCAGCAGAGAAATCTGCCGCGCTTCTCAGGCTTGCAACTGCCGGTGACTACATGACCCCGACTTGCCCTGTCTGCGGACTGAAAATGGTTTCCAGAACAGCATCAAATACTGGTTCTTCTTTCTGGGGCTGTCGTAGTTACCCGCGCTGCAAGGGAAAACTCAATATGAAAAAAAACGGACGAGCTAGCCTCAGTGATTAAGCACTGCGGTGTCCCCCATTCGGGGGACATCTATTAGTGCGCCGGGCATGGCGCACGTTCAGGAGGGTGGAAGTCCCTCTTTGCGCCCAGTCGATGGGAAGCAACCGTCTATGCAAGGGTGTCCACCGTGAGGTGGAATCTGAAGGAAGCAAATGACGACAGTACGGACGCGACGTACAGAAACCGGATATAAGGCCGGACAGCGCCGGGTAAGCAGGCAATGGACTGCGATGCCCGATAATCGATCGGGGTGCTGTCTGGTAAATTCGGCGTGGCCCGTACGAAGAACGTGTGTCTTACCCCGGGAGATCTCCACGG
>MNWZ01000120.1 GCA_001871925.1 Zetaproteobacteria bacterium CG1_02_53_45
AACCATGACGCAAAATTGCGTCCAGCAGGACAGGCTCCGCACGCGATGATCTCCCTTGTAACGCTCTGCGACATCGTCGAAAAGATGGCGAGGAACAGCTCTTATTATCTGGTGAAAAATCGTGTTAGTGTGCTGCATGGCCTGAGTTCTCCGTTCGGTAAATTTGCTGTCTGGATAACTACAAATGTACCATAAACGTTGGAAATTCAGGCCTACTTTATTGATGCAATATCCTTAACCGGACAGCAATGAGATACTTTACTTAAATCTATTGCCGAAGCATTTGGTCTTGATGAAGCAGAGTTATCTGGTCCGAGCAGAAAACGGAGCTATACAGAAGCGCGTGGGGTCGCTGCATGCTTAGTGCAAGAGATGGGACAATACTCATTAGCTGATTTAGCCCGACGAATGAATCGTGATCCTTCATCACTAAGTCTGCATGCGAGAAAGATTAGGGCGCGCATTACTGCCGATTCCGAATTTAAAGTTAAGATAAACCAGATGAAATCCGATCTGATTTCAAATAACTCAATAACTCATGCCTGACCCCGAAGACATGCCTGACCCCGAAGACTGGAAGATCTAAAGGCCGGTGTGAGCCATGTGCGCAATATTGTAGTTTCCAGAGTGCTGCATGAACTTGGGCTGATGGAGAGGTGGGGCAGTGGTTATCAGCGTGTGCTTAGCGCCTGCAGTAGGGAGGGTTACCCTGAGCCAGAGTGGCAGGAACTCGGTAACTGTGTGCGGGTGATCTTTAGGCCACACCCTGAACTAGCCCCTGGTGATAGAGTAAATGATAGAGTAAATGATACAGTATCCGATAGCCTATCTGATACCGTATCCAGGTTGGGTCTTAACGAGCGGCAATTATGGTTTGTTCGGCAGCTACAGGCAGGGCGTGGTATCAATGCTGAAGACATAGTAGCACAGTGGGGTATAGGTATCGCGACAGCCAGGCGTGATGTAGCCAGCTTAAAGAAACACGATTTAATCGAGTTTATAGGCGCAGCCAAAACCGGGCGTTATCAGTTGAAGGAAGGTGGGTGAGTTTCGGGTTTCGGTGCCAGGTCTTGAATGTTGAATCTGGTCTGTGAGGTCTAACCGGCCAAATGGGGCCGGGGTCTATCATTGTAGTATTCCCCGGTTTGCCCTGATGATTGACTCCCCCCGATCAGGGACCCTGAATCGATTGAACTATGGTGTTACTTCAACATCGCAGATGGCGAATGCACTCGGGGGCCGGTCGGAGAGGCCGACCATTTCTGCCAGTTTTTCAGCATGTTGCAGCGATTGTGCCGGCAGGGAAATACCGGTCATTGCAAGCAGTTTATGCTCCAGAGCGTAAAAGATGCCGGCAGCATAACTGTCGGCATTGCCGAAAATTTCAACCAGCAGCATTTCACGCAGCCCCATCGGTTGCTGGATCCACTCTCTGCTGTAGCTCTCCAGGTTCGCCCTGTTGGCAGCCGCGGCGACTGCATCGTCGAAGCTGCCAAGCGAATCAACCAGACCCAGACGGTGCGCATCGATCCCTGTCCATACGCGCCCTTCCGCGATTTCGGCGACTTTTGCCAGCGGAATATTACGCCCCTCTGCTACAACCTGCAGAAAGCGCTGGTAGATAAATTCGATAGAGGCTTGCATGACCTTGTTCAGCTCTTCTGGCAGCGGCCTGTCACCTCTGATGCCGGCGGCAACAGCGGTGGTGCCCAGCCCGTCGGAATGAATACCCAGTTTGTTCAAGCCCTGTTCTGCATTGGCCAGCACGCCGAAAGCCCCGATGGAGCCGGTAATGGTGGTTGGTGATGCCCAGATTTCATCAGCCGGTGCCGACAGCCAGTAACCGCCGGAGGCTGCAACACTGCCCATGGAGACGACCACCGGTTTGCCGCTGGCTTTCAGTCGTTTGATTTCAGCGCGGATGACATCCGATGCCTGTGCACTGCCGCCGGGGCTGTCTACACGAAGAACCACGGCTTTGATGTTGGGGTCTTTGCGGGCCTGTACCAGCATATCCCGCATGCTTTCATCGCCAACGGTTCCCGGTGGCTGTTTGCCATCAAGGATCATGCCGCTGACAGTGATGATGCCGACACGATCCTTCTGCTTAGGTTTTTCGGCACCTTTGACTGCATTCATATACTGATTGAGTTCAATAGAGGGGTAATCCCCCGCCTGCCGGCCCATGGCGCCGGAGATATAACTTTCAATACTGCCGTGATCGCCCAGCGCATCCACCAGCCCTTCGGCTTTGGCCAACTCGGCAAGGCTGTTGCCATGTTCAGCGAGAAACCTTGAGGGCTGATCCAGCACGTCCTGTAGCCGTTCCGGTTTGATGCCGCGCATGCTTGCCAGATCCGTCTTGTATTCAGACCAGAGCACATCAATGATCTGTTTGTTGGCTTCTCTGTCGGCATCCGACATCGAATTGCGTACCAGCGGCTCGGTGGCGGATTTATATTCACCGACTTTAAACAGCTGGATGTCGATCTGCAGTGTGTCCAGCAGATCCTTGAAATAGTTGTGGTAGACACTGAAGCCCGAGATGGCGGTAACACCGAGCGGATTAAGGAAAACCTGATCGGCCGTTGCCGCCAGATAATATTGCGACTGGCTGTAGTTCGGGCCGATGGCGACAACCATCTTCTCGGTCTGTTTGAATTCTTCAATAGCGCGCCTGATCTCCTGCAGTTTGGGTAGCGAGGTTGCATCCATCTCGTCGAGCTTCAGGACGATCAGTCGAATGCGCGGGTCATGCGCAGCATAACGGATGGTGGCAACCAGATCATGCAGGTTGGTCTGATTGGGCGCAGAAACATTCAGGCCCGACGGAATCAGTGCCGGTGAGGGCAGCTCCAGCTCTTCAACAATACTGCCGGCCGGATTGATCACCAGCGCCGCATCATCTGGTACTGTCTCCTGTTCGGATGAGAGCACTACAACAAAAATCACCAGAAACAGGACAAAAAAGCCATTGACCAGAATACGGCGCAAGCGGTCAAGCCAGGTCATTAATGTGCTGAAAAACTTTTTCATGGTCTGATATCCCTTGGTGAGCAGCTGAATGATATGGCTGAGCGTAGCAGTGTTGTTTCGAAAAAAACATCCCGTAGGGTGTCGCAGGTTGCTACTGCGCTTGCAAACTGTGAGGATTAAAGACGATGGATATACTACAGGCGATGGTTCTGGGCCTGATCGAAGGCGCCACGGAATTTCTGCCCATCTCATCGACCGGACACATGATCGTCGCAGGCCACTGGCTGGGTATCTCGCAGAGCGAGGAGAACAAGGCCTTTGAAGTGATTATCCAGCTGGCCGCCATTCTGGCCGTGGTGGCGAATTACAGTGAAAAATTCACCTTTAAACATCTGGAACTGTGGAAAAAAGTTGCGCTGGCATTTATCCCGCTCGGCGTTGTCGGTTTGCTGTTTCACAAGCAGATCAAGGCGCTATTTACCGTCGAAACAGTGGCGATCATGTTTATTGTCGGCGGTGTTGTCTTCCTGATTGTGGAGTATCTGCACAGGGATAGCGATTATCCGGTCAAAGATGTGGAAGATATGAGTTACAGGCAGGCGGTGTGGATCGGGCTGGCACAGGTGTTTGCCCTGATTCCCGGCGCCAGTCGGGCCGGTGCCTCGATCATCGGTGCCCTGATCGTAGGCCTCGATCGCAAGGCCAGTGCTGAATTTTCCTTCCTGCTGGCGCTGCCGGTGATGCTGGCAGCCAGCGGTTTTGATCTGCTCAAACATTATCAGGACTTTGCAGGAGCCCAGCTCATGCCGTTGCTGACCGGTTTTGTTGTTGCCTTTGTTTCGGCCTGGCTGGTGATGCGGTTGTTTATCCGTTTCCTTGAACACTTCACCTTTGTCGCTTTTGGTATCTACCGCATTCTCTTCGGTGGATTGCTGTTATGGGGGATCTACTGATGGTCTGGTCAGGTATCAATCCGGTAGCACTGCAGATCGGGCCACTGGCCATCCACTGGTACGGCCTGATGTATGTGGCGGGCTTTTTTGCCACCTGGTATCTGGTGCGATTGCAGCTGAAAAGTGCAGGGTTATGGGAAACGCGGGTTTCCCGGGATGCCTACGAGGGGCTGTTTACCACACTGATCCTTGGCGTGGTACTTGGCGGGCGCATCGGTTATGTACTGTTTTATAATTTCGGTTATTACATTGGCCATCCGATTGAAATCTTCTATGTCTGGCAGGGTGGCATGTCCTTCCATGGCGGTATGGTCGGGCCTATCGTGGCCGGCTGGTGGTACTGCCGTAAGCATGACCTGCCGTTCCTGAAACTGTCCGACTTCTTTTTCACCGTCGCACCGCTCGGCCTGATGTTCGGACGTCTGGGTAACTTTATTAATGGTGAGTTATGGGGGCGCATCGTTGAAAATCCCGCCGCTGTACCGTGGGCGATGGTCTTCCCTCATGCCGGTCCTGAACCCAGGCACCCGAGCCAGCTTTATGAGATGGCGCTGGAAGGTGTGGTGCTGTTTGTGCTGCTCTGGCTGTTGCGCAATAAACCGTGGCCGGATGGTTCGCGGGTAGCGATATTCCTGATCGGTTATGCCATCGCGCGCATTATCTGCGAAAGTTTCCGGCAACCGGATGCCCAGCTCGGCTTCCTTTTCGGGCCGGTCACCATGGGTATGCTGCTCTCATCCGCCATGCTGGCTACCGGTCTGATCTGGCTGGTGCTGCTGTTCCGTAAAAAATCAGCCTAACTATTCACTGCTGCCAATAATCAGGACCAAAATCTTCTTCACCGCAGAGGGCGCTCCAGCGCATCCGTGCACTCGCGGCATTTGGACATCGTGTCCGGCAACGCAGAGGAAAGACGAAATATATGAATATGGCCGCTGGCACGACTTCCAATGGCCCCGGATATTTATTCGCAATGTGTTGTGAGTATTAAACAAGCACTCTTTTTCATTGCCTTGCTTTTCCTCTGCGTCCTTTGCGTCCTCTGCGGTGAATGCCTTTGACCATCGCTTTTCTATATATGCTGAATAGTTACGGATAATCAACATCCTTCAATAAGTGCCAGAGTCACTCACACGGTGAACGCGCTGCTTACTGACACAAAGCCTGAGGATGCATTTTTTCAGTGCAGGCATAGTGTTCCACCCCATGATCGGCGATAAACTGAAAACATTTCTTCCGGGCCTGCTGCTGATAATGCTGGGGTTTGTCGTGGCCTATCAGTTTGTCGATCCGGCACCACCGAATACACTGACTTTTTCTGCCGGCACCAAACAGGGGGCCTATTATGCCCATGCACTGGCCTATCGGGACTACCTGAAACAGCGCGGTATCACAGTCCATGTGCTGGAGTCCGCCGGCTCGCTGGAGAATGTGACGCGGCTGGAGAATGGCGAAGCCGATGTGGCATTTGTGCAGAGCGGCATTGCCGCGCCAGACAACAGTGTCTTGAGCTCACTGGGCAGTATGTATTATGAACCGCTCTGGGTGTTTGTGGGGGCAGAGTCCCGGCTTAAATCCCTGAACGCTATGGATGGGGCGTCCATCGCTGTTGGCCCAGAGGGCAGCGGCACGCGTGTATTAAGTCTGCACCTGTTGAAGGAAAATGGTGTGGATGCAAGCAACGCCACCCTGTTGCCGTTATCCGGCAGTGAAGCGGCGGCAGCGCTGCTGGCAGGCGACGTGGATGCAGTTTTTCTGGTGGCTGCAGCCACTGCGGATACGGTGTGGCAGCTCAATGGCAATGACAAAGTGAAGCTGCTTGGCTTTGATCGTGCCGAGGCCTATACCCGCCGTATTGCGACCCTGTCCGGCCTGCGCCTGCCGGAAGGATCACTGGATCTGCTGACCAATACACCGGCACAGGATATGAAGCTGTTGGCCGCCACGGCAACGCTGATGGTCAAGGCGGATCTGCACCCCGCACTGCAGGATCAGCTGATGCAGGCGGCTACTTTCGTGCATGGTGGCAGGAGCCTGTTTTCCGTCGCCGGTGAGTTTCCGACACCGCTGTATGCCGGTATGCCTTTGAGCAAAGAGGCCGTTCGTTATTACAAGTCCGGCCCGTCATTTTTGCAGCGATACCTGCCGTTCTGGGCTGCCACCCTGGTGGACAGGCTGAAGGTGATGCTGCTGCCGTTTATTGCGCTGTTGATTCCGTTGTTCAAGGTGATGCCGCCGCTCTACCGCTGGCGCGTGCGTTCACGCATCTACCGCTGGTATGATGAGCTTAATCGTATCGATGAAGCGCTGGGTGACGGCTTTGAGCAGGCCCTGCTCGATGAGCTGGAATCGATAGAGGCAGAGATCAGGAAAGTGCATGTGCCGCTCTCCTATGCCGATGAGTTATATAACCTGCGTATGCATCTTGCCCTGATTCGTAAATCAGCCGAGAAAATGAAAAGGATAAACCATGAGTAAACGACCTATTGAACTGCTGGCTCCGGCCGGAACCATCCGCAACATGCGCTATGCCTTCGCCTTTGGTGCGGATGCCGTATATGCGGGGCAGCCGCGCTATTCCCTGCGTGTGCGCAACAACGATTTCCAGCTGGAAAATCTCCAGACCGGCATTGATGAGGCGCATGCACTGGGCAAAAAGTTTTTTGTTGCCAGTAATCTGTTACCGCATAACAACAAACTGAAACGTTATCTGGAACATATGCAACCGGTCATCGATATGAAGCCCGATGCACTGATTATGGCCGATCCCGGTCTGATTATGATGGTGCGCGAGCGCTGGCCCGAGATGCCGGTTCATCTCTCCGTACAGGCCAATACAATGAACTGGGCTGCGGTTAAATTCTGGCAGGCGGCGGGGGTCTCCAGAATCATTCTCTCGCGCGAGTTGTCACTCGATGAGGTGGAAGAGATTCGCCAGCAGTGTCCGGACATTGAGCTGGAAGTGTTTGTGCATGGCGCACTCTGCATGGCTTATTCCGGGCGCTGCCTGCTTTCCGGTTACTTTAACCATCGCGATGCCAATCAGGGCAGCTGCACCAATGCCTGCCGCTGGGAATACGGCATGGAAAAAGCCGCCGAAGATATCTCCGGCGAAATTATTCCGATTCAGGTGCTCGACGGCATGAATGCCCAGCCGTTTGCGGATACCGGGCATGTACAGCGCCACCCTCTGGCCGATCAGGTCTATACATTGACCGAACCCAATCGCCCGGATGAGCAGCAGATGCCGATCTTTGAAGATGAGCATGGCACCTACATCATGAACTCGAAAGATCTGCGCGCCGTGCAGCATGTTGAGCGGCTGGTGAACATCGGTGTGGATTCACTGAAAATCGAGGGGCGCACCAAATCGCACTATTACGTGGCGCGCACGGCACAGACCTACCGCAAGGCCATAGATGATGCCGTGGCCGGGCGTCCGTTTGATGAGTCGTTGATGTTCCAGCTCGACGGGCTGGCCAGTCGCGGTTACACCGACGGCTTCTATACCCGTAAACGTTCATCCTCCACCCAGAACTATGAAACCGGTAATTCGCAATGGCTGACCCAGCGTTTTGTCGGTGAAGTGGTCGGTTATGATGAGACCACGAAAATGGCCGAAGTGATTGTGAAAAACAAATTTTCGGTGGGTGATTCGATCGAGCTGATCAATCCCGGCGGCAATCACACCTTCAGAGTTGAATCGATCAACGATGCCCGTGACGGCCATGCCATGGAGGCAGCGCCGGGCAGTGGTCATCAGGTGAAGATCCCTGTGCCTGTGAAACCGGCCGAACTGGCCCTGCTGGCGGTTAATCTGCCTGAGTAAGCGGGAGGCCGTGCTTTCTGCGCAGCTGCTGGATAATTTCAAAGGGAATACGCACCTAGCGGATATGGTTGAGCCGGGGCGTGGCCTCTTTTTGCCCCGGTATGGCCAGTTCGCTCTGATAGGCTGTGGTGATCGCTTCAGGACCGAGCACGATGGCGCCTGATCCGTCTGGCTTTTCAAACAGGTATAGATCCTCGATTTCATCTATGGGCATGTAGCGGGCCTGTTTTGTGTTGATGCCGCTGAGGATAATGATGCGATGGTCGGTAATGCCGTAAAAGGTCTTTTCACGTATCTTTGCATCATAGAAGAAACGGCCGGCGATCAGATAGAGGCCGACAATCACAAACGGCAGACCGAACAGTGCCAGCAGCCATGGCGCATCGCCGCTGATCACCTCATATTCCCACATCAGGGCAAAGCCGCCCCAGATCAGGCTGAAGGGAATCATCACTGTATCCGATGGCCGCAAAAACAGCCCCTGTCGGGGCTGATCGCTCCACAACAGTGTTTCGCCTTCATTCAGCTCGGCATTTAATACCGCTTTGTGGTCATACATGCTGCAAATATCCATCAAAAGTGAGTTGCTCACAATGTTTGCGTCGTTTATGCCCCTGTTTGATGTGAAGGGGTAACATTTCCCTGGATTTCTGCGATACTGCGCCGCGCGCAAGCGGCAGCCGGCGCAATCACAGTTTTATTAATTGAGGCATGATCATGGCGATGAAGTATATTACTGACGACCTGCGTATCAGTGGCATGAGTGAAATAGCTGCACCTGAACAGGTGCATGCCGAGTACGCTATCAGCGAAACGGCTGCCCGTACCACGCACGACACCCGTGTGGCTATCCACGATATTCTGCATGGTGAAGATGATCGCCTGCTGGTCATTGTCGGTCCCTGTTCGATTCATAATCCGGATGCCGCCCTTGAATATGCCCAATATATCAAGCGCATGCGTGAGGAGCTGGGCCGTGATCTGCTGATTGTCATGCGTGTTTACTTTGAGAAACCGCGCACCACTGTCGGCTGGAAAGGGCTGATTAATGATCCCAACCTGGATGGCACTTTCGAGATCAACAAAGGCATTCGCCTTGCCCGCAAGCTGCTGCTCGATGTGAATGAAATGGGCGTGCCTGCCGGCACCGAATTTCTTGATCTGATTACACCGCAATATGTGGCCGATCTGGTCAGCTGGGGTGCGATCGGAGCGCGTACGACCGAATCGCAGGGGCACCGCGAACTGGCTAGTGGTCTGTCATGCCCGGTCGGTTTCAAAAACGGCACTTACGGCGGATTCCAGATTGCCATAGATGCGATTCACGCGGCCAAACATCCGCATGTCTTTATCTCGCTGACCAAAGAGGGCAAATCGGCCATCTTCTCCACCACGGGCAATGATGACTGTCATATTATCCTGCGCGGCGGTGTGCAGCCGAACTACGATGCGGCCAGTGTCGCCGGTGCCGTTGAAGAGCTGCGCAATGCAGATCTCTCCTGCAGCCTGATGGTGGACTGCAGCCATGCCAACAGCAGCAAGCAGTTCAAGCGTCAGATTGATGTGGGTGAAGATCTGGCCGGTCAGATTGCTGCCGGCAACCATTGCATTACCGGTGTGATGATCGAATCACATCTGCATGAAGGTCGCCAGAATGTTGTGGCCGGAGAAGCGCCTGCCTACGGCATCAGTATTACCGATGCGTGTCTGGGCTGGGATGATACAGAAGCTCTGCTGCACACACTGGCCGACGCAGTACGTCAACGTCGCCAAGCCTGATTTAACCTATACTTTCCAATAAAAAAGGCTCAGTGAAAACTGCGCCTTTTTTATTGTTCATTGCAGAAGTCCGGGAATGCTACTTTGGCATACAATGAAAGAGGCGACTGTGACGGAATAGATAAGCCAGCCACGAATACACACGAATTTCCACGAATGACAAGACTATTGCTTCATTTTCATCGCTATGACAAATATCAGCCGTTAGGTGAAGTAGTAAAACCGGAGAGCGTACCTTGGGGCAATAACTTCACACATGTTCACTGATTTTTGATTTTTATTCGTGTTCATTCGTGTAATTCGTGGCTGGATTTTTTTGCTTGAGTAACGCTGAGCAGTTGCCATAAATTGATGTTGCCCGCAAATGCGCGATGAGCCAAAAAAAAGCGCAGTGAAAACTGAGCCTTTTTTATTGGGTTGCCTGTGGGCTGTTTACTCGTCGTCTTTCTGTTTGGCCTCATTCACACGCAGGGTGCGGCCGGCATAATCGATATCGTTGAGATGGTTGATCGCAGCATTGGCATTGGCAGTAGGCATCTCGACAAAGGCATAACCTTTAAAACGTTTGCTGCGGCGATCTTTTACCATGCGGATATCAATGACTTCGCCAAATGGTGCAAACAGGTTTTTGATCTCCTCGTGGCCGGCATTAAACGGCAGGTTGCCTACATAGATGTTGCTGCTGCCGCTTTTTTTACCGGCGGTGCTGGCGCTGTCACTTTCCGCTGACGGATAAAGGGCCACGAGCAGGCCACCGAACAGTGTGCCGATCGTGATGCCGGTGGCAAACAGTGAAGAGGCCGGAATCGAACTCAGGTCAAAAAGTTGAACGGCATAAGCGCCGAGCACAGAAGCGGCAATTGCCGCTGCAAACAGTTTTACAAAACAGGAAAAACTCATTCATACACTCCATACCTGCATAACAGGAAACATTCACAGCGAACACTGCCAATAAACTGATCCGAACGCACGCATATCCATAAAAAACGGCGGATTTACGCGCTGTTTCAATACGCTAGCATGGGCCGATGAGTAGAAAAGTGATTCCCATCCAGATTGAAGGTCAGGGCGAGCCTATGACGGGCAAGCCGAAGTGGCTGAAAGTGCGCGCGCCGATGTCGCCCGAATACAAGTCGATAGTTGAGTTGATGCGCGAGTTGAAGCTGAACACGGTGTGCGAAGAGGCGAGTTGTCCGAATATCGGCGGTTGCTGGAAGCAGGGCTCGGCGACTTTCATGATTCTCGGTCGTGTATGTACGCGCACCTGTGCTTTCTGCGATGTCGAAACCGGCAGGCCTGATCCGGTGGATGTGAACGAGCCGGTGAATCTGGCGACGGCGGTTGCCAAGATCGGGCTGAAACATGTGGTGATCACATCGGTGGATCGTGATGATCTGAAAGATGGCGGCGCCGGCCACTATGCCGCGGTGATTACCGAGCTGAAGAAGCGCCGGCCGGATGTGACCATCGAAATCCTGACGCCCGATTTCCAGCGCAAGCCTGACAGCTGTCTGGAGACCATCATCAATGCCAGACCGGATATATTTAATCACAATCTGGAGACCGTGCCGCGCCTCTACCGTTCGGTGCGCCCCGGAGCGCGTTATTTCACTTCCCTGCGTTTGCTGCAACGGGCCAAAGAGCTCGATCCGACTGTAGTGACCAAATCGGGAATTATGCTGGGCCTCGGTGAATCGCGTGACGAGGTACTGCAGGTACTCGATGATATGCGCGAGGCCGATATCGATATTCTCACCATTGGACAGTACCTGAGGCCGAGCGAAAAACATCATCCGGTGATGAAATACTGGACCCCGGAAGAGTTTGACGAGTTCAAATACATGGCCGAGAAAAAAGGCTTCGGCATGGTTGCCTCAGGCCCCTTGGTGCGCTCCTCTTTCCATGCCGACGAAGTGTTTCAGGCACTCAGGATGAAGGGTAAATAGAGCGTTCTCGGATTTTTGCCGCTGCTCAGGGTTTTGGCAGTTTGAGTCGTCCAATCAGTCCGGCAGGCAGTTGAGGCATGGCGCTGACCAGCGCCACAATCACTGCCGACAGATAGGGCAGTGACTGCACCAGCAGCAATACAATCCAGACCAGCAGATCAGGGCTGTCGACGTTCTGCTGCATCAATGCAGCCGCTGCCAGCCATAATGCCAGCATCAACAGCGCCTCTTCCCTTGAATCACTGATGGCCTTCAGCCATGCCTGCGAATGAGCCCTTTTCGGGGTGCGGAAGAAGGGTTTGTCCGTGGTGAAAAAACCATCCATGATCGCTTTGGAAATCGTGTGCCCCAGCGCAAGGCCCGCCATGCCGGCAGCGATAGTCTGCCTGCTGCTCGCCCGCACCCGATAGCGGTAGAGATAAATCAGCTTGGCGCTCTTGAAGATAAACAGGCTTAGCGGCAGCAGAGAGATGACCAGAGGCGGCGGGTCGAAGTCGACGGGTGCAAGGATCATGCCCAGTGACCAGCAGATGGCCGCAGCAGTAAACAGCAGGTTGGCGCCATCGGCGATCCAGGGCAGCCATCCGGCAATGAAGTGATAACGTTGACCCGGCGTGAGCTGGCTTGCGCTGAAGCCGAGCAGTTTGCCGGCATGGCGACGCAGAATCTGAACCGCACCATAAGCCCAGCGATAGCGCTGTTTTTTGAAGTCCGAGAAGGTGTCCGGCATCAGACCGCGACCGTAGCTGTGGGCCGTGTAACTGGCTTGTAGCCCCTGCGCGAAAACACGCAGGCCCAGCTCGGCGTCCTCGGTGATACACCATGCGCTCCAGCCGTTCATCTCTTCCAGTACAGAGCGGCGCACCATGGTCATGGTGCCATGCTGGATGATGGCATTGCGTTCATTGCGGGTGATCATGCCGATGTGGAAAAAACCGCGATATTCCGCATAACACATGGCCTTGAAAGCATTGTCGGAGTCGTCGCGGTAATCCTGCGGCGCCTGCACAATGGCAATCGAAGGATCGGCAAACTGCGGCGCCAGATCGCGCAGCCATGCCGGCTCAACGGTGTAGTCACTGTCGATGCAGGCAACCACCTCTGCCAGAGGCGAAGTTTGCGCAAGTGCATAATTCAGCGCCCCCGATTTATAGCCGGCCAGGGGATCTTCATGGAAAAACCGGAAGCGTTCCCCCAGTTTCTGGCAGTGCGCCTGCACCGGCTGCCACACATCCGGATCTTTGGTGTTGTTGTCGATCACTATCACTGTTGTTCAGCGTCCAAAATTGACCCCCTAGCAGTCCGTCGGACTTGATTCACGTCGTTGTTGGATTCAGTCATACATCAAACCAATCCGGCATATTTTTCGGGCAAGATGGGGATGTATATGCAGGGCGCAAGAAGGCTCGAGGGCCTCATGCGGCCTTCAGGACGAACATCCGCTTGATATTCCATGCCATGCACACAAGTTGCCATTCGCCTTGCACCTTTTTCAACCCGCGCATAGAAAATTGCCGGAATCCGAGCACATTCTTGATGATGCCGAATACTGGTTCCACCGTG
>MNWZ01000139.1 GCA_001871925.1 Zetaproteobacteria bacterium CG1_02_53_45
TTGCATCAGTGTAAACGTGTGTATGCGGTGTTTCGTCTGTTGTACCGAAATGGCGTCAGTCAAACTGGCGCATGGTGTACGGCGTTGAGCGGTAAGGGGTGGTGGCGATTGTCGAAAACCCCTGCGGCACATCGCGCCATGAATCTGGAATGGTTTAAGGACAATGGATTGCAATCGCTTGCGGAAAGATGGTTGCGGTACCAACAAACATAGCAACCGCCGGATACGATGAGTACGTCCGGTGGTGTGAGAGGGCGGCGGGAGCGATCCCGCCCCCTACTCGATTGAATGACTCGAGACAGGGCTGGCAAATACAACAGCGATTTTTTGCTGCAAGCGGAAGCATCTCCAGCAGCTGTTGAGGGAAGCTCTCCGCCTTGCACCAGCAGGGATGATCCGGATCAGGCTTGCCTGTTGCCATCACACAATGATTGGCTGCTCCGCAGAGCGGGCAGGTCGCTGTATTCATATCAGTAGCCTGTTAATGGCGCCAGCTTTCCAGTATCTGCAGACAGACCCTGTTCATTTCCACGGCACGCTCTTCTGTATCGGCCTCGTTGTAACAGCGCAGTTCGGGTGCATTGCCGGACGGACGCAGATGCACAACCTCATTATTTTTGAATGTAATGCGTACACCATCGGTATTATCCACCGATATCACACTGCCGAATACACTGCCCAGGATAGCTTCAGCCGAGCGCTTGCTCTGCTGCAGATCATCGCTGTTTAGCGGTTTCAATTTTTCCTGGGAGAGTTCTGTAGGGAAGGCTAATCGATCGCTGCTGGTAAAACGTTGCGGCAGTTGTTCGAGCAAGGCAGAAACCGAGCTGGTAAATGCTTTGGCCAGCATCAGGATTGCCAGAGGCACAATGACTGCGTCACGTGTCGGCAGTGCAGTCAGCCTGCGTCCTTCAATTTCTATGTCTGTCGCAGTCAGGAAACCGCCATTGGCCTCATAACCCACAACGTTCGTGACACCGGCAGCGATAGCCTTATCCATGGCTTGAATCACAAACGGTGAGCCGATACGGGTGCGGTCGACCTGACTAAACCAGCCGGATTTTTCTACAGCGCTGTTGCAACTCACCGGCGTGGCTACATGTTGGGCACCCAGATAGTGGGCACAGAGAATGCCAGCTACGTCACCGCGCAACCACTGGCCGTGCTCATCGGATACCAGTGGACGGTCGCCATCACCATCGGCAGAAACGATGCAGTCGAGCTTGAATTCCTGCGACCACGCACGCGCCAGCGTAACATCTTCGGGGCGTATGGCTTCGGTATCGACAGGGATAAAGTGGTCGGAGCGCCCCAGATGAACGACTTCGGCACCCAGCCCTGCAATAACTTCGCCGAGGATATCGCGCGCCACACTGGAGTGCTCATACACACCGACTTTCAGGCCTTCGAGACAGCCAGCCGGGAAAAAATCGAGATACCGCTGCACAAACTCACGACCAGCTTCGCCCTGCTCTAGCGGCAGTGATGCCACCAGAGATTGCCCGGTATGATCAAACAGGCCTGCCGCAATGCTCACCGAACGGGCGCACATGGCCTGCTCGTCGGGTTTGAGAATTTCACCTGCCGGTTTATAGAATTTGATACCGTTACGGTCATCAGGGATATGACTGCCGGTAACCATGATGCTGGCGATGCCCCGTTTCATGGCATAACAGGCCACCGCAGGGGTAGGGATAAAGCCGCAATTGACCGGCGCACAACCTGCATCGGTCGCAGCTTTCGCAACGGCAGCCATAATGCGCGGTGAACTGGGACGGAAATCGCCGGCAATCGCAACCCGGTCGCCCTTGTTAATCTGGCTGCTTTCGAGCAAATATTGCAAAAAGGCGAGGGAATAGGCGTAACAGACATAATCGGTCATATCGTCAGCCAGGCCGCGGGCTCCGCTGGTACCGAATTTCACACCGCTGCTTTCCATTAAATCCAGAATCCGGATGTTTTGACTTTCCGCACTGCTCATAATTTCCCCTCGCTGACACTGACCGTTGGTTGCAAGTATAAGCCTTCGATTTCGTTTTTACAGTCTGCTTATTTGTGCAGCGAGATAAAAATGCGTTCGGCCAGTTGTTCCGAAATACCCGGAGCTTGAGCCAGTTGTGACCGACCGGCTTTTTTCACGCCTTCAATGCCACCGAAATGTTTTAACAGTGCCGTGCGCTTGGCCGGTCCAATGCCGTTGATGCCATCCAGCGCCGAGGTGAACATGCTCTGTTTTTTGCGTTTGCGCATATAGGCGCCGGCAAAGCGGTGGGCTTCATCGCGGACTCGGGCAATCAATAGCAGGGCAGGCGAATGGCGCCCCGGTTTCAGTGCCGCGCCGATGCCCTGTGTCCCGTTTTGCATCCAGCCCGGCCAGAGTGTCTCTTCCCCGAGTTTGCGACTGCTTCCCTTGGCCACGGCGACCAGCCTGAGATCGTGCAGACCTGCGTCGTGCGCGCATTCCATGGCGATCGCCAGTTGTCCCCGGCCGCCATCGATTAACATCAGGTCAGGACAGGGGAGGTTATCTTCTACAATGGCACGGAAGAAACGCGTCAGTACAGCACGCATAGCGCCATAATCATCACCTTCAATAACATCCATTTCAGCTGAAATACCATCCAGTTTATAACGGCGGTAGAGCTCTTTTTGTGCGCCCTGCCAACCGGCAAAGGTGATGGCTGCAACGGTCTGTTTGCCGCCAAGGTGGGCATTATCCACGGCTGCAATCAACTCAGGCACACTCTCCAGCCCGAACAGTTCGGCAAGTGCTTCATAGGCAGGCTGCTGGTCTTCGGCATTGCGGCTGGATAACAACTGTCTGCCGGAACGGCCGGTTTGCTTCAGCCACACGGCCCGGCTGCCCCGTTTGGGACTATTGATCTCACAGCGTCCTTTCGGGTGCAGCAGGCGAAGCAGGTGCTTCAAGACTGTGCAATCAGCTTGCGAGGCTGTTAACAGTATCTCTGACGGAGGCTTGTCATCGCGGTAGCGCGCTATTAGCAGTGACTGCAGAATTTCAAGATCATCGGCATCTGCGGCCTGATCGATGCGCACATTGTGCGTGCCCAGATCGCGACCGGCGCGGCGTACGCCTATACTGGCCAGCACACCGGTAGTCTGGCGGAGAATGGCAATCACATCTGCATTGTCCGGCAGATCACTCTGGTCAGACCCGGCAAGCACAGACCTCAGTGCCATAATGCGATCACGCAAGCCTGCTGCCTTTTCAAACTGCAGTGCATCGGATGCCTGCTGCATCTCAACCTGCCATGCCCTGATCAATTTCTCATCCTGGCCTTTGAGGAATACACGCACTTCATTGACCTGTCCCGCATATGTTTCACGGCTGACCAGGTCGCAGCAGGGGGCGGAACAGCGTCCGATCTGATGCTGCAGGCAGGGGCGCGAGCGATTGTTGAATACGCCATTCTCGCAATCCCTGATACGAAAAATTGTCTGCATCACATGCAGGGTGGCATGCACGGCTCCGGCATTGGGGAAGGGGCCGAAATACTCACCGGCCAGTGAACGGTTGCCGCGATAGAGGTGCAGTTTCGGGTAGGGCTCATCAGTCAGCAGGATATAGGGATAGGATTTCGAGTCCTTCATCAGCACGTTGTAGCGCGGTTTGAGCTGCTTGATCAGATTGTGTTCGAGTACCAGCGCTTCAGCTTCCGAAGCAGTGACGGTGAAGGTGAGATCACGAATCTGTTGTACCATCGCCTGCGTACGTGGCGAGTCGGGAATACGCTGGAAATAACTCGATACGCGTTTCCTCAAGTTTCGTGCCTTGCCGACATAGAGCACTTTCCGGTTCGCATCGAGCATGCGGTACACACCGGGTTCACGCGGCAATTCGGCCAGGGAGATAGGTGCTTCAAACCACATGGCCTTAACCTATCTTTTGCCGCGCCCGCTGCCACTCCTGCATGAGGGGGAGTGAAGCGAGGGGAGGGTCAGGTCTGCTGTTGTACCATAGCCATGGCTTGTTATCATTATCCCATGGCCAGACCATTACGAATCGAATATGAAGGTGCTCTCTATCATGTCACATCCCGTGGCAATGGCGGTGCCGATATCTTTCACGATGATGAAGATCGTAAACTGTTTCTGAAGATTCTGGGCGACGTTGCCGGGGCTATGGAGTGGGTCTGTTACGGATACTGTCTGATGGGAAACCATTACCACCTGATGCTGGAAACCCCCCGTGCCAATCTCTGCAAGGGGATGCGTCAGCTTAACGGTATCTTTACCCAGAGTATGAACAGGAAGCATGAACGCTCAGGTCACCTGTTTCAGGGGCGCTACAAAGCCATTCTGGTTGAGGCTGATAGTTATCTGCTCGAGTTGACCCGTTATGTCATGCTAAACCCTGTTCGGGCAGGTTTTAGCGACTCTGCCGAAAGCTGGGGCTGGAGCAGTTATCGGGCAAGTGTCGGGCTTGATCCTGTTCCTGAGTGGCTCGCTGCGGATCATTTGTTATCTCACTTTGCTAATGATGAATCAGTTGCCCGAAAAGCATTGGTTTGTTTTGTGGACGACGGCGTTGGGCAGGCGGATATCTGGAAGAGGCTCAACCGGCAGGTTTATCTTGGCTGCGATGTTTTTGTCGCCGAAGCCCAGCAACAGGCGGGGCTCAATCGAGAGGACAAAAATATTCCCGGACTGCAGCGCAATCTGCCGGTGAAAAGCCTGCAGGAGATAGCTGCCGAATATCCTGAACGTAATGATGCCATTATTGCAGCCTATGCAACCGGCGCCTACAGCTACAGCCGGATTGGCGATTTCTTTGGTCTCTACTTCACTACCGTTGGGCGCATTGTAAGGGGTGGAAGAAATAGCTTTCGGTCTGATTGTAGACCTGACCCCGTGAAAATTGAGAAGGGGCGCGGGAAGAAGAGGGCGGTGGAAGAGAAGGTCGAGGAGAATCAGCGGCAGTTGTCGCTGATATGAAGCAAAAAAAAGGTTCATCGCGGAAGACCGGGAAATAGTGTTAGTAAAAATAGAACTGATGGCGCTTCCTGTCTTGCTATTGCTGAAGGAGTTATTTGTTCATTCTTGTTCGTACAAGAACGAACCAAGAAAACGCCCCGAAACCAGCCTGCCCTTCGGGTTCCCGATCCTGCATCATCAAAATCGGTCGCTGCCCTGCAGCTTTCCCCGATTTTGATGTGTGTCTCGGCAGCCTGCTGAGCGGGGGAAGCAAGCGGCGCTGTCCCGCCGCGCGATAGTTGAAAAGTGAACGCTTTGGATTTCCCCCTTTATAGATTTGCCGAATAGAGTTATTCACTACAGGAACAAGCTGCGGATGCAGCGGCTGTAGTGAATGGCTCGTATGAGGAGCAAGCGGCGTTACCCCCGCCGCGCGATAGGCTCTATATTGAATAAATTGGGCATTTTGATTCGGCACATCCATGTGCCTCACCCTGCGGGCGGCCTGCTGTCGTCCAATTCCTCTCTCCTGAGGAATTGTCTTTACCGCGAAAGAAAGGGGGATGCTCTGCTTTAGCAGAGTAGTATGTAGCTTTAAAAGCCTCTATCGCATACTGGGGATCAAGAAGCTTTCTTCAGCCATATTTCCCGCTAATGCGCGATGAACCAAAAAAAGGCGCCTCGTTGGAGGCGCCTTTTTATTTCATTATGAAGCTTTTGGTGTTGAACGTTTGCGTTCATTCTCTTTCAGGTGACGCTTGCGCAGGCGGATTGATTTCGGCGTGATTTCAACCAGTTCATCATCTGCAATGAACTCAATAGCGCGCTCCAGGCTCAGCTTCAACGGTGGAACCAGGTCAATGGACTCATCCTTACCTGATGCACGTACGTTGGTCAGTTTCTTTTCCCTGACCGGGTTAACGGTCATGTCGGAGTCACGGCTGTTGATGCCGATGATCATACCTTCATACAACTTCTCGCCGGAGCCGATGAACATCTTGCCGCGCTCCTGCAGTTTCCACAGGGCGAAGGCAACCGATTCACCATTTTCCATAGAGATCAATACGCCGTTAGAACGACCCGGCAGGGCACCGACATATGGACCGTAGGCGTGGAATACATGGTGCATAATTCCTGTACCACGGGTGTCGGTGAGGAATTCAGAAGTGTAGCCGATCAGGCTGCGGGTAGGGGACATGAATTCAATACGGGTGTAACCATCTGCATTGGTTTCCATGGAAGTCATTTCAGCGCCGCGTTTACCCAGCTTTTCAATCACTGAACCCTGGTATTCCGACTCTACGTCAACCGTTACATGCTCGTATGGTTCCTGTTTTTTACCATCAATCGTGCGAATGATTACAGTCGGACGTGATACAGCCATCTCGAAACCTTCGCGACGCATGGTTTCCAGCAGGATGCCGATATGCAACTCGCCACGGCCGGATACCTTGTAGATATCGGCAGAGTCGGTCTCTTCGACGCGCATGGCCACGTTGGTACGGATTTCGCGCATCAGACGGTCACGGATCTGGCGGGTCGTGATCAGTTTACCTTCGGTGCCGGCCAGTGGTGAATTGTTTACATGCAGCTCCATGGACAGTGTCGGCTCATCCACATGAATCACCGGCAGTGCAATCGGATTTTCTTTTGAAGCAATGGTTTCACCGATATTGATATGTTCGATACCGGCAATCGCAATGATGTCACCGGCTTCGGCTTCTTCAATTTCAGTACGGTGCATGCCCAGGAAGCCGAGCAACTTGCTTACTTTGAAATTCTCTTTCGTGGAGTCGGCGTGGACAACGGTGATCTCCTGTCCGGTTTTGACACGACCGTTGGCGATACGACCGATAACGATACGACCGATATATTCATCCCAGTCCAGCGTGGTGGCCAGCATCTGCAGTGGCAGGTCGGAATCGCCATGCGGCGGATCAACGTGTTCGATGATGGTATCAAACAGACAGGTCATATTGTCGGATTCTTCACCGAGGTTCATCATGGCATAACCGTTCTTGGCAGAAGCATAAACAACCGGGAACTCCAGCTGCTCGTCGGTAGCGCCCAGAGATGCAAACAGGTCGAAAGTCAGGTCGACTACAGCATCCGGATCAGAGCCTTCACGGTCAATTTTGTTGATCACAACAATCGGTTTCAGACCCAATGCCAGTGCTTTGGAGGTCACAAACTTGGTCTGCGGCATCGGGCCTTCGCGGGCATCCACCAGCAGCACCACGCCATCCACCATGTTCAGGACACGTTCAACTTCGCCGCCGAAGTCGGCATGGCCCGGGGTGTCGATGATGTTGATCAGGGTGTTGTTACCGTAGCGGATAGCGGTGTTTTTCGCAGTAATGGTAATGCCGCGCTCTTTTTCGAGCACATTGGAGTCCATCATGCAGGTTACAACATCCTCTCGGGCGTCGAGCGTGCCGGACTGCTTGAGCAGTTCGTCTACCAGAGTGGTTTTGCCATGGTCCACGTGAGCGATGATGGCGATGTTGCGAAGATTGCGTGACATAAGACTACCTCAGTTTAAATATGTCGCGCATAGTAGCGGTTCACCACTTATATGGAAGCAATATGATTTATGGTTTACCACGAAGAGCACTAATGGCAAGAAGAGAATAGTCATAGATTTTCCGGGAAAATAATTAATTTTCTTTGAAATAAGACGCAATATTGCCGGCCGGATGTGAATATTTAATGGATAAATTTCGTGAACTTCGTGGTGGAATGCCCCTAGCTTGATGGAATGGTGAGGATTTCACAGCCGCTTTCGGTGACAGCGAGCGTATGTTCAAACTGGGCGGAGAGAGACTTGTCGCGGGTGACCACTGTCCAGCGGTCACCCAGCAGTTTGACTGCCGCCTTGCCGATATTCACCATCGGTTCAATGGTGAATACCATTCCCGCCTTGAGCACCAGCCCGGTGTCCGGCTTGCCATAGTGCAAGACTTGCGGGTCTTCGTGAAATACGCGACCGATGCCGTGACCGCAGTATTCGCGTACCACTGAACATTTTTCACCTTCCACATAGGTCTGGATGGCATGGCCGATATCGCCCAGTGTGGCGCCGGGACGAACAATACTGATGCCGATCTGCAGCGCTTTTTCAGCCACCTCAACCACCTTGCGGGCGCGCACTTTCGGTTCGCCGACAAAGAAGGTCTTGCTGGTATCGCCATGCCAGCCATTGAGGATAGTGGTGACATCGACATTGATGATATCGCCATCTGCGAGTTTTTTGTCACCCGGGATGCCGTGGCAGACAACATGATTGACTGATGTGCAGACCGATTTCGGGAAGCCGTGGTAATTCAGCGGCGCGGGAATAGCACCGGCCTTGATGGTGAATTCATGCACCAGTGCATTGATCTCATCGGTGGTGATGCCTGCTTTAATATAAGGCTCAATCATGACCAGTGTGTCTGCTGCATGACGGCAGGCAGGTTTCATTGCCTCGATCTCTTCAGGGGTCTTGATCTTCACCATGCCTTCGCCTCTCCCGGATAATCCTTGAATGATGCCCGTATTGTGGCCTAATCTGTCAGTCAGGTCATTATTGGTTTATTGCACCACTGAGCACATGAAGTTCACGAAGAAAAAAAGGTTAATCAACGTTGGGTAACATTGATGTAGGTGAAACCCGTAATTCATCAATATCTTTAACCTGTTTCCTCTGTGTCCTTCGTGACCTCTGTGGTGAGTGGGGGATAAATGCGGATTTATCTGGTGCAGCATGGTTTGGCGAAAAATGAGAGTGAAGATGCGGCGCGTCCGTTATCCGCTCAGGGTCGGGAAGATGTAACGCGCACGGCAGGTTTTTTAAGCCTGTTTGAGAAACCCAGACCGGCGAAGGTTATGCACAGTGGCAAATTGCGCGCACGGCAGACTGCCGAAATGTTTGCCGAAGCCTGGGGAGGTTTGCCGGTTGAAAAGACGATTGATCTGGCACCCAATGATGACCCCTCTATCTGGTCTGCACATCTGGCATCGATGTCCGGTGATGTGATGCTGGTCGGCCATCTGCCCCATCTGCAACGACTGGCAGGACTTTTGATCTGTGGTGATCCACAACGCGAGCCAGTTCATTTCCGCAATGGTGGTGTCGTTTGTCTGGGGAAATACGAATCCGGCTGGTCTATACTCTGGCAGATTAATCCAACCCTTTTTTACGGTGAGCGTTGACGCGTGTTAATAGCAACAGAAAACCGCTGTTCCTGTTGAAATTGATATGATCGATAAGCTATGAAAGCCCGGAGATGCCGGCCTGAAAAGATAAAAGGGCGCCCTCCTTGAGGGAGAGGGAGTGGAAGGCGCCCTTTATGTGTGCTTCAGAGGAGAGGGAGTAGAAGCACTTTTCTTTCTGCTATTTCTATAAAGCAATGGCTGTGCCAACGCAGAATGGTGGAAATCAGAGGTAATGAGCACAAATTTCCTGTTTGTTGATGATAAATAATGCAGTTCATGCCTGTTCGGTGAGCAGCAGGAAAAAAGCCAGAATATGCGCAGGCTTTTTTCGAGCATAACCGGGCTTATTAAATGCGGGGGCCGCTGTTGTCCGCCACCAGCTTCTGTCTTGAAACAGGTTTGAGCATCGGATTTCCCTCGGCTTCGAAACGCTTGATCAGTTTTACCGGCAAACGCAATTTCTGCCCTGCTTTCAACGGCACTTCGATATCAGGGTTGCTGGCCCGTACCTGCTGAATGGAGGTGTTATAGCGTTTGCTGATATCATCCAGATTTTCACCGCTGGCTACAGTAACCTGCATGTGATTATTCGAAGTCGATGCGAGGCTTTGTTTTACTTTCTGCAGACGTGATTTTGAAATACGCAGGCTAAGTGTTTCCGGTTTCCCATCGACATACTGATTCAGCCTCAACTTCGGATTCAAACGGAAAATCTGGTGTTCAGGCAGTTCGGCCTTTTCCTGCAGGGCGTTGATATCAATCGGGGTTTGCACCTTGATGGTTTCAGTCGCAAACGGTTTCGGGAAACTGATGAGTCCATCTTTTTGCAAGGCAATCAGGCCGATGATCTGGCGGATATAGGTTTTGGTGATCGGTGGCAGCGGCATCGTACGCAGGCCATCTGCAGGTTTCCATGGGTGACGATCCAGGCGGCGTTGTACTGCTGTAGGGCCGAGGTGATAGGCGGCAAGTGCCATCTCCCAGTTGCCGAATCGGCGGTATTGGCGGGTCAGGTATTTGGCGGCGGCACGGGTGCTGGCACGAATATCACGGCGGCCATCGAAATATTTATTCTGGTTAACGTCCAGGTCGCTGGCCGTTTCCGGCATCAGTTGCCACAGGCCGGTGGCCCCGACAGAGGAGATGACATACGGGTCATAACTGGATTCAACAACGGGAACCATCTGTAGTTCGCGTGGATAACCGAAATGATCCAGTGTTTCGATCAGGGGCTGGCGCACATATTGAGAACGGCTGGCAACCGGTTTCCAGTGACGTCCGTAAGCTTGCCATGCCTCATTTTTCAGACTGGTTATTTCTTTTGCGCTAAGGCCCGCAAGAAACGGGTTAACCGGCTTTGGCGGGATTACTGCGGCCAGTTGCTCGGGTTTTTCTGTGCTCAACTCCGGTTGCTTGAATTGGGCACAGGAGATCAGACTCATGGAAGTCATGATAAGCAGAGTTCTAAACAGGTCGGTGAGACGAAAGGTATTCAACATGCTGCTACGCTAGAAATAAAAGAACCTGCAATCATTGACGCTGGTCACAATTCCGCAGGACTGCGGAATTGGACGTGCCGAAGGCACGCCCGAAGGGCGAAGGGCAGGAGCCCTGAGTCACAATTCCTCAGAACCGCATAGCGGTGGATGCGCCAACGGCGCGCCAGCTGCGCGATAGTGCACTTTGATTGGCGCCACACACACACCCGCAGGGTGAAGGTTTGTCCAGAAGCTTCACCACCGGGATACAAACATGCATGCGTCGCCAGATTCTTTCGCGGTACCGGCCAACCACACTTACGGCATGGGCTTCTATACTTGCTTTGCGCATTGAATAGGTGAATCCTCTGATTTTGATCGGGCTGCCAACGTATTGAGAAGGCTGCCTGTTTTGTGATGTCACCGGATTGAAGTGTCTGGATACTGCAATCGTTGTAAGGTCGAAAGGAGATAATCATTGCCAATGATGCGAGTTTGACCAGTAAGGGTAATCTGAAATTGTCAGGAAATCATGGACGAACCTGAAATGAAGCCCGCAGACCGGCTAACCCGTATGGACTGTGTCGATGGAACTACTCCGCAGTTTGATGGAGTGGCGCACTCTGGTCAGCAGAATCCAAGCGAGCAGGCCTTGCGAGAGAGCGAAGCACATTTTCGCCAGTTGTTCGAGCTGCATGGCGATGTCATGTTATTGATCGATTATCAGTCCGGCATCATTGTTGATGCCAACCCTGCAGCAGCGCAATTTTATGGTTATCCGCTGGAAAGCTTGCGTGGCATGAGCGTCAGCCGGATCAATGCACAACATGAGTCGGAAATCTATCAACAAAGACAGAAAGCAGTTATTGGAGAACAGGAAATATTTTCCTTTGAGCATCGTTTGGCCGATGGTGACGTTCGTACGGTAGAAGCACATATTTCAACGGTGAGCGACAGGGGCAGGAATCTGTTTTTTTCGATCATTCATGACATTACCGAGCGCAAACGGGTCGAGACTGAACTGCGCATTGTTACCGCCGCATTTGAATCTCAGGAAAGCATGGTGATCACTGATGTCAATGGTGTGATCCTGAAGGTCAACCGTGCTTTCACAAGGACTACAGGCTATACGCCAGATGAGGTCGTTGGCCAGACACCGAGCCTGCTTAAATCAGGTCGTCACGATGCGGATTTTTACCGCGACATGTGGGAGACCCTCAATAGCACCGGAAAATGGCAGGGGGAAATATGGGACCGGCGCAAGAATGGTGAGATATATCCCAAGTGGCTGACAATCACTGCCGTCAAAGGCGATGATGGAGTGATTACCCACTATGTCGGGTTACATCTCGATATCACCGAACGCAAGCAGGCTGAAGAAAAAATAAGTAACATGGCCTACCATGACCATCTTACAGGGTTGCCCAACAGGGCACTGTTTTATGACCGCATGCAACAGGCGATGGCTCATGTACATCGCAACAGGAACCTTATGGCCGTGTTGATGCTGGATCTTGACCGCTTCAAGCCGATCAATGATGAACTGGGCCATGAGTGGGGTGACAAGGCACTTGTCGAGGTAAGCAATCGACTGCTGCAGTGTATCCGTGCGACAGATACCGTAGCCCGTCTTGGCGGCGATGAATTCAGCATCATCCTGCTTGATGTCAGCTCCGGAGAGTTCGCCTGCAAAATGGCTGAAAAAGCCATTGCTGCCATTGGGCAGCCTTTAGTTCTCAAAGGCTCTCAGTACAGGATAGGTGTCAGTATAGGTATTTGTCTGGCATCTTCAGATGATCAGGATGTGGAAGGTATTGTCAGCAGGGCTGATACTGCCATGTATCAGGCCAAAGAAAGTGGCAGAACCTGTTACCGAACGTCAGTCTAGGGGCTGCGGCTGATTGAACGCCATCAATACGCCGGAGTGATGACCTGTGCTGGGTGACGTTTTGGTGAGTTTTTTTCTCTATCTCTTCTGCGCTTAAAGCTTTGGGGTTTTAAGATCAGGCCTGACCACCCAAAACAGAACCAGCGATGTGATAGCGCCGAGTGTATCGAACAACATATCCTTTTGCGCATCCCATACATCGCCCTGGGAGCCGAGGAATTCAATGCCTGCCTCTCCCCCTTCAATAATCTCATAACGTAAGCGTCAAAGCAACCTCATCTACCGCTTATAAATTGAAGGCTCAGACTTCGCATCAAATTTGATGTGGAGGCAATATAATGGCAGAGAATCCAAAGGGTCGAGCCGCGAAGCGGCAATACTGGAAGCAGGTGGTATCCGACTGGGAGCATGGTAATTTCAAAACACAAAAAGAGTTCTGCCAGCACGCAGGTATATCATACAAATCACTGAGCCGTTGGCGGCGCGTATTCAGGCATGATCTTCCGCCGCCAAAACCGGCAATGGCCTTTTCCACCGTTCATGTACGGAAAGAACCA
>MNWZ01000111.1 GCA_001871925.1 Zetaproteobacteria bacterium CG1_02_53_45
CGATGTGTCATTTGATGTTCGGCATTCTGGCTCTTACGGCAGATCAGTTTATGCGCATGATTCAATGACCTGCCTATACACCAAACCCGAAGCGTCAAAAGGCATCATGATATGAATGCCATCGCATTGCTCGCCCTGAAAACCGAAAAACGCTGGGAAACGACTACTCCTGAAAGAAATATGCGGGTGAAACAAAAGTTGAAACAGTAAATCCAACTGCTGAGATGTTGCCCTTCAATCTATCTCAGACTTTTGCAAGTGGCTCCTGTTTCTGGTGCTTGATATTGTCGGCATTCTGTCGCTGCTGATTACCATCTTCGACATTCCCCTCGATGCTGAAAATATCGCCGCTGCACGACTGATTCGCGCCATCTACCTGCTGCGCACACTGCGCATGTTCCGTTATCTGGATCTGCAGAGTGCGATGTATTCGCCTACTTACGGCATGCTCATTTCGTTGATCATCCTGCTCTCGTTCTTTGTCCATGATACACTGATGTGGGTGATTATCATTTTCTTCGCAGTCGAGCTGGCTATTCGCCTGATCATTATGCGCAACATGAGCTATGAATCGCGCTATGATAAAATATCCGAGTGGGGCTACTGGTGGGTGGATACCATCGCCACGATTGTCATGGTGCCTCTGTTTGCCTTTATTCCTTACGGCGGTGCCCTGCGTATGTTGCGTCTGGTTCGCCTGTTGCGCCCGTGGATGGTGATAGTCCGCAACCTCAAAGAGGTGATGCGCGAAGGTCAGTTCATGCAGGAGATCAATCTGATTGTGCTGCTGCTGGCGGTACTCTCCATTGGCGGCGGCGTTATAGGGCACTATGCCCTGCCTGACTTTGATTACAGCCAGGACGGGCAGATCAACGAGCATGATCAGGGTATGTTTGCTCCTATCTGGTTTGCCTTCCGCATGTTTACCGATCCGGGCAATACCATCACCTACCCGCAGGAGACTTCCATTGCGGTATTCTCGGTCGGCGCAGTTATTGTCGGCGTATTCATTTTTGCCTTCTTCATCGGTATTGGTGCCCATATTGTTTCGGGTCTGATGGCCAAGCTGCGTAATGAGCACCTGAACATTACCAACCATATGGTCATGCTGGGCTGGTCCACCGTTGCACCCTTTATTGTCACACAGCTGAAGATCATCTCGGAACGCAGTTTTTCCAAGTTAAAACTGGTTATTCTGAACAATACCGAGCAGATGCCGGATGCACTGATTGAACATAACTGGGTCTCCTACCGCTGGGGTAATATGGAGGAGATCAAATCACTGCAGCGCATCAATCTCGGCCATGCCAGACAGGCCATCATCAATGTCCCCGACGGGCACAACGCTGCCGATGATCTGGCCAACGCCACCTTTTCACTGATTGCCGTGCGCAGGGTCAATCCGAACATCTATCTCAATGTGGCAACGCCCGGCATGGCAAGTCCGCATCTGGACTCGCATCACCACATGCTGCAGATAGGCTGGGATACGAAAGACTTCTATAACAAACCTACCGTGATTCTGTCACAGGCCGATGTGCGCGCCAATCTGTTTCGCAATATTCTTGTCTACAGGGATTTCGATCAGGTGATGGAGCGCCTGATGATTCCCGAGCGCACAGAAGATTCGTCCCTGCAGGTTTCCGAGTGGGGAGGCTTGTTGCAGCGCGAAGGTGATCATATCACACTCAGTCTGCCTGACGGCAGTCAGTCGATGCCGCTGAACACACTGGCCGCACGCCTGCTGGTTCGCGGTGTCACGCTGATTGCCCTGGCCGACGAAAACGGACAATCCCACCCATTGTATAATGTCGCTGAGCTTGAGCTCCCCATGCAGATCCCCTCCATTCTGGGCATCTCCATTGGCGCCAATGCTCTGCAGTCAGAAGCCCTGTTCACCATCAAACGGCTGCACGATATCCCGCAACCGGAAGCCGTAAGTCTGCCATTGGGGGTTGAACGGGTCCGGAATAAAAAGGAACTCAGGCTGCTGATCACCGGCTGGGTAGGCAGCCTGGCACTGTTGCTGCAACGACTGCTGGATGATTTTGAAACCATTCATGTCACGCTGATTGATGATATGACGAAAAAGCAGTGCGCAGAACAGCTGAGCTATTTGCGGCGACGTATTGACAGTACACCCGGTGCCAATGAACGCATCGAGGTCGAGATGGTACGCTGGAACTTCACGGACATGAATTTTCTGCGCCCTTATGTGAAAGGAGCCGACCGCATCCTGCTCTCGCGCGCTCCGCACCTGAAAGCGCATGCCTATGCCAGCATATCGACAGTCTTGTCTCATCTGGTCACCATCGTCAAAGAACAGGGGGGGACACCTGATATTTTCCCTATACTGGAAAACCGTGATCAGGCCCTGTTGCTGCAACAGGAGCTGGAGCGCTTCAACCTTCCACATGAAATTCACATTACGGTTCCGAATGCATTTTATGGTACCTATGTGGCACATACCAGCTATCACATGTACAGCTCCGAGAATCCTGAAGCCTATGAACTGCAACGCACCCTGCGCCACACCATTGATGACTTGATGGGCGATATGGGTGATTCCGATGATATGGGTTTACAGACACTGGCAGTGACGTCGCCTCTGCCAGAGGATGCCGAAGCGCTGCATGCCCGTTTACTGGCTGAGGGTTATGTCTGGATTGGCTATCGTTTGAAGCACGGCTTCACCTGGTCCGACCCGCTGCAAAACACTATTCGCAGGCTGTTCCCGCGTGAGGAGGACTACAGCTGCCTGCGTCAGCACCAGATTATCCTGAACCCGTTCGGCAACCCTGTTTCCCGTTACTCATGGACCCGTTTCCGGGAAAGTATTGTTGAGCTGATTGTGATCGGCAAAAGCAGCGGCGACTGACAGGAGAGAGTCATACCGGGCTGACGCAGGTCGGCCCGATTCCAAAGCAAAGCACAATGACAAGAGGGCGTTCATTGCGGCACCTCCGCAGTCAACTCGTTGCATTTGAAACAATATTTTGAGTACCACGGTTCTAAAAAAATTGGCTGCTGACAGTGCGCACATCTTTTGATGCGTTGCATAGTTTCCATGTATCTATAGCCACTCTTGTTGGTGGAGGTTGTGAACAATGTTGCTCAAACCGGCTCTGATCATGCTGTATCCCGCCGGTCCACAACCAGACTGTTGCCTTCGATTTTTTTTGACCTGTGTTTGATCTCGGCGATAACCTCCGAAGCCTCCAGATGTGAATCGAATCGGCCCGGGGGACAGGTCACGGCACTGACCGACAGGCTGGCCATAGGAAATTGCCTGATATGGCCAAGGCGATCTGCTGCCTCAATAAAACCTTTATCCCGTTCGCTATGATTGTATAAAAGTCGGGATTGTATCGAAAAGGCATTCAGCACGCTCCATATCCTCGCCTCCCAGTCGTCATCACACAGAACCATCACGAAATCATCACCACCGATATGACCGACGAAATCCCGCTCATGCGCGGCATCACGCAAGAGTTCAGCAACCAGGCCGATCATTTGATCGCCCCGTTCGTAGCCATATTTATCATTGAACGCCTTGAAGTTATCCAGATCAAAGTGACTCAGTACAAATCCGCGCCTGTCATTCATGCGCAACTGCACTTCCGAAGCGATACGCACATTACCGGACAAACCGGTCAGCGGATTGCAGTGCAGGGCGTGCTCGACCTGCATCAGGGTGATCTTTTCGAGCAGTGCGCGAATGGAAAGCATGCCGACATATTTGTCTTTATCGCAGACGATTAACGGACAATAGACAAGGTTAAACAACCGGCTGGTTGCCCGCCGGCTTGCCTCGGACAGCGCATCGTTCACATCAACGACAAGTGGTTGTTTCAGCATTAATTGCGAAACCGGAGACTTCCGGTAAAGACTGTGTGCATAAGGCATGGAGAACGCTTCAAACAACTCATCTCGCATCACGGCTCCCACTACACAGCCACGATCCACCACAGCGATAACCTGTAGTTGCGCATCAGCCTTGAAGCGATTGAGTACCGCGTTCAAGCTGTCATCCGGTGCACATGGCTTTGTCTGGTGCAAGCGCATCGACCCTATGCACTCAGACTCACACAATACCGTCGCTGCCTGCGTCCCAGTGACATTAGCATCAGACACGGCGATAGCGGATTTAGCCGTTACCATAAGTATCTCGGGTACGCAGGTTGCCGCCTGCGCCTGCGGCCTGCCAAGCAGATAGCCCTGGCCAAATCGAATGTCCATCGATTGCACAAACTGCAAGTCATCAACAGTTTCAATCCCTTCGGCAATGACCCTGCACCCCACCCGATTGGCCAGATCAACGATCAGCTTCACAAAGTCAGCTTCTACGCGATCATGGCTGACACCGGAGACAAAGAATTTATCCAGCTTCAGGTAATCGGGCTGCAATTCGGCCAGCAGGCGAAGGTTGGAATAACCTGCACCGAGATCATCCATGGCAATTGAAAAGCCCATGCCTTTGTAATACTCCACGGCCGCCTTTAAACTGGATATATCCGTTTGCATGTGCTCTGTCAGCTCCAGAATCACCCGCTCGCTGCCAAGGCCTGCCTCCTGCAACATTTGCAATGTGCGTCCGCTGCGAAAATCCGGATCCACGAGCACGCTCGGGCAAATATTAAGCGCCAGCTTGCCGGGTAAGTTGCGACCAGCGAAATTTTCCACCGCCTTACGCCGGCAGACATAGTCCAGATCACCGGTCATCCGGCAGTCGTGAGCTGTAGCGAACAACATATCAGCCTGAAAAAGAGGCGAGTCGGCAGGGCCTCTTGATAGCGCTTCGTAGGCAAATATATTGTTACTCTCAATATCAAAAATAGGCTGAAACATGGTATTGATACGTTGCTGTTTGATGATAGCAACCAGTTCAGCCTGCATCACCAGCCCGTCCTCTGCCAGATCGTTACACTCAAATTGCATGGTCTTCAGCAAGGCAACCTCCATTTTACTTTCACTGTATCCATCTATCGGAAACTGAAATGACAGCAGCGTGACAGCAGCGTGACAGAGGCGATACTGAGTCGGATGGATCCGGCAAATAACGTGCATCCGGATCATTGACCCGTACATGACATGCACTTTGCTGCCAGCCCTGTTCAGCCATAGCGGCAAAAAATTCCGGGGATAGATGGGAAAGTTTTTCCATACAGGTGGAAAAGATTGCCCGTCCAGACCACAGCAATGCAGCATAACTCATTGTTTTTAAAGCGATTTGCCTGTGGCCCGAATCCTGCTCAGTGATTGACATGATCGAACCTACCAATAGCACCGGCCTAACCGGAACCTCAGTCAAAGCTGGCAAGCAGGCAAAAAACGGCCTCTTCTCCAAGCTTATGAGTATGCTAAACAAGAATACACAGGGCGAAGCCAAAGGGTTGCTTGCGGCATCTAAGGGCACCCGCCCCGTTTCCATCACTGAATCCAGCCCTATGAGCACAAAAAAAGGAGTTCAGGTCCACAAGCTGATTGATCACAGTCTGGTTACCAAACAGCAGAGCGATGAAAACAACACCTCTGTTGCCACAGTACTGTTCGTCGCCGGCCAATCTGAAGCTCTGGCCAAATCAGCTAAAGGCGAGCCAGCTGTTGCCACAGCCGCAACTCCAGCTTCTAAAGGCAAGAAAGCAAACTTCTCTTCCGATGAAACCCGGAAACCAACGACTGTAGCGCAAGGTAAAACAAAGGCTGCAGCTGCAGCCAGAGGCGAGCAGGTTATCGCTGCCGCCGCCAAAACCGAAGCTTCAGCTCCAGCAGCCAAAGCCGGGCAGGTCATCGCTGGCGCCTCCAAAACCGAAGCTTCAGCTCCAGCAGCCAAAGCCGGGCAGGTCATCGCTGCCGCCGCCAAAACCGAAGCTTCAGCTCCAGCAGCCAAAGGCGAGCAGGTCATCGCTGCCGCCGCCAAAACCGAAGCTTCAGCTCCAGCAGCCAAAGACGGGCAGCTCATCGCTGCCGCCGCCAAAACCGAAGCTTCAGCTTCAGCTCCAGCAGTCAAAGCCGGGCAGGTCATCGCTGCCGCCGCCAAAACCGAAGCTTCAGCTACAGCTCCAGCAGCCAAAGGCGGGCAGATCATCGCTGCCGCCGCCAAAACCGAAGCTTCAGCTCCAGCAGCTAAAGACGGGCAGGTTATCGCTGCCGCCGCCAAAACCGAAGCTTCAGCCCCAGCAGTCAAAGCCGAGCCGGTCATCGCTGCCGCAGCCAAAACCGGGACTTCAGCTCCAGTAGCCAAAGGCGATCAGGCTCTCGTCACACCGGGTAAAGCCGAATTTGCAGAGCACACTGAACAACAGCTGCTTACCAACCCGGTTCATAAAAACCTGACCTCGGCAAAAGCCGAAACAGCCACTTCAAAATTAATGCAAGGACAGGAAGCACCAGGGCAAGCAGCTGCAGCGGGCCTTGCACAAACGGACGAGGAAAAAGAGGCACCTGTCAAATCGACTATCTTCAATGATGCTGAGCAAAAATCAGTAGCTTCAGATAAAAACAAAAACCATGCTTCACCTTTTGCAGCCGCATTGCAGGCATCTAACAACGCAAAAAACACACCTGCTCAGGTTCAGCAGACAGCATCCCAGACAAGTATTTCTGCTGCAGAGCAAGGCATCACCGTCTCTGATGCCTCCACATCAGATAGCAACGGACAGTCATCCGACAGAGGTCATCAGGATGGACGTACTATGTCCGCAATGGGCAGCGAGGCCCGCTCGGGAACAACTTCTGCAGCCGGCAACACGCAGTTTCAGAGCTATCTCAGCAATAAAACAGCCCCTGCCATGTCTATTTTTGACAGCATGAATCATGTTGCCCAGTCAGCCAGTAACGGTCAGACAAAACTGGAGATCCAGCTTGACCCGCTTCACCTCGGAAAAATCCAGATCAGCCTGCAAACTGATGCCAACAAACATTTGCAGGTTCATATGATTGTAGATCAGGGAACAACACGTGCGGCAATCGAGCAGCAGTTGCCTGCTTTGAAAGCAGCCCTTGCTCAACAGGGATTAGACCTCTCGGGTTTTTCAATGGGCTCCCGGGATCAGGGACAAGGTTATGGCTCCGAAAACGGTTCACACCGGAGCAGTTTCCAATCAGCAAACAACGACAGTGGTATCACTGAAATTCAATCAACTCAGCAGCCGGGCCGAACCTCGGAAGGCCGCCTGAGTATCCTCGCATAGGAGAAGAGCATGCAAGTATCTTCAGCAACAGCAAGCACAACCACTACATCCCAGCAAGCTAAAAACGATCTGGGCAATAAAGATATTTTCCTCAAGCTTCTCGTAGCGCAGCTGGAAAACCAGGATCCATTGAAGCCGCAGGATGCGACTCAAATGTCCTCACAGTTGGCCCAGTTTAATATGGTGGAGCAGCAAACCTCCACAAATACAAAGCTGGATTCATTAATTGCCATGGGCGGCAATAACGCCTCAACAGGGTCAGATGGTGCGGCTGCCAACTATCTGGGTCACCCGATCAGCTTCACACAGGATGGCGTTACACAAACAGGCATCGTTGAAGCCATACGATTTAACGGAGCCGGCACAGAACTGGTTGTAAATGGTGCTGCCGTTTCCCTCACTCAAGTTACAGAAATTCGACTATAAAACAGATTATACAGAAATATAAACAGGTTAAATAAAGGAGAATAAAATGGGTATCTATAATGCATTATTTTCAGGAGCTAGTGGTTTAACATCCTTCGGTGAGGCCGTACGTGTCGTAGGTGACAATATTGCCAACGTCAACACCATCGGCTTCAAGAGCCAGAATGTTACCTTCACAGACACACTGTCCCAGATTATTGGCGTATCCAATACAGGATCCAACCAGGTCGGTAACGGTGTAAAGATCGGTTCAATTACCCGCGACCAGATGCAGGGGTCGATCCAAACCACAGCCAGTGCCACGGATATGGCGATTAACGGCAACGGACTGTTTGCCCTTCGCGATGCAGCAACCAATCAGATGAATTACAGTCGTGCCGGTAATTTCCAGCTGGATAAAAGCTTCAACCTGATTGATACAGGTGGAAACATCGTCCAAGGCTATAAAATAGATACGTTAACAGGAAAGGCAGTTGGTAGTGCTACTGACTTATCATTCGGAAATCTGGCTGCGCAGGCAAAAGCAACAACCAATGTCCAGTCATCACTCACACTGGATTCTACCACCCCCGTGCTGCCCTCAGGCACCGTGTTCGACCCGAATAATCCAGCCACATTCAGCTTCAAATCCGACACAACAATTTACGACGCACTGGGCGCAACCCATGTTGTTACCCAGAGTTTCACTCGCGCAGGTCAGGACGCAGCCGGCAATATGGTCTGGGATTTCCACCTGTCAGTGGATGGTGGCGATCTTATCGGTGGCACTGCAGGTACTCCAATGGAAGTTGGAGCACCAACGGCTTCAGTCGTAACACCTGCATCGCCAGATAACACCAGCGGCGCATTTGCAGCAGGCAATGGCACCATTGCCAATGCGGTGGTGTCAAACTTCCAGCAGGCCGCTGTAGGCGCAACTTACTCTGTCTCCTCTAATGGTGCCGGTGGCATCACCGTAACATCCAGTAGCGGTGCAACCGGAACAGGCGTCTTTGCTGCCGCCGGCACTCAAGCTGTAACCATGAGTGATGGTACTATCATGACCCTGACCTATGGAGCTGTTGATGTGGCAGGTGTGGGCGGTAGTACGGCTGCTTCAACGGGTGGCGTTGCCGCTCCTTTTATCAGCACGCTCGGAACCCAGACCCTCGTATTTGGCACTGCCGGTGAACTGGTACAGGAAAACGCCCCTGCAGCGACGTATAACTGGCTCGGAGCTGCAGCCACCACCGTCGATATCGACTTTGGTAATGCCGCAGGTCAGGCACCATCAGCAGGATTGCCAGCAGGATACGCTGTAGCGACTGCAGATGCGCAGGGCATTACCGGCACAGGCATTAATGGCACCGTCCAGATGGCAGGATCATTTGCGACCCGACAGGCTACAGTAGATGGTTATGCCGCAGGCTTCCTGGACAACCTGACCGCAGACTCATCCGGAACCATTTTCGGCACATTCACGAACGGTCAGCGCCGTGCCCTCTTTCAGGTCGCTCTGGCCAAGTTCCCGAATGATGGTGTACTTAATCATGTGGGCGGCAACCTGTTACGGGAAACCATTCAGTCCGGAGCCCCTGTACTTGAAAGACCGGGTAATGGCGGCATGGGCACCATCACGCCATACGGCCTGGAACAGTCTAACGTAGACCTGGCAGCCGAGTTCGTAAAATTAATTGTGGTACAGCGTGGCTATGAGGCCAACTCAAAAACTATTCTGACCACAGACCAGATGTTGTCATCATTGATGCAGCTGAAGCGTTAAGAGGAACTTAATGCTTAAGAGCCAGGCAGGAGAGGAACTCCTGCCTTTTTCTTTTTTATACAAATATTTTCAGGATGCCCTAGATTGCTTCCTTCATGCTAGAGGAATATTGAGCCTGTACCGACTCAATACCTATTGAGGAGCCAACACTGCGCGCCAGAACCGTCAAACTGTTAGTCTTTGCCTGGCTGATCCTCGCTGTTTCCATCACCACAGCGGGCAATGGCGGCTTTTCTCCCGAATTTCTTGACAATATCGCCAGCCAGTTCGGCCAGCGGGCCAAACAGCGTATTATCGACTGGCAGCAGCTGATTGAAGAGAGCAAAGGCGACAGCGAATGGCAAACCATTAATGCCGTCAATGCGTTCTTTAACCGCATCGATTTTATCTCCGATGAGCTTCATTGGGGTCAGGTCGATTACTGGGCGACACCGGTGGAGATGCTCTCCACCAATGGTGGTGACTGCGAAGATTTCTCCATTGCCAAATATTTTACACTGCTCGAGCTCGGCGTGCCCGATGAACGCTTGCGTATCACCTATGTTAAAGCACTGGAGTTGAATCAGGCCCACATGGTGCTGGCCTATTATGAAACGCCGGAGAGCGAGCCGCTGATTCTCGATAACCTGATCAATAAAATACGATCGGCATCGCAGCGCTCTGATCTGCTGCCGGTCTACAGCTTTAACGGTAATAATCTGTGGATGTCCAAAGAACGCGGGCAGGGTCGTGCCATTGTCGGCGGCTCACAGCGCATCAATCTCTGGCGCGACCTGAATATTCGCATCAAACAGGAAAGAGAGCGCGGCAGCAGCTATACTGCACAAGACATGGCCAGGTAGAGGAAAGATACTTATGACATTATCCAGACAGCTTTACGCACTCATATTTTTCATCTCGGCAACGATGGGGCTGGGCACCCTGCTCATCAGTGTGGATAACACGCGCTCCTATCTGGTGCTGCAACTGGCCACTCAAACCCAGAATGCTGCCGATTCACTCGGCCTGTCACTGGTGCCGCACATGAAAAACCATGATATCGCCGCCATGGATACCATGATTAATGCCGCATTCGACAGCGGTTATTACAAATCGCTGTCGCTGAAAAGTATGAGCGGCGAACCGATCATTGAACGTCAAAATACCAGCAGCATTGAAGGCATTCCGCAGTGGTTTATACGGACACTGACACTGGAAACCGCCAGCGCCGATTCGGTGATTACCACCGGCTGGACACAGTCTGGAACGTTGACACTCACCGCGCACCCGGGTTTTGCCTACAAGAAACTATGGCAGACCAGTATCGAAATACTGTGGTGGTCGCTGCTGGCCTTTTTTGTCGCATTTATTGCTGCTCTATTTATTCTCAAAGCCATCCTCAAACCGCTGCATGCGGTTGAGAAGCAGGCGCTGGCTATCTGCGATCGTGATTTTGCCGTGGTCACCGACATCCCCAAAACCCGCGAATTGCGCAAGGTGGTTGAGGCGATGAATAAAATGGCCGTCAAGTTACAGAGTTTTATCTCCATACTGACCGAGCGCGCTGAAAAGTACCGCAAGCAAGCCCATTACGATGAAATGACACAACTGATGAACCGCAACGGATTCAAGGCCATCGCGGAAAACACCATCAAGGACCACAAACACGGCGGTTCCGGTTTTGTGGCCGTGATCCGACTCGCCGATTTCGCCGGTTATAACAAAAAACACGGGCATCAGGCTGGCGATGACGTGCTCAGGGAACTGTCAAAACAGCTCGACAAAATCTGCGAGAACTACCATGACTCAACAGCTGCCCGCATCGGCGGTGTCGATTTTTCCGTAATTCTGCCGCTGGCCGACAGCGACACAGCCCATACTTTTGCCCGCGAACTCTCCCACTCGCTGGACGGTCTGAGCTCGAATCTTGGTCTCCCCTGTATCGCCCATATCGGACTGGCCTCATTTGATCAGGAGAGTCGTTTCGGAGGTATACTGGCCGATGCGGATACCGCGCTGGCGACAGCCCAGAATCAGGGCAACAATGAATATAACCTGCTCAACAAGCGCAGCGATGCGATGGGTAATCAGGCGTGGAGAGAACTCATCGAGCACGCAATTGCCCACAAGAGTGTGCATTTTATCACCCAGCCGGTCATGGGTAAAAATTCAGATATTCTCTACAGCGAACTGCTCATGCGCGTGCAGGATGCCGCCGGCAAGGATATTTCACCCGGCTCCTTTGCCGCCATGGCCGAACGCCTTGAACTCAATGAGCAACTGGACCATTTTGTCATTGAACAGGCCACCGCCATGCTCGAAAAAGCCCCGAATCGAGATATGGCTCTGGGCATCAACATCTCGACCGGTTCGATCAAATCTTTCGCCTTCTCCAGCTGGCTGGAGCGGCACCTGCAGACGCATGAGCAGATCGCCGGCCGACTGCTGTTTGAAATTACCGAACACGGTGTCCTGCAGAGCCATTCCGAAGCCCTCCGATTTGTGGCGATAGCACATGCTTATGGAGCCGGAGTTGTGCTGGAACACTTCGGCACGCGCTTAAGCTCATTCCAGACGTTACGGGATCTCAAACTCGACTACATCAAACTCGATGGCAGTTATATCCGCAATATCGCCGACAATAGCGACAACCGCTTCTTCCTGCAGACCGTCACCGATATCGCGCACGGGCTGGATATTCTGGTGATTGCCGAACATGTCGAGAGTGAGGATGACTATCAGGCACTGCAGGCGCTGGGTATCAATGCCATGCAGGGCTATTTCTTCGGTAAACCTCAAGCGGTCAGTTGAGCGGGTATATGCAAACGGGGCTGATTTAAAAGGTTCATCGCGCATTAGCGGAAAATTTCTGCATGAAATATTAAGACTGAATTTTCTACGGGGGTATTGATCCCCCGTTAGACATCATGGCTCCCCCTTGGAAAGGGATAACTCACCATCCTTGAGTAGCGTGGATTATCCTTACCGGACTTTGCTGATAAGGCAGAGCCATAATCAAGGAGGTGAGTTACCATGCAAGCAACAATCAGGTTTATTGGTTTGGATGTCCACAAGGCTTTCATATCCGTTGCTATAGCCGATGAAGGCAGAGGCGACGTTACGAGCTATGGCGATATTGCTAATACGCCAGCTGCTGTGAGTAAG
>MNWZ01000005.1 GCA_001871925.1 Zetaproteobacteria bacterium CG1_02_53_45
CCTCAACGGGCCTGAGCCTGTTATAAATCCAGCTTGCTATGCAGCCTGCAATGGCTGAGGGATGCTTGCGATCTGAATCGGGATCATTTCATGTTAAGGGCAGTGGTGAACTCATCCAGCGTTTTGCTTTTGAGCAGGGCTGCAAGCAGCCAGAGCATGGAAAGCGGCAGCAGCAGTACCTGCACAACAAAGATGGTCAGGTAGGCGGTCATCAGGTTAAGCAGCGAGCTGATAATATTTTCAGCATTTTCCACCATTGTTATAAACACTTCGCGGGTCTTTGCCACCTTGTCGGCAGCGCCGGCCGTCATTGATGAGAAAAAACCCTGTTCCTGTTCGGGCTGCATCGTGCTCATGTCGCTGTAACTTTCTGAAATGACAGAGAGTTTTTGCATGGATTCTTCAATGCCCGGCTGCAGCCAGTTGATATACAGGGAGTTACTGATCAGTGCCGAGGCCGGCAGCATAAAGCGCAGCAGCAGCAGGATCAGGCAGAGTTTGATGGCCAGTTGCAGCAGCGGTGTCATGGCGGGGCTGTTCATCCAGATCAGAGGCAGGGTCAGCAGCAGGACGATGGCTATGGCTTTGAAAGAGATGACTTCGCTGATTTCAAAGCCGATTTTCTGGATGCCGAGTGAAGCGATGGCGGCAACAAGTACGGATGAGAGGCGTTCGGTCATATCATCAATCGGATCGAGCACCTGACCTGCCGCAATGGAGATACCCACGCCTGCCGGAGCCAGCTCCAGATGTGACTCCTTGACCACGGAGACCACGGCATTCACGCCCCGGGCGGTGGCATAGGCGATAGTGGCGGCCTGAATGGATTCGGAAAAATAGTTGTCTGCGAGATTATCCGCGATCGGAATTTTGACGAAAGAGGCCGCAAAAAAGAGTGCACTGACCAGTGCGATCACTGCCGTACGCTTTAGTTTGTTGGCCTGCTCAATCATACCGATTCCCTTGTTGCCCGCGCTGCTTAATGATCACCATCCTCGAATGGCTCGGGGTTATTGTCGAGAAACGGTTGCTGCTGTTTTCGAAGCCTGTTCTCTTTGAGCCGCAGTCGCCTGCTCAATTTCATGCCGGGTTTGCCGGTAAAGCGCTGCAACGCTGTCGATTTTTATGGCTCGTTCGATTGTTTCCAGTGCCAGATCATAGCGCTGCTGATCCAGATAGGTCTGGGCCAGGTTATTGAATGCATCGGCGGCGTCAGAGAAATCGCGGCTGGCCTGCAGATAGGTCAGTTGGGCTTCATCCAGTTGGCCCAGCGCATACTGGCTGTTTCCCAGGCCCATGCGTGCAGCAAAGCTGTTCGGCCAGCGTTTGACTGCAGCCGCATACGACTTGAGTGCTGCCTGATGAAAGCCTTCCTGTTCAAGCATGGCTACGGACAACAGGTAAGGTTTCTCATCGGCACTGGCTGGTAACTCACCGGTGGGCAGTACCAGCATAGACCAGAAGTCTGCACGAGCCCAGATGTGCTCAAATGTGGAAATGGGCATGATGTAATCGGGCGTGTCGCCGGAGTGCAGCGTGATACTCCCGTTGGCAAGGTTGAAGCCGGTCACCACTGCATAATGCCATTGTGGAGCCAGACTCAGGCCAGGGTTCTGAAACACGATCACCGGGTGCCCTGCCTGAATCTCCTGCAGCAGCTTGCCCAGTTGCGGAGCTAATCGATAACCCAGCATGCCGTAACGGCGTGGCATTGCCATCATCTCCACCTGCAGGCTGCCCTGCTTGTCCGGCACAAACAGGTCCGGCCTGAGTTGTTCGGGGGATACGTCAACACCGGCATGAGCGAGCACCATGGCTAGGGCTGCCGGCCCGCACTGATAGTCCTGTTGCGGAAAAAACGGGACATTGTCGACGCGCGCTGTGCTGCTGAGCCCCGAGGGTTTGTCCCGCATCAGGGCCGCACTCTGTTTGGCAGCACAGCCGCTGAACAGCAGGGTGATAAGGCACAGCCCCACGAAAAGGCGAGCGCCGGCTCCTTTGTTGCTGTTAGCGGTGATGGACAAACGGGTACACATTAGTGAATCCGAGGATGTCGGTGACCAGCAGTACCAGAAAGATAAATACCGCTGCGCCAATGATTTCGCCGATAAAACCGCCGGCAGGCAGCTGATCAATTTTGCCGGCCAGCATCTGCACTTCCGCATCACTCAGGTGAGCAACGCGTTGCTGTGCAGCTAATGATGATACGCCCTGTTGTTGCAACTCCTGCTGTACCTCGGCGCGGTTGAGAAAGGCGATAACCTTTTCACGTTCACTGTCTGCCTGTTGCCGGGTCATAACCTGCTCAGTGCCCACGATGGCCGCCTGAGCGAGAGGTATCTGGACATTGATGACTGCCATCAGCATGGCCAGCATTGAAATCGCTGTTTTCTGAAAATACCTTTTCATCTGTTGTCTCCTTATGCCCTTTCCCACGTTGAAATGAAGGTAAGGTGATGCCGGCATGCTAGGGGTTACTGATATGCTGTTTCTGTGATGCAGCGAACACTTTTTATGCATGTTGCTCAGCAAGTGTGGGGGTGGTCACTATTCCTGCACCGATGTAAGCTGGTTGCCATGATAACAGATACAAAACATCTACTTATTCTTGGCTGCGGTTATGTCGGCACGAAGCTGGCATCGGCCTGTATGGCCGAAGGCGTGCAGGTGACTGCCATGACACGCTCTGCAGTTCGCGCTGCAGAACTGGAAGCGTTGGGCATCCATACGGTGATTGCTTCCTCTCCGGCAGATATTCCGGACGCGTTACTGGCATCTGTGCAACTGGTCGTTGATTCAATTCCCTTGACGCGGGAAACATCGGAGATGTTTGCCTCACAGGTTCAATGGCTGCCGCAGATTTCAGCTGGGTTGACCGGTTTGCAATGGGCCGGCTACCTCTCCACTACCGGGGTTTACGGTGATGCGGGTGGTGAATGGGTGGATGAATCATACGGCTGTCACCCGACCAGTGCCCGTGGTGCGGAGCGATTGATTGCCGAGCAGTGCTGGCTGGACTCCGGGTTACCGGCTGAGGTGTTCAGGCTGGCCGGCATATACGGCCCTGAACGCAATATAACGGGACGCCTCAAGGCCGGTGGTTACAAGGCTGTGGCATGGCAACCTCCGCACTGGTCCAACCGTATTCATGTCGATGATATTGTGGCGGCATTGATGGCTGCGATGTCCGAACCGCGAGCCGGGCGCATAGTGAATCTGGCCGATGATGAGCCGCTGCCGCATGTGGACTATGTCACCGGCATGGCCCGGATGATTGGGGCCGTGATGCCGGAGATCCTCACGCCGGAACAGGGAGAAGAGGAGCTTTCACCCATGGCTCTGGAATTCTTTCGTGATAATAAAAGAATTTCGAATCGGCTGTTACATCGTGAACTGTTGCCGCAACTGCATTATCCTTCGTTCAGAGATGCGGTTGACACATTAATGGTATAAAAAAAGGAGCATAACATGGCAAAAGGTTTGATGGATTTTGCGGCGGAAGCGCGCGCAAAGGTTGAAGAGATCTCCACTGAGGATGTTGAATTGATTGTTGGCGCTCCCGCGCTGTTTCTTGATGTCAGGGAGCTAGGCGAAGTCAGGGAAGGACATCTGCCGAACGCAGTAAATGTGCCGCGCGGACTGCTGGAGGCCAAGGCCGATTTTAATTTCCCGCATCGCGATGAGCGACTGCAGGACAGGGACCAGGCGGTTATCATCTATTGCGCCAGTGGCATGCGCAGCCTGCTCGCTGCCGCTACTTTGCAGGAGATGGGTTTTAGTAACGTGAAATCGATGGCTGGCGGATTTGCAGCCTGGAAGGCGGAAGGCCGCGAGATTGCCGGCGAATCCTGGTAGGCGTGCTGTTGTAAGCGAAGGCAGTATCACAGGTTTGCTTGCGTGGGCTGAAAAACGTGATGGCTGTCGTTTCTCAGCGGAGCCTGCATGAGTGCAGAAGATTTCCGTGTGCTGGCCGAACAGCTGTTCAACGAACTGCCTGTCGAGTTTCGCAGCTGTCTGGAGAATGTCGTCATTATGACCGACAACTTTGCGACAGAGGAAGTGCTGGCCGCCATGCGGATCGACTCCCCCTATGGCCTGCTGGGGCTCTATGAAGGGGTGCCGATGACCGCGCGGCAGGCCGTGGAATCCGGTATTCTGCCGGATATGATCCACCTCTACCGCAAGCCCATTATGCGCATGCAGGCTGAGAGTGGAGTAAGCCTTGAAGCGTGTATCAGGCATGTGCTGGTGCATGAAATCGGCCATCATTTCGGTTTCTCCGATGCCGACATGCATGCTATTGAACAGGGGGAGTGATGATGAGTGGAACTGCGCAACAATGTATATCGGACCTGCGTTCACAGCTTGCCTCAGTGCTGGCCGGTAAGGCCGATGTGATAGAGCAGGTGCTGATCACCCTGCTTTCCGGAGGTCATCTGCTTATCGAAGATGTACCCGGTGTCGGCAAAACAACGCTGGCGCATGCGCTGGCCGCCAGCCTGGACAGCAATTTCGGGCGCATCCAGTTCACCGCCGATCTGTTGCCGGCTGATATTATCGGCGTGGAGATATTTGACCCGGCAGAACGGCGTTTTGTCTTCCATGCGGGGGCTATTTTTCACCATATCGTACTGGCTGACGAGATCAACCGGGCCACACCGAAGGCACAGTCGGCCTTGCTGGAGGCGATGGCGGAGGGGCAGGTCACCGTGGAGCGTGAAACGCGGCCACTGCCGGAGCCGTTTTTTGTCATCGCCACCCAGAACCCGCTGGAACATATGGGGACATACCCGTTGCCGGAATCACAGCTGGATCGATTTTTTATGCGTATCTCTATCGGTTACCCGGATCAGCAGGCCGAGAGAAAAGTGCTGCTCGGGCAGGCCGGGCAGGTTCGGCTGTCCAAACTCAGGCCGGTTGCCAGCTGGCAGGATATCAGGCTGGCACAGGCTGCTGTTGCTGCCCTGAACGTCTCTGAACTGCTGCTCGATTATCTGCTGCAACTGCTGGAAACAAGCCGCAATGGCGAGTGGCTCAAACAGGGGATCAGTCCGAGAGCCGGGCGTGATCTGCTGCAGGCGGCACGCGTGCACGCATGGCTGGCGGGGCAGGATTATGTGACCGCGGCTGATGTGCAGTCGGTATGGTTGCCATCGCTGGCCCATCGCGTGCAGGCCTCAGGCGATAACGAAGCTGCCCTGATGGCCTTGCTGGAGAGTGTGCCTGTCCCGGCATGAAGATATGAGGCAGGTTTAAGTCCGTGGCATATGATCCTGCCGAGTTAAGGCTGCCGGTCTGGCTGCTGCGCCTGCTGGAGCGCTTGATCCGCCTGCGCTTGCCGATAGCTCCGGGCTGGACGATCGGTTTGACCAGACCCGGCGTGATGTTTGTCGCTGCATGGCTGGGTGTCTGGGCGGCAGCATTGTATTCAGGCAACAATCTGCTCTACCTGTGCGGGTCGATGATGACGGCCCTGATCCTGGCAGCTCTGGCACAGTCGATTGGATTACTCAGACGGTTTCCGCAAATGATTCTGCCCGCATGTCAGGTGGGGGATGTCACCATTGTGCGCCAGATGATGGCAGCACCGGTAAAGCTGGCGGCTGTGGTGGACCTTTCATGGTCTCATGCCGGCGAGACCTTTGCACTGCTGGCGCGCTGTGCTGATAGCGCTATACGCCTGGACGGGCGTATTCGGCCGAAACAACGGGGGCTGTTCGACTTGCAGGAGATGACGCTGGCTACGTCGGCCCCGCTGGGGCTGTTTACCATCATGCTGCAGCGCAAGCATGGGGGTGAAATGCTGGTGATGCCGGCACCCGTAGCATGGTCGGTTGGCGGCAGCACTGTTTTGGCTGAACGAAACGCCGTGGTTGAAGGTGATGAGTGGCGTGATTTACGCAGCTATGTCGCCGGTGACCTGATTTCCCGCGTGCACTGGCGCAAAGCCGCAGGCGATATGCAGCACTGGATGGTCAAACGTTTCAGCAGTTCTGAAGCCACTGCGGAAACTACGCTGCTGCGCGTTGATTTGCGTTTGCCGTCAGCAATGGATACGTCCGCTTTTGAGCAGTTGCTGGGTCGCTGCTGGCACTGGATGCAGCAGGACAATGCGCAGCGCTTGATACTCGGACAGCTTCAGTTTGATTTGAGCGAAACATCGGACTACCGCCAGGCCATGGTCGCAGTGGCGAGCGCCAGACCGGAAGCAGATCCGGCCTGTGGCACGGGGGGAGTGTTGCTCAGTCTGGTGTCGCAGTCGTGAATATGTCGGTCAGGAGCGAGCGTTTAACCCTGGCTGTGTTGATCTGCGGGGTGGTTTCACTCGCCCTGTCCGATTTTGTCAGCCCGGTTTACTGGAGTCTCTCGTTTCTGGTGGCGCTGTTGCGACTGTGGCGGGGCTCCGATTTTCACCTGAGTGAAATGCAGGCCAGCTTTATCGGCTGGGCCGGCTTTATCTGGGTGATTGCCGAACTGTTTCTGGGCCGCGATCTGGTCGTCGCATTTACCGATTTTATGCTCATCCTGGCCTTTGCCGTGGTGATCGAGGCGCCCACTGCGCGCAACCATCTGCACCGCATGATCGTCGGCATATTCCTGCTGCTGGCGGCGGCAGTGCTGACCGACTCGGTGCTGTTCGTGCTGCCGCTGACAGCCATGTTGTGGTTTTTGTGGCGTGCAGCCGCCTGCCTGTACGCGATGCACTGGCCCGGTGGTGATCTTGTTCCGACACCGCTGCAGCATGATCTGCGCTGGATGCCGGTAATGGTCGCCGTGATGGCAATATTATTTGTGTTACTGCCGCGTTTTGAATTTCAATCCATGCTCAAGGCGACACAGCCGAGGGCCGAAAGCACGGGTTTCTCGGATCGGGTAACACTGGGCGATTTTGCCCGGACACTCGATAATAGGGTTGTCCTGCGTATCGAGCTTTCCGGTGAGGGGGGCGATGATGAACGTCTTCAGCAGAGCTTGCACGGGCGTTACTGGCGAGGTGTTTCCCTTTCCCGCTTTGATGGTAGTGGCTGGCAGCGCACGGTGACGGGTAGAAAACGGGCGCTCCCGGTAGCAGGCGATGTTGTTATGGTTGCCGGAGACGGCTTGATGGTCGATGTCTACAGGGAAGCCAGCGATCATGCCTATGTACAGGTGCCGCAAGGGCTGCTGAGTATCAGGCGGATGCCTGAAGAGGGATTTATGGATGATGCCGGTGCCATCCGGTTCAGGCAAGCACCGCCCCGACGCCTGCGCCTGCAGATGGAACTGGGCGATGCAGCAGTCGTGCCGCACATGCGCGCGCCGAACCGCTGGGAGCTGGATCAGTCCACCGTTCCAGAGGCCCTGTTCGACTGGCTTAAACCATATGCTGCCGGCTCCGAAGACAGGCGGCAGGTTTTACAGCAGGTGGCCGAAGAATTGAAAAGCTGGACGTATGATCTGCAAGTGCCGGTCGATGCGCAGCATCCGGTGGCTGCATTTTTGCACAACAGGCGAGGACACTGTGAGTTGTATGCCACGACATTTGCCCTGGCGGCCAGAGCGCTGGGTTTCCCTGCCCGGCTGGTTAACGGTTATTACGCCGGTGAGTGGAATGAGATCGGTCACTTTCAGATGATCAGACAGAAACATGCTCATAGCTGGGTTGAGGTGTGGCTTGATGGCAGCTGGCAGCAGATGGATGTGACCCCGGCATCCCGATGGCTCATGCTGGATCAGCGTGATTGGGTGGTGGAGAGCGTTTGGGAATCGGTGAAATTAAGCTGGTATCGATATGTCCTCTCATTTGAAGAGGCGGATCGCGGCGAAGTGCTGCACACTGCCTTGCAGAGCCTGAAGCGCTACAGTCTGCAGGCCGTTTTGATCGCAGTGCTGCTGTCGGGGCTATATGGACTGTGGCAAGTGAGGAGCAAATGGACGGCCTTTTTCATCTTCGCGCGGTCATCGCCGGCCTGGCCCGTGCTGGATCGTTGGTTGATCCGCCGCGGCGTGTCTCGTGCAACCTGTCAGCCGTTGAGGGCTGTTGGCGTGCCGCAAGGGGTTGATGCAGGGCGCTGGATCAATTTTGTTCGCGACTGGGAGGCACAGGCCTACGGGAGCGGTGATATCTGGCATGCATCCGAGCTGAAACGGCATTTGCGTGCGCTTTGTCGACGCTGCTGATATTATTTCGCCTCAAAGCAATAAAGCAGGGAGATGTGCGTGGGTATTCTTGAAGGTAAAAAAGGCCTGATTCTTGGTGTGGCCAATAATAAATCCATTGCATGGGGTGTTGCTCAGGCCGCCAAACGTGAGGGAGCCATCCTGGGATTTAACTATCTTGGCGATATGATGGAAAAACGTGTGCGTCCATTGGCCGAAAGCCTGGATGCCGAGATCATTGCCCCGATGAATGTGTCCGAAGAAGCCAGTATCGATGCCTTTTTCGCCAAGGTGAAAGAGCAGTGGGGCGAACTGGATTTTATTGTGCATTCGATTGCCTTTGCCAATAAGGATGCGCTGCAGAACGGTTTCTCAAAAACCTCGCGTGAGGATTTCCATCTGGCGCTGGATATTTCCGCCTACTCGTTTGTTGCCTGTGCCCAGCGTGCGGCACCGATGATGAAAGCCGGCGGCAGCATGGTCACCATGTCCTATCTGGGCGCAGAACGTGCGGTCCCGGGTTATGGCGTGATGGGTGTTGCCAAGGCGGCTCTTGAGGCCTCAACGCGTTATCTCGCGCAAGATCTCGGTACACAGGGCATTCGCGTGAATTCAGTGTCGGCAGGTCCGATTAAAACGCTGGCTGCATCGGCAGTCGGTGATTTCCGTAAGCTGATGGAGAAAAGCGCCCGCGGTTCCATGCTGGGACGCAATGTTTCGCAGGTTGAGGTGGGTAATACCACTGTTTATCTGCTTTCCGACCTGGCATCAGGCGTGACAGGCGAATTACACTACGTCGATGCCGGATTCCATATCGGGGCAGGCGATCCGGAAGTCGACTGATCGTGTCAGGCTCTTCAACCGGACAGATATTCAGGGTTACAACCGCAGGTGAGTCGCATGGCGCAGCCCTCGTGGTTATCGTTGAAGGCTGCCCTGCAGGTCTGCAGTTAAGTGAAACGGACATTCAGCCTGATCTGGATCGACGTAAACCCGGCCAGTCCAGATATACCACCCAGCGCCGCGAGGCCGATGAGGTGGAAATTCTTTCCGGTGTATTTGAAGGTAAAACGACGGGTTGTCCTATTGCACTGTTGATTCGTAATACCGATCAGCGCAGTAAGGATTACTCTGATATCAAGGACAAGTTCCGTCCCGGCCATGCTGATTTCACCTATTTCGAGAAATACGGTCTGCGTGATTACCGTGGCGGTGGTCGTTCATCTGCACGTGAGACGGCAGTGCGCGTAGCAGCCGGTGCTGTGGCAAAAAAACTATTGGTCGAATCCGGCATCTCTGTCATCGGCTGGGTAGACCAGATCGGGCCGGTAAAAGCGGACCCTGCAGTATTTGATGCCGATGAAATCAGTAACAACCCGTTTTTCTGTCCCGATGCGGGCGCTGCCGGTCAAATGGCTGAGTTTATGGATCTGCTGCGTAAAACCGGCGACTCTATTGGTGCCGGTGTCACTGTTGAGGCGCATGGCATGATTCCGGGGCTGGGCGAACCGGTATTTGATCGCCTCGATGCCGATATCGCCAAAGCACTGATGAATATTCCGGCGGTTAAAGCTGTGGAAATCGGTGACGGCATGTCTTGTATTGAAGCCAGAGGTTCACAGTTCGGTGATGCGATTCGCATGAACGGCTTCCAGAGTAATCATGCCGGCGGCATTCTCGGCGGCATATCCAATGGCGATACTATACGTGCGCGTATGGCGCTGAAACCGACCTCATCGATTCTGACATCGCGTCCGACGATTGATATTCATGGCAATGAAACAGATATTATCACCAAGGGTCGTCACGATCCGTGCGTGGGTATCAGGGCAGTGCCGATTGCCGAAGCGATGCTGGCACTGGTACTGGCCGATCATCTGCTGCGGCACCGTTGCAGCAAACTCTGAGTTAGAAGCGCAGCACAAGGAGGCCGAGCCTCCTTCTTCTCACATATGTTTCTTATTTAGACGACTGACTCCATCCAGATGCGGGTTACTCGGGTCTCATCCATCTTCTGCCGGGCCTGCTTTTTGCCAACCTGTTCTGTATAACGCAGGCGATACCAGACTTACGGTTCTGCTTGCGGCTCAGCCTCTTCACCTGGGCCCCAGTCATCTTCCTGCCAGCCGTCGTCAATGGACTGTTTCTTGGGAGGAGGGTTGCCGTCATATATTTTATATTCGCGGTGCTGTCGCCATGCTTCACGTGTAAAAACATAGGGATCCAGAGCGAGGTCATCACGCATATCCGAGGCCTCAAGCAGGTTGGCCCGTTTATCAACATATTTCAGTACGGTGATAGGAATAGTTACTTGCGGAGCGAGGACAAAGGAGGCCCAGAACAGTGCATCGGTGGCCGTTGCGGTAACGAAGTCAGGTGTGTTGCGCACCGAGTTGGGGCCTAGCAGCGGATAGATAATATAAGCGCCCTGATCGGAGCCCCAGATAGCCAGCGTCTGACCGAAATCTTCTTCATGGCGCTCGAGCCCCATGGTTGACGCGACATCCACAAAGCCACCTGCACCGAGTGTGGTGTTAATCAGGAAACGGGACAGATCAGAGAAACCCTGTCCGCCTTTGCCCTGCAGGAAATCGTTGAGTACGGTGTTCAGGTAGGTGGCATTATCGAAGAAATTGGTAACAGCCGTGCGCATCGGCTTGGGTACTACGGCGCTGTACCCTTTAGCGGCAGGTTTCAGTGTGACGCGGTCAATAGTGTCGTTGACCTTGTCGGTGACACGGTTGACCGGTTCAATGGGGTCGTAGTTATTCTCTGCGGTGGCACAGGCTGACAGCGTCAGAAGCAGTGCCAGAACAGGGATCAGTCGGCGGCTATTCATGGCTGTGAATTATGCCCTTGCCGGAAATAAATGCACGAACATCGCGCGGTCTGAAAAATCGTTACGGGCACGGGTTCGGATTGGCACTGTGTATGGTTTCGATATCTGCAATACATTCATCTGAAAGTTCCACCTTAACACTTGTGATATTATCAGCCAGTTGCTGCATGTTTGTCGCGCCGATAATGGTTGTTGTTACAAACGCTTGCCGGCGGATAAAGGCCAATGCCATCTGAGCAGGATCAATGCCATGTTTGCGGGCAATCTGCACATACGCCGCTGTAGCTTCGAAAGCTCCGGGGCCGGAGTAACGGCTGTAGTTGTCAAACAGGGTGAGTCGGGCGGCGGCTGGGCGTGCAGCATTGAGATATTTGCCGGAGAGGGCGCCGAACGCAAGCGGGGAGTAGGCCAGCAGCCCCACCTGTTCACGACAGGATATTTCGGCAAGGCCGACCTCATAGGAGCGGTTGAGCAGGCTGTACGGGTTCTGGATGGAGGCGATGCGCGGCAGGTCGCGTGTTTCTGCCAGTTTCAGATACTGCATGGCTCCCCAAGGCGTTTCATTGGATATGCCGACATGAGACACCTTGCCCGATTTAACCAGCTCGGCCAGAGCTTCCAGTGTTTCATCAACAGGCGTGGCATCAAGCTCGCGTTTGTGCTGATAACCGAGTTTGCCGAAATAGTTGGTGGAGCGATCCGGCCAGTGGGTCTGGTAGAGGTCGATATGGGGTCGGTCTGCAGTCGCCGCAGCGAAGCTTCACAGGCTGCGATGATATTTTTCCGGTCCAGATGTGCTTTGCCGGCGCGAATATGCGGGCACCAGTCGGTGGGGCCGCACACCTTGGATGCCAGGATCAGTTTGTCGCGCTTACCGGTCTGCTTGAGCCAGCGGCCGATAATGGTTTCGGTTGCGCCATACGTTTCAGCCTTTGGTGGAATGGCGTAGAGCTCGGCCGTATCAAAAAAGTTCACACCCTGTTCTATAGCATAGTCCATCTGGGCAAATGCCTGTTCGGCTCTGTTCTGTTCACCCCAGGTCATGCTGCCCAGGCATATCTGGCTGACCTGCAGGTCGGTTTGTCCAAGGCGGTTGTATTTCATGAGTAAGCGTCAAAGGAAGGGTTTAACGCTTCCACCTATGCCAATTTCAGCTTCTGAACATCAAAATTATGTGGCAGCAGGGCCCGGCGTTCATCATCGGTGGTGCAGCGAGGCAGCTCCTCCAGCACAAATGTCAGCCATTCGTTCAGCGGCAGCTCATTGGCCTTGGCCGACTGCAGCAGTGAGTAGATAACAGCGCTGGCCGTGGCGCCGGGTGCAGTGTTGCAAAACAACCAGTTCTTGCGGCCGATGACAAATGGCTTAATGAAACGTTCTGCGGCATTGTTGTCGATCTCAAGACGCCC
>MNWZ01000057.1 GCA_001871925.1 Zetaproteobacteria bacterium CG1_02_53_45
GGGCCTGTTGAATCGATTGCTCAATCTCTATGTTACTCATGGGGGAATCATAACACAGCTTTTCAACCCCGATTTTTTCGCCACATAATGGCAGCAGATCAATCTGAATATTTTACCGGTAGCCAATCGGGAAAAACCACATGAAAACAAGGTGGCGGCCATTGCAATGCCTTATGGCAGCACTCCCGGAGAAATAACTGCCGGAACCAAAAACAACAACTTTCCCCCGAAAAACCTGTCAAGATTTATTTTGCTGAATAGTTACAAAAAATCAAACAACTGCTCTTTTATTGCAGGGCGGAGAAGCATAACATTCATAGCCTGATAAAGCCTGACCGCCTCCCGGCAGCCCCTCTTTACCGGACTGATTAACGCAGGAATCCAGCACACACTCTTATCGGGGATGAATTAAACATGAGCACTGAAAAAATCCAATATGTCTACTCCTTCAACGAAGGAGACGGCAAGAACAGACAACTTTTAGGCGGCAAAGGTGCCAACCTGTGTGAGATGACACAGATCGGCCTGAATGTGCCCCCGGGTTTTACCATTACAACCCAGGCCTGTCTGGCCTACCTGGAACAGGGCAACACCTTGCCTGACGGCGTTATGCGGGAAGTGAAAGAGCAGATGACCGCACTTGAAAAGATGACCGGCAAGGGCTTTGGCGATGCCCATAATCCATTGCTCGTATCAGTACGTTCCGGTTCAGCCATGTCGATGCCCGGCATGATGGATACCATCCTCAATCTCGGCATGAACAGCGACACACTGCAGGGTGAAATCGAGCAGACCGGCGACGAACGCTTTGCCTATGATGCTTACCGCCGCTTTATCCAGCTGTTCGGAAAGGTCGCTCTTGGCATTGCCGATGAGCATTTTGATGAACCGTTTGAAGCAATCAAAAAACGTGAAGGCGTAAAAGAGGATGTCGGACTCTCGGCAGACAACCTGAAGGAAATATCTGACGTCTTCCTTGATGTCGTGCATGGCCAGACCGGACGCCCCTTCCCTGAGAATCCGTATGAGCAGCTGGATCTCGCTATCAAAGCCGTACTGGGCTCATGGTCAGGCAAGCGCGCAGTCGATTATCGGCGCGAGTTTCACATCACGCCGGATCAGGCCAACGGAACGGCTGTAAACATCTGTACCATGGTGTTCGGTAACCGCGGTAACGACTGCGCAACAGGCGTTGCATTCACCCGCAATCCGGGTACAGGCGAAAACATTTTTTACGGTGAATATCTGGTTAATGCACAGGGCGAGGATGTCGTTGCAGGTATCCGTACGCCAAAACCGATTGCCCAGATGGCAACCGAGATGCCGGATATCTACCGCCAGCTTGAAGAGCTGCGCAATAAACTCGAAACGCACTACTCCGAAATTCAGGATTTTGAGTTCACTATTGAGAAAGGCATTCTCTACTGCCTGCAGACCCGCAACGGTAAAATGAACACCCAGGCCATGGTTCGTACCTCGGTCGAACTCGTGGCAGAGGGGCTGATTAACAAGGAGCAGGCGCTGCTGCGTATTGCGCCAGAATCACTCGAGCAGATGCTCTTTCCCCGCCTTGATCCCAATGCCAATGTCACAGCGATGGCAACCGGCCTGCCTGCAAGCCCGGGTGCAGCATCCGGTCATGTCGTGTTTGATGCCGACCGTGCAGTGGCGCAAAAAGCTGTTAATGGCAGACCGCTTATTCTGCTGCGCGAAGAGACCAAACCGGAAGATATTCACGGGTTCTTTGTCTCCGAAGCTATTCTAACCAGCCGGGGCGGCAAAACGAGCCATGCGGCCGTGGTGGCGCGCGGCATGGGCAAACCCTGTGTGGCCGGCGCTGATGGTATTGAAGTGGATGTGGCTGCCCGCCGTGCCCATATCGGTGATGTTGTTATTAAAGAAGGCGACATGATTACCATTGATGGCACCTCCGGAAATGTCTACCTGGGCCGCGTCGCTACAGTGGAAGCAGAGTTCTCCGAAGAGTTGAAAACCCTGCTGTCGTGGGCCGATGAACGCGCCCGCCTGAAAGTGATGGCCAATGCCGACATTCCTGAAGATGCAGAGCGCGCACTTAAATATGGCGCCATGGGTATCGGACTGTGCCGCACAGAACGTATGTTTAATGCCGCAGAACGTCTGCCTATCGTGCTGGAAATGATAGTCTCCGACACGCTTGAGCAACGTCAGGCCGCGCTCGACAAACTGCTGCCTATTCAACGTCAGGACTTCATTGAACTGTTCACCACCATGTCTCCAAACCCGGTGACAGTGCGCCTGCTTGATCCCCCTATCCATGAGTTTCTGCCTTCAGAAAACCAGTTGATTGATGATCTGATACAGCTGAAACATTTGAAGGACACCATGCGCGGCTCGGAAGTACTGACCGCAACGCTGAGTCTGCTCTCCAGTGTAAATGGCAAACTGGCACCCATTCAGCAGCTGGCTGATTCATCACTGGTTGATGAAGCCATTGAGAAAAAGGAAGCCATTCTCAAGAAAGTGCGCTCGCTGTTTGAAGTCAACCCGATGCTCGGTCATCGCGGTGTTCGTCTGGGCATCACCTTTCCGGAGATCTATGCCATGCAGATTCGTGCGGTATTGGAAGCAGCCTGCGCGTGCCAAAAAGCAGGTGTTGAAGTGCATCCTGAGATCATGATTCCGCAGGTTTGTACCTCCGAAGAGCTCATTGCCATCAAGGTGATTGTAGAAGAGATCAGAAAAGAGGTGGAAGAGACTCAAAAAATCGCACCGGTATTCAAGTTCGGTACCATGATGGAGGTCGTTCGTGCCTGCATGCGGGCTGAACAGCTGGCCCACGAAGCGGACTTCTTCAGCTTTGGCACCAACGACCTGACTCAGGCCACCTTCTCCTTCTCGCGCGAGGATGCAGAAAACAAGTTCCTGCCAATGTATAACGAAGCAGGAATCCTTCAGGACAACCCGTTTGAAGTGCTTGATTCAAACGGTGTCGGCAAACTGATGGAACTGGCTGTAAACTGGGGTCGTGGCGTCAAACCGGGCATGAAAATCGGTATTTGCGGTGAACATGGCGGTCACCCCGCCTCCATCCGCTTCTGCCACAATATCGGCCTGACCTATGTATCCTGTTCAGGTCCACGTGTGCCGATTGCCCGCCTTGCTGCAGCCCACGCAGCCCTGCTGGACTCCTGATCGAGGACAGACAATGCAATAACAAAAGGGCAGCGATTTCGCTGCCCTTTTGTTATTGCTTGACAGAGTTACAGGAAATCCGGCAACTGTGCCTGAATGACATCTATTTCCCCATCGACAAAATTCTTGTCGATCGATGCGATGACAAGCTGAGCCAGCGAATCAGAGAAATGATCCCTCAAGTGACCGAGAAATTCCGGTGCAGCCATCACATAGAGACGGTCAAAACTGTTACTGTTGCGCCCCGCCTCCAGATAGTCAGCCACCTGTTTCGCGAATTTAATCGTTTCCTGTTTTTTGGGACTGACCTGACTGCTCATCGCATGTCTGCCTCCCCCAACGCTGTCAAATGCTCTGCCGGGGCGGTCCGAAATCATATCGTGCTCACGAAGCCTGCCTTCCCCATGTTCCAGTGCATGAACTTCGGTAAGTTTCTCACCACCTTTTTCAGCAGTCAGAAACCTTGCTTTTGCACTGTCCGCAACTACAACCCAGATACTCATAAGTGCCTCCTGTGTGTAACACTGTTTCTATTATAGCTTTAATTGGACGAATCAACAGGCACGCCCAATGATTTTCTGTCTTTACCAGCGGTATAGCTACCGGGCCTTATAACCCATGACATAAAAAAGGCCCCCGCTTTCGCGGAGGCCTTTTCATTTTGTCGACGTTTAAGTCTGGGCTTACTTGTGTACGCCCAGTTTTTCGCGCCAGTCTGGATAGATCTTGTCAGCATCGCCCGGGAATGATTCGAATGCGCGGGCAAACTCAGGATGAGTCTTGGCGAATTCGATCGGGTCAGCACCGGATTTCCAGCAGTTATATGCCTGGTCCAGAGAAATACCACCGGAAGCAGGACTGTCGATATGACCGAAAGCACCACCACCACAGGTATTGATAACATTGCCGTGACCAAGGTTCTCGAAGAAGCCTGGCAGACGCAGTGCATTCATACCACCGGAGATGATCGGAGCAGTAGGTTTCATGCCATACCACTTCTGGTTGAAGTAGTGACCCATGCACTCATCACGCTCAATCATATAGGCCAGCACAGTTTCTTTACCGTGGCCTTCCATTTTGCCGTAGCCCATGGTACCCGTGTGGATACCGGAAGCACCCTGCAGACGCGCAAGCTTCATGTAGCAGAGTGGATCCATACCCATTGGTGACTTGTATGATGTTACTGCGCCATGACCGGCACGATGGAAGTGCAGGAATGTGTCAGGGAAGGCACGACGTGCTGTAGTTACACCGGCAGGACCGGTTACAAAGCCGTCGATCAGGAATGCAACATGTGATTCGTTACCATATTTGGCGAACTCACTCAGGATATACTCACCGCGGGCAATGCACTCACCATGGAAATCGGCAGTAGCGTTGGCAGAGAACAGCTTGGCATTACCGGTTTCCTGCTGGGCACGATCCATAGCTTCTGCAACCTTGGGAATAACCACCTTCATCGGGCAGAACGGCTGGTTAGCCTGCGGCTCATCGTTCTTGATGAAGTCGCCACCGAGCCAGAAATCGAGACATGCCTTGGCAAATGGCTCAGGACGCAGGCCCAGCTTAGGCTTGATGATGGTACCGGAGATATAACCGCCATCAACTTCAGGACGACCCAGTACTTTCCACAGATCAGCAATGCCTGTACTTGGACCATCAAATTTCCTGATCATGCACTCAGGCACCATGAAGTCGAGCATACGCAGACCCACATGGTCACCCATGCCCTGGTTGTTACCCAGAATCAATGACCACATATGGGAAACATTGTAGTTACCATCAATCAAATTCGGATCGAAGAGTTCAACAGGGTATGCGACCTTCATCAAGCCACCGCCTGTGACACCGTTGTCACCAAAAGCGGTCTCGTCGATGTCATAGACCAGAGCGTCAACGCCACGGGTAAAGTCATCTGTCGTGGATACTTCTACGTTGGTACCGGTTGAAGACTCAGCTGCAATGTGCGCTGCAACTTCCAGAAAACCATAGCCCTTGGCCGGAATAAGTTTATAAGCAACAAGCAGATGCTTGCCGCCTGCAATCAGATCTGCTTCATTGAGACTCAGATCGGCGTAACGATTCGATTGATCCATTAGAGAATACCCTCCAAATTTATTTTCTTCACAGGAAGCTTTCGCCCCCTCCTTCGCGCTGAGCAGTGTAGCCCTCTTTTGCGATGGTGGGAAGTATAGAAGCGGGTTCCATAATGTAAAATCAAAGGTTATGATGTGCTTCATAAAAATAATTTATACAAGGAATCTGCATGAATATTACACTCAAACAGTTGAAGATTCTTGAGGCCGTCGTCGAGCATAACAGCTACACCGATGCTGCCAAAGCATTGTATATGACGCAGCCGGCCGTTTCCATGCAGGTCAAGCAGATGGAGGTTCAGATCGGCTTGCCCCTGTTTGAACGGGAAGGCAAACAGGTCTCACTCACAGAAGCAGGCGGTGAACTGCTGCACTATGCCCGCATCATCCGGCAGCAACTGGATGAAGCCGAGCTGATGATCGAAGAGCTTAAGGGACTTAAACGCGGTAAGCTCCATCTTACCATGGCCTCGACAGCCAACTATTTTGCCCCGCAGCTGATCGCAGCATTCCTGCATGATTATCCCGGAGCACAGGTAACGCTTGATGTAACCAACCGCACCGGCCTGCTCAATGCACTGGACAATAATACCACCGATATGGTCATTATGGGCAAACCGCCCAAGGGTCACAATGTGACAGCCATCCGTTTTATGGAAAATCCTCTGGTGGTCATCGCATCCCCTGTGCATCCGCTGGCCAGACAGAAAGAGCTTATCCCGCTTCGCCAGCTTGCCGACGAGCCGTTTATTGTTCGCGAGCGCGCCTCGGGCACACGCATTGCTGCCGAGCGTTTTTTTGCCCGCCATGACATGCAACTGAAAGCCGGCATGGAGATGAATCGCTCTGAAGCCATTAAACAGGCAGTGATGGCCGAACTCGGGCTTGGTATTGTCTCACTGCATACCATTGAGATGGAGCTGGCGCTCAAACGCCTCGTCGTACTGAAAATCGAAGATTTCCCTATCATGCGCCAGTGGCATATTGTCTATCGCAAAGGCAAACGTTTTGCCGCTATTCCCGAAGCATTCAAAAACTACGTACTTGAACATGCCGAACAACTTATCAATATTCTGCCGTTGAATATCAATCACAAGGACAACCCATGAAGAAATGCACCGTAGTAGCCAGCCTTGAGTTCGACTTCCGTGGCGAACGTTTCTCGCCCGGCATAACCATTGATCTGAATAGACTTATGCTCAGGCAGGGTGATTTGAACGGTCTGCATGACATGTTGGCAGAGTCTATTGGTCTGGACGCCTACAGACATGAATACGATGTTATGGTGTTAGAAGACATCACCTTTTCCGAACCCACAGGCCTTGCCTGTAAGTTTGTCCATGAAGGTCACCTCAACTTTGACGGCTTTATACAAACGTGGGAAAGAGAGCAGATTCTCGCGGCTATCAGGCCCATCGCTGCAAAGCATCTGGATATTGATGACTTAACAAAACATGAAGCAATCGAAAAAGCTCTGATAGAAAGTTATCGGACAGGCCAAAAAGACCGGGCATCTGTCAAAAGATAGCAGCCCCTGGCTTTTTCTGAATTAATATTTCAGCGGCTACGCTACAGACAAAGTCCGTGCAGCATCGCTTGATTCAGATGGCACTTACACAATCGCAGTTTTTGAAATAACAATGCCGTCCTCATCCGCATACAGATAGTTGCCCGGATAAAATACCACATCGGCAAAACGCAGCGGAATTCCCGTAATGCCCTGATCGCGTTTCACTGTTTTCCGGGGGATGGTTCCCAGTGCTTTCACACCGATATCAACCTTGCCAACATCCGCAGAGTCTCGGATACAACCGTTAATGACAACGCCTTCCCCGCCATTGCGAGCCCCGAGGGAAGCCATCACATCGCCCATCATTGCACAGCGCATGGAGGCTGCACTGTCCACAACCAACACTTTACCCACCCCGGTTGTTTCAAATAGCGCTTTCAGGTAAGTGTTATCTTCAAATGCCTTGAGTGTGACGATTTGCCCATGAAAGCTGGTCTTGCCTCCAAAGTCGCGAAAAACAGGAGCAGCCACCTGCAACTCCTCCAAATATACATCATACAGATCCGTTGTCCTGAACACTATTCGCCCTCTCCTCTCCGCCATTTTCAGCACGGACAGCGAACACTAACCGCTTCATCTTTTGAAATGTAGTCATCCCTAAATTAAACAAAAACAATAACATAGGAATTTTCTTTCAGATCAATTACCAACCGGTTCAGCTATCCACCGGCACATCCAAAGTGGAATAAAACAGCCTCTTCACCTAGTATTCAGGCTTCAAATCCAAAGAAATTTCGGGGCGTAACGATAGCGATGAGTGAACTTTTAGCAGAAGGCTTACAGTTAATGGGTGTAGGAATGGGAGTCGTTTTCCTCTTCCTCGGACTGCTGGTAGGCGTTGTATCGCTGGTCTCCCGCATCATTCAGGGATTTGAAGCAAGCGCAGCCAAAGCTGCTGCCTGCAGTGGCCCAACTGCAAACGACGATGACCTGATTGAGGTTGTCACTGAAGCAGTCAAACGCTATCGCGCAGATCACAATCGATAAGAACTTGAACAGATTCCAGGAGAACCCCTCAGATGAATAAGCCGCTGGGAATAACCGAACTTGTCCTGCGTGACGGGCATCAATCCTTACTAGCCACACGTATGCGCATCGAGGATATGCTGCCCATTGCTGAAAAGCTGGACCGTGTCGGCTTCTGGTCACTTGAGACCTGGGGCGGCGCCACCTTTGATTCCTGCATCCGCTTTCTCGGAGAGGACCCATGGGAGCGCCTGCGCCTGCTCAGCGAGGCCATGCCCAATACCCGTATGCAGATGCTGTTAAGGGGACAGAATATTCTCGGCTACCGCCATTATGCGGATGATGTGGTCAATGCTTTTGTGGAGCGCGCCGCTAAAAACGGCATGGATGTTTTCCGTATCTTTGATGCGATGAACGACATGCGCAATCTGGAAACTGCCGTGAAGGCCACGCTCAACTGCGGCAAACATGCACAGGGCACCATCTCCTACACTGTCAGCCCGGTACATACGCTGGATATGTGGATCGATATGGGCAAACAACTGGAAGATATGGGCTGCCACTCGATCTGTATCAAGGACATGGCAGGCCTGCTCAAACCCTATGTCGCCAAGGAAATGGTTACACGTCTGAAGCAGTCGCTTTCCATACCTATCGCCATGCAGTGCCATGCCACCACCGGCATGAGTACCGCAGCGATCATCAAAGCGGTAGAGGCCGGTCTGGATATAGCCGATACCAGCATCTCGTCCATGAGCCACACCTATGGTCACTCGGCCACGGAATCTGTGGTTGCCATCCTCGAAGATGAGTCGCGCGCCACGGGGCTGGATCTTAAGTTACTCGAAGAGATCGCCGCCTATTTCCGTGAAGTCCGCAAAAAATACGCTAAATTTGAAGGTTCCCTGCGCGGTATCGATTCCCGCATTCTGGTGGCGCAGGTACCCGGCGGTATGCTGACCAATCTGGAAAGCCAGTTGCAGCAGCAGAATGCGTCCGACCGCTTTGATGAAGTGCTGAAAGAAATTCCGAAAGTGCGCGAGGACCTGGGCTTCCTGCCTCTGGTCACACCGACATCCCAGATTGTCGGCACCCAGGCTGTATTTAACGTGCTGACCGGCAAGCGCTACCAGACCATCACCAAGGAAACCGCCGGTGTGCTCAAGGGTGAATACGGCAAAACGCCTGCCGCAGTGAACAAAGAGTTGCAGGTAAAAGTGCTTGAAGGCGGCAAACCGATTACCTGTCGGCCGGCCGACCTGATTGCGGATGAAATGGATCATCTGACCGTGGAACTCTGTGCACTTGCCAATGAAAAGGAGTTCAAACTGTCCGACAAGCTGATCGAGGATGTACTGATTTATGCCCTGTTTCCGCAGGTTGGCCTGAAATTCCTGAGCAACCGCGATCACCCGGAAACCTTTGAACCCAAACCATGGCTGGAAACAGAAAAACCGGACAGGCCTGAAAAAGCTGCTGTTGCAGAACGCTATAACATCGAGGTCAATGGTAAAAACTACAATGTCGTGGTTTCACCGGAAGGAGAAGTCACTTCACTTCGACCGGCTACAGCCGCGACACCCCCTGCTGCAGCACCGGCTGTCAACACACCGGCCATATCGGTCGGCGCCCCCATGGCAGGCACGATTTTTAAAATTAATGTCACGGCGAATCAACACGTCAATGATGGTGATGTTATCCTGATCATGGAAGCCATGAAGATGGAAACGGAAGTACGCTCCACCCACAGTGGCACCATCATCAGCATCGAAGTCAAAGAAGGTCATGCAGTGGATGTTGGTCAGGCACTGGTCACCATCGCCTGACACGATTTACCATAAGCGAGCAATCAATCACTATGCAGAATGAACTGATAGACAAACTCTGGATCACCACCGGCATTGCCAATTTTGAGTGGGGACAGGCGCTGATGATCTGCGTCGGCCTGTTGCTGCTCTATCTGGCTATCGTGAGGAAATTCGAGCCACTGCTGCTGGTTCCGATTGGTTTTGGCGCCATCCTGAGCAATATTCCGGTGGCTGAAATCTCCGGCCCCGAAGGCATGCTTGGCCTGATTTATCACGCCGGCATTGAAACCGGCATCTTCCCGCTGCTGATCTTCATGGGTGTCGGCGCCCTGACCGATTTCGGCGCCCTGATTGCCATGCCCAGAACGCTGTTACTCGGTGCCGCGGCCCAGTTCGGCATCTTTACTACTCTGCTCGGCGCACTGGCGCTGAACGCGATTCCGGGCTTTGAGTTCAGCCTCGCTGACGCGGCTGCAATCGGCATTATCGGCGGCGCGGACGGTCCGACGGCCATCTTCCTGGCCTCAAGGCTGGCTCCTGATCTGCTGGGCGCCATCGCTGTTGCCGCCTACTCCTACATGGCGCTGGTGCCGCTTATTCAGCCGCCAATCATGCGCCTGTTGACCACTGAGAAAGAGCGCAAGATAAAAATGAAGCAGCTTCGCCCGGTCAGCCGTACCGAAAAGATCATCTTCCCGCTCACCGTTCTGCTGCTCTGCGTGATTTTCCTGCCGACGGCTGCACCGCTGATCGGAATGCTGACCTTCGGCAACCTGCTGCGCGAATGCGGCGTCGTTGAACGCCTCTCCAACGCCGCACAGAATGAGATTATCAACACGGTGACGATCTTTCTGGGTCTGGCTGTAGGGTCCAAGCTTTCTGCCGAGAAATTCCTCAATGTCGAAACACTCGGCATTCTGGTGTTGGGCATGCTGGCATTTGCTGTCGGAACGGCTGCAGGCATATTGATGGGTAAACTGATGTGCCGCCTTAGCGGTGGAAAAATCAACCCACTGATCGGTGCAGCGGGCGTTTCCGCTGTACCCATGGCTGCTCGCGTAGTCAACAAGGTCGGGCTGGAGTCGGATCACCATAACTTCCTGCTGATGCATGCCATGGGGCCGAATGTAGCCGGCGTTATCGGTTCCGCTGTTGCCGCAGGCGTGCTGCTGGCGATTGTCGGTGGATAAAGGGGGTCCGTCGCACATGCAAGTCGCACAGAACAGCATAGTCTCCATTCACTACACACTGACCAGACCCGATGGTGAAATTATTGAATCATCACGCGATGGCGCCCCGCTCGAGTATATCCATGGCTCCGAGGCACTGGTTCCGGGCCTGGAAAAAGAGCTGACCGGAAAGTCGGCCGGTGACCACATCGCGATCAGCCTGCAACCGGAAGATGGTTATGGTGAGCGCAGCGAGCAACTGATTCAGCATATTCCCCGCGATATTTTCCACTTTGACGGTGAAATAAATCCGGGCATGCGCTTTCAGGCTGACACCGGACGCGGCATTGAGCTGGTTACCGTGATCAATGTAGCTGAGAACATGATCACCGTTGATGCCAATCACCCGCTGGCCGGTGAAGTGCTGAATTTTGTTGTCGACATCATCGCTGTACGGGAAGCATCATAATCAGAAAATCCACACGATAATTCAAAAGAAAGCGTTTGAAATAACACCCCGTTTCTGTTATAAATAGTCTTGCTTAAAGAGCAAATCCAACACCAAGGAGAACGCTTATGCTCGGTAGACATCAACACACCTCACCTGAAGAAAAGACACTGGTAACCGTGGAGTGGAAAAAACTTCATCAGTGGCACACTCAGGAAAAAAGACGTTTAAAAAGAGCCATGAATAAACGTATGAGGCATACCAATAAGCTGGAGGTCAAACAGAACCTCATCCTTACACCCGGTTTAATGGCTTAATCAGTCAACAGCAAAGCCCTCCACCCGGAGGGCTTTCGCTTTTCAGGTATCCTTATAGTTCCGAGACAACCTTCATCGCTACCTGCTTGTTATAATCATTGATCTTCCAGTGCGTCGGCATCCAGCCCACCAGAAAACGGTAGAAGTCGGCTTGCGCCACTGGAAACAACGCCCGCCACTCCTGTTCCACTGCATTTGCATCCACATTGGCATGCTTATCGACCAGTGCTGAGCTCAGCACTGAGAAGTAATAGTCCAGCAAGGCTTCCTCAAGCTGCTCATGCTCTCGATCACTCAGGCAACTGCCCAGAAAATAGGCCACATCCTTCATACCGCATCCGCCACCGACATACTGGAAATCTACTGCTGCAACATCCGCGTTACCGGATGAGAAACAGAAATTGGCCAGCTTGGCATCGCCATGCACCAGCGTCTGAAAACGGGCACGGCTTAACAGGGAGTCGATCACCGGTGCGGCATCGCGTAAAGCCGCATCAGCCATCACTGCCAATTCATCCGGCCTGTAGCATCCGGTCTGCCATAAACCTGAAGGCTCTTCCCCCATAAATGTGGCGTGGAAGTTTGCCAGCCACCTCAGGCAGAGGCGCACGCCACCCAGATCCAGCGATGTTCTGCGCTGCGGAAATCCTGCCGCATCCAGATGTTGTTCAGCGTCCAAAATTGACCCCCTAGAGGGGCAAAACAGCGTCCAAAATTGACCCCCCTGTATGATCCCCGTCCATTGACTTGGCCGGAGGTAAAAACAGGAGTGACTACAGTGGAAACGAAAGCAAAAGTGAGGCGAGATTTTTTCGTCGAAAAGAAGAGCATCAAGCAGATTGTTCGAGAGCGTCAACTATCGAGAAATACAGTACGCAAGATATTGCGCGATGAGGATACAAGCTCGAAGTATCAGCGCACGGTTCAGCCGCGCCCTATGTTGATTGAGCATA
>MNWZ01000153.1 GCA_001871925.1 Zetaproteobacteria bacterium CG1_02_53_45
GCATCACGAAATCTTCTGCTCATTCGATACTGGCCTCCTCATCACTTGCTCTATGCATATCCTATCATGCTTTGGGTAAAGTCCGACAGGCTGCTAGCCCCGGAATAGCGAAACCCAGCACGGCTTCCGGCTGATACTGCTCGGGCAACAAGGCCATGGTGCGGTCGGAAATGCCGATCAGCCAGTCAATCAGTGCCGCTGTGACCAGAATAGGGGTCAGGGCAACAATACCGGCAAGCAGATATTTGCGCAGTGCCGCCATCAGAGCACCTTCTCCAGACGCTCTTCAGACTGATGCAAGCGGGCTGCATTCACTGCGGGAGCCAGCATGGATTTCACCGATACCATACTTGTTATATCCTGCAGACTCAGATGTTTTTCGAGAAAGCTGACGCTTTGCTCATGCGGATGTGCAATGACCACGCAGCGCTGGTTTTTCTCCACACAGCGGCGCGCCCGATCCCATGCCTTCTGCATAGCCTGTTCATTGATATCATGATCGAGAAAAATCTGCCGCGATGCCCAGGCAATGCCCTGCTCTGCAGCCATCTTTGCAGCCACACTTTTGGCGCTGGTTTTTGAGTCGACAAAAAACAGGCCGCGCTCCTGGCACAGCTGCATAACACCGCGCATCGGCTCCTCAAGCAGCGTCAGGTGTGAGCCCATATGGTTGTTCACCCCTTCAACATAAGGAACCATATCCAGGTCATCGATAAAGGTCTGACGTAACTGCGCGCGGCTCATCCTGTCATGCAGAAAAGCCGCTGACATCCTGTCGCGATACTTCGGCGTACTCGGCTCCATAGGCAGATGCAGCATCACGATCTGGCCGGCCTGATGGGCCAGCTCTGCCGATTCACGGGCATGGGGCGCATCCGGAATCACCGATACCGCAACCGGCACCGATAGTTTGAGTATCCGTTTGAGTGCCGAAAGGTCATAACCGACATCATCAAGAATCAGTGCAATGCCCCGTTCTGCCAGCGGCACAACCGGCAGTAACTGCGGATCAATCGATTTATGGTCTTCTGCGATAGCTTTTTCTATCTCTTCCGCCACCGGCTCCCGGGCGTCCGGAATCGCGATATGTTGACTCTCAGGCCCGCTATTCCTGCCGCTGTTCAAGGCAACTACTGTCAGCAATACCGCCAACAGCAGCGCCAACAGTGCTACCAGCCAGAACGGCAATTTTCTTTTATGCGTCATAAGCCGGAGTCAACAAACAGGCGGAGCGGGCTCAACCTGCGTGCAGAGCGTTCAGGCCTCTGAGCAAGTCCAGCGCACGCTGCAGCTGTGTGTCCAGCTTCAAACGCTGCTGCATATCGTCACTGGCTTCTTTACCCTTGCTTTCATCCATTTTGGTTTGCTCTTTTTTACCGTTGCCATTGGAGAGATGCCCCTTCAGGTCGCGCTCGGAAACCAGTGGCAGCGTGCTTTTCGCCTGCTCATCAGGTTTGTTGATGACCTGCTCAACCTGAATATCCGGGTCGATACCGGTCGCCTGAATCGAGCGACCGCTTGGCGTGTAGTACAGGGCCGTGGTGACTTTAATGGCAGTACCGTCCTGTAGCGGAACAACCGACTGTACACTGCCTTTACCAAAGCTCTTGGTTCCCAGCAGTACGCCACGATGGTGATCCTGCAGTGCTCCGGCGACAATTTCAGATGCCGATGCGGAACCGCTGTTGATCAACACGATCAGGGGCAGCTTGGCCAGCTCATCACCCGGACGAGCATCAAAGGTGAGACTCTTGCCGGCACGAGATTTTGTACTGACGATATTGCCCGATTCAAGGAACAGGTCGGACACTTCAACCGCCTGATTGAGCAGCCCGCCCGGATTATTGCGCAGATCCAGCACTGCTCCGGAGAGTTTACCACCCGAACGTTTCTTCAGATCATCAATCTGCTCTTTCAGCAATTCGCCGGTACGCTCCTGAAACTGGGTGATGCGCAGATAAGCATAACCCGGCGCCAGCATGTCGCTTTTCACCGATTTCACCTGAATGACCGTACGTACGATTTTCACTTCCAGCGGCTGGTTCTCACCTTCCCGGAATATGGTCAGCACAATGCTCGTGCCGGGTTTGCCGCGCATCAGCTTGACGGCCTCAGGCAGCGAGATGTCGCGAGCCAGCTGACCATCAATTTTGATAATCAGATCACCGGCTTTAATGCCTGCACGGTCGGCAGGGGTATCTTCAATCGGAGAGACAATCTTGATGCCGCCTTCTGCTGCGGAAATTTCGATGCCAAGACCGCCGAACTCGCCTTTGGTATCCACGGTCATCTGTTTGTACATCTCTTTATCGAGATAGGATGAGTGCGGATCCAGACTTGAGAGCATGCCTGACAATGCGCCCTCGATAAGCTTCTCATCGCTGACCTTTTCAACATAGGCACGCCTGACCATTTCCATCACGCGTGAAAACTTCTGCAACTGATCGTAATCGGTCGCGGCATTGGCCTGCTGGTAACCCTCCCCGGGCTGCCAGGCCAACACACCTGCTGTAAGCACGGCTGCCGCCCCCATGGCCAGTAGCACTCGACGAAACTTCAAAGACATACGTTCTCCATTTAACACTCATCATCATTGCGAACGGTTGCACGATCAGCCAAACAACCATCGCCATTTTTCGTTTGGCATGCAGGATGCCAGCCGGTTAGCGGCTACACCAGCCTTTTGGGTTCACCGCCTTGCCGCCGTCGCGAATCTCGAAGTAGACCGTTACGCTGTTCACCCAGCCGGTACTGCCCGCATCCGCAATCATTTCACCCTCGTCAACCCAGTCACCGAGCTGTTTGTACAACACATCATTGTGCGCATAAACGCCAAGCACGCCATCGCCATAGTCCACAATGAGCATCAACCCGTAACCACCGAACCAGTCGGCATAACGCACCTGCCCGGCAGCCATGGCCGTCACCGCCTTCACATTGCTTGCGGGCTTAAGCTGTACACCCTGCAGCGGAGGCATGCCGGATTTCGGACGTGAGTTAAAACTGGCAACAATGCGGCCGGAGACCGGCCAGACCAGCTTGCCTTTACGCTTGCGCACCTTTTCCGCTGCACCGCTCTGGTGGTCTATGCTGCGCAGATCCGCACTCATATCATCGAGCAGTCGCATCAGCGCCTTTTCTTCTTTTGCCAGATGCGATTCCCGGCTCTTTTTGGCACGCATGTCCTTGCGCACCCGATCAAGCACCTTGCGCTTGTCGCCAACACGGGCCGAGAGTTCAAACTCCGCTTTTTTCTTCTCCACACGCAGCAGCTCCAGTGCATCTCGCTGCTGCTGCAGCTCCAGTTCCACTGCCGCCAGCTCCGCAACCGATTCGGCGTACAAACGCCGATCATCATCCTCGGAACGCAGCACCCCGTTGAGCAGATAACGCCTGTGCGGGATATCGCTGACCGGCACGCCGGTCAGAATGCCCATCCAGGCGGAAGTTCTCGAACTGCGCGTCCAGGCCGCTACAGCCTGATCCAGCATCGCCTGTTTCAAGGCATCGATACGCTTTTTAAGCCGGGTGGATTGGCGCTGCAAATCGGCCAGTTTTTTGTCTGTATCGCGCACCTTGCTGGTGGCTGAACGACTGGCCTTGCGGGCTATAATCAGATTCGAATCAAGCCCTTTCAACTCCTGACCAACACTGCCGAGCTGACTTTCCAACTGCTGTTTAACCTGAGCCAGCTTCTGCCGTTCCTGTTTGATACGGTCGATTTTCTGCTGCGTGGTCAGGTCAGTTGCGGCAACAGCAATACTCCCGGCCGTACTTACTAGCCAGAGAAGCGATATCAACAGGGTCAGCGTTCGCAGCAGATAAGTCATACGCGGTGGTAAGGGTGCCCCTGAATAATGGTAAATGCCCGGTAAAGTTGCTCAAGCACAACTGCCCGCACCAGCTGGTGCGGCAGTGTCAGCCTGGACAGGCTCCAGCAGGCAGCAGCCTCGGCGCGCACCTCATCGTGCAGACCATCGGCCCCGCCGATAACAAAATCGAGTTGCGCATCGGCAGGCATTCGGCCGATATATGACGCCCAATTCTTGCTGTCGTGCATTGCGCCGCGCTCATCGAATATGATAAAGCCTTTTTCTGCCTGCTTGAAAATATGTTTCGCCTCTTCCTGCTTGCGCTGTGAAACCTGCTTGCCACGCCCTTCCGGCAACTCAATGACCACACACTGGGCAAAGGGTTTGAGCCGCTCGATAAAGCGGGCCTCAAAATCAGCCAGCTCTTTTGAGCCTCGCCCGACAACCAGCAAGCGCAGCTTCAAGGTTTCGCTACTGCAACCTTTGGCGCACTCCACAGGCGCTCGAGCTGAAAACTCTCTCTGGTTTCCGGAATAAACAGGTGAACAACCACATCATTGAGGTCAACTATCAGCCATTCCATAGCTTCAAGGCCTTCAATTTTTGCCGGCAACTCGTAGCGGTGTGCCACTTCTGACACGGATAGCGCCAATGCCTTGAGCTGACGATCCGAGCGACCGCTGGCAATGATGAAGCGGTCGGTAAAATCACAGCGACCGCGCACATCAATCACCAGGATATCCTGTGCCTTCATGTTTTCCAGCGCTTCAACCAGCTGGTCTGTCATCTCTTCAAAATTTTCGTTTCTAATAACTGACTGTGTCACATCTACTCCTGCATGACTGCATAGTTTTTCTCAATATCACTGCATACCACTGCCGGCACCCAATCCATCAGGGAGCGGCCTTGTTCTGCATATTCACGAACCAACGTTGCCGAAACCTGCGGCAATGTCACATCTACAAAACACCAGTGCCCCGGTGTCACACAGGCATCCGATCTTTCCACGCGTTGCCAGCCCTCATGCGTCGGGACGTTTTCCAGACCCTGACGGGCGAACACCGCAACATTACACAACATCCGGTGAGCCGGATATTCGCGCCAGGATTCAAGCCCCGCCCAGGCATCCGCTCCCAGCAACAGCCAGGGTGTGAGTCCCTGATATTCGGCACGAAAGCGGTGCAGTGTTTCCACCGCCGGCGTTGGCTGCTGCCGGGTGACTTCCCAGTCCACCACCTTCACGCGCGGCTCTGCGGCAAAAATCCTTTGCAGCCAGCCCAGTCGCGTAAAGCCATCGGCACAGCCTGAAAGGTGCCGATGCACCGGCAGGGCCGGGATCACCCATACTTCATCGAGCCCAAGCGCCAGCGCTGCATGTACCAGCGCCACATGGCCCAGATGTGGCGGATCAAATGAGCCGCCGAACAACCCGATTTGCCGCTTAGCTGGAGCCAAACCGACATGCCTGCTCCACCCATGCACGGGTGGCAAAATCAATCAAACCCTGACCTGTCCTGTACCGAGTACAATCCACTTCTGCGTGGTTAACCCTTCCAGACCGACCGGTCCGCGCACATGCAGCCGGTCCGTTGAAATACCGATCTCGGCACCGAGCCCGTATTCAAAGCCGTCGGCGAAACGGGTGCTGGCATTCCACATCACCGAGGATGAATCCACCTCACGCAGGAAACGCTGACCGGCCTCATAACTCTCGGTGACAATGCTTTCGGTATGGCCGGAGCTATATTGTGCAATATGATCCACCGCCGCATCGAGGTCATCCACAATACGCACAGACAATACAGGTGACAGGTATTCTGTTGCCCAATCCTCATCGGTCGCTACTTTCACATCCAGACCTTCACAACGCTCGCGTGTTCTGTCGCAACCACGCACTTCCACACCCTTATCCAGCATCGCCTGAATGATGGCGCAGACCACATCACCCTTCACATCCTGATGAATCAGCAAGGTTTCCATCGCATTGCACACACCATAACGATGCGTTTTGGCATTCACGGCGATATTCAGTGCCATCCCCGCTTTGGCTGAGGCATCAATATAGACATGGCAGATACCATCAAGATGTTTGATCACCGGCACGCGTGATTCAGCTGCTACACGTTCGATCAGCGATTTGCCGCCGCGCGGAATAATCACATCAACATACTGCTCGGCTTTGAGCAGTGCGCCGACCAGCGCCCGATCCGTGGAATCGACCAGCTGCACAGCATTTTGCGGCAGCCCGGAATCCACCAGTGCGCGGCGCAGACAGCCTGCCACGGCACGGTTGGAGTGGATCGCTTCAGAACCGCCGCGCAGGATCGCCGCATTGCCGGACTTCAGGCACAAACCCGCCGCATCGGCGGTGACGTTCGGACGCGACTCATAAATGATACCGATCACACCCAGTGGCACGCGCATATGGCCGACCTGAATTCCGGAGGGGCGAAAACGCAGGTTATCTATCGCACCTACAGGGTCGGGAAGTCCCGCAATCTGCTCCAGCCCCTCGGCCATCGCTTCAATACGATCACCGTTGAGCAGCAAACGATCCTTCATGGCAGCATCGAGTCCGTTCTCATCAGCCGCTTTCATATCCAGCGTATTGGCCGCAATAATCTCACGGCTCTCTCTGCGAATCACTGCCGCTGCAAGTATCAGCGCCGCGTTTTTGGCCTTCGTATCAGCCATACGCATCGCTTTGGCAGCACCCCTGGCTTGTCGACCCAGAGTATCCATGATTGTCACCGCATCTGATTCCATACTCTTTCTCTCCGCACTCTGCTTAAGGAGGTACTGATTTTATTCAGCGCCACCTTAATTGTTTGTCGTTAATACCAGGTTGTCGCGATGAATTACCGAGGTGAAATCCCGATAGCCAAGAATCGATTCAACCTCGCCGCTGGCATGCCCTTTAATCCGGCGCATCTCCTCAGCCGAGTAGTTGCACAAACCGCGTGCAAACACGCCATCCGGTCCGACAATCTCAATGCAGTCACCCTTATCAAATACGCCGTCAACTGCAACCACGCCGATCGGCAACAGACTGCTACCCTGTTTGAGCAGCGCTTGCGCAGCACCCGCATCGACATGGATCTCGCCGACCGGGTTCAAAACTTCGGTAATCCAGTGTTTGCGCCGGGTCTGCCGGTCCACCCCGCATAAAAACAGCGTGCCTTCATCTTCACCGGCCAGCAGCCTGAGCAACGCATCGGGTTTTCTGCCACTGATAATCGCTGCGGCCACACCGTTTCTCGTCGCCACCCGCGCGGCCGACAGTTTACTGGCCATACCACCGGTGCCGAATGCGGAACCCGCATCGCCAGCCATGGCGATATGCTCTTCACTGAGATGTTCAACAACACCGATACGGGCTGCGCCCGCATCTTCGTTCGGATTCCTGTCGAACAGCCCTTCCACATCGGTCAGCATAACCAGCAGATCGGCATCCACCACCAGACTGACCAGCGCGCCGAGTGAATCGTTATCACCGAATTTGATTTCAGCCACCACGACCGTGTCATTCTCGTTGACAATAGGTACCACACCGGCAGAAAACAGGGTTTCACTGGTATTGCTGGCATTGAGATAACGACGACGATGGCGAAGGTCATCCTTGGTCAGCAGCATCTGCGCCACACTGCGATCATGGCGGGCAAAAGCGCCGGCGTAGGCGCTCATTAACTTGGGCTGACCGATTGCCGCTGCCGCCTGTTTTTCATGTACCGTGAGTTCGCGATTCAGCCAACCCCTGTCCACGCGCCCGAGAGCCACGGCACCGGAAGTCACCACCACAACCTGTACGCCATCAGCCATAAAACAGGCCAGATCATCGACCAGACGGTCAACCACATCCTGACAGATACCGTCTGTTGCATCGGCCAGCAGCGAGCTGCCGATTTTCACCACCACCCGTCTTGCCCGGGTCAAATCAGCCCTGGATCGAATCATCTCCATCCCCGAATACATCATCACCAAAATCATATGGCAGTGCATTTTCAGCCGCAAGTTTGCGCATGGCGATCACCTTCTCGTAGATGTGCCACAACAGCGGCTTGATGCCTTCGCCGGTCACCGCCGAGACAAAAAACACCTTGTATGGCGAATCGGCAACCTGCGCCTCAATCGCTTCACGCTCTGAATCCATCAGTGCATCGCATTTATTGAACACCAGCAAACGCGGCTTCTCCAGCAGCGTTTCACCATAACCGACCAACTCGCCGTTTATTTCTTCAATCTGCTCAGGCACAGCTTTGCCGTCTTCGCACGCCGCATCGACCAGATGCAACAACACAGCTGTGCGCTCGATATGTTTAAGGAAGCGATGCCCCAGCCCTTTGCCTTCATGGGCACCTTCAATCAGACCGGGAATGTCAGCCACCACAAAACCATCGCCATCATCCATAAACACCTGACCAAGCATCGGCTTGATGGTGGTGAACGGGTAATCGGCAATTTTCGGGCGCGCATTGGAGATATGGGCGAGCAGCGTCGATTTACCGGCATTGGGTAGTCCAACCAGCCCGACATCCGCCATCAGCTTGAGCTCCAGAAAACGGATGCCCTGCTCACCCTCCAGCCCCGGCTGCGCATAACGCGGCGCGCGATTGGTACTGGTGGCAAAGCGGGCATTACCCATGCCGCCCTCGCCGCCACGAGCCACATAATAGCTGCCGCCCTCAACAGAGAGGTCAACCAGCGTGTGGCCATCTTCATCTTTGACGATGGTGCCGACAGGCACCTCAACAACGATGTCCTCACCGTTTTTACCGTGGCAGTCTGAGCCTTTGCCCGACTCGCCGTTTCTGGCGATCAGGCGCTTGCGCAGGTAGAGTTCCTGCAACGTGTTTTTGTTTCTCGAGGCGACAAACATAACATGGCCACCGCGACCGCCATCGCCGCCGTCCGGACCACCCTTGGGAACATACTTTTCACGCCGGAATGAGGTCGCGCCTTTGCCACCGTTACCTGCACGAACTTCGATTTTTACTTCATCAATAAAACGCATGCTGCATTACACCACTCTTTTCAACCAAAACCAACGATCTGCCAATCATTTACCACAGAAAACGCAGAGTACACAGCGAAGCCTGTTGAGAAACAGGCTGATCCTGCATGGATTTCCCCTGTGCTCGCCGTCTCTCCTGCGATGCCAAAAAAAAGGGGTGCGACAAGCGCACCCCTTTACATTTGAATCGATCTGCAACTGTTATTCAGTAATACGAACAGTTGTACGACCGGCACTCTTGTAAAATTCAACCTTGCCGTCAGTCAGAGCGAACAGGGTGTAGTCGCGACCACAGCCTACGTTGTTGCCCGGGCGGATTTTGGTGCCGCGCTGACGTACAATAATGTTACCAGCAATGACAGCTTCGCCGCCATATTTCTTCACGCCAAGGCGCTTGGAATTGGAATCGCGTCCGTTACGACTGGAACCACCTGCTTTTTTGTGTGCCATGGTTTACTCCTTGATCTTTTCGATACGCACAGAGGTGAAGCTCTGGCGATGACCCTGGGTCAAACGATAATTTTTACGACGGCGTTTCTTGAACACCACGATCTTCTGGCCGCGGCCGGACTCGGTTACAACACCGGTCACAGTTGCATTTGCAACGTCAGCGCCAGCCTTGATGGAGTCGCCTTCGCCTACCATTAGAACTTCGTCAAAGTTTACTTCTTTGCCGGTTTCAGCATTCAGTTTCTCAACGCGCAGGACATCACCTTCCTGAACACGGTACTGTTTGCCACCAGTTTTGATTACAGCGTACATATATTACTCCGAGCCTTACGCAGCTTTCGCAGCAGGCTTGCCGTATTTCTTATAGAAGCGCTCAACACGGCCTTCCGTATCCATCACTTTCTGCTTGCCGGTATAGAACGGGTGGCAAGAAGAACAGATTTCCACGTGGATATCGCCTTTGGTTGAACGCGTCTCAAATGTATTTCCGCAAGAACAAGTTACCTTGGATGCGAGATATTCTGGATGAATGTCTGCTTTCACGTCATTTCTCCGTCAATTTATAACCGATTCAATACGGTCTGGATTTTCCCAGTCAGTGGCTTGAACCAGTATCACGAGCCAGAAAAAATCAGGCCCGTTAAAGGGGCGCGATTTCTAGCGTCCCGGACGCAGTTAAGCAAGCCCTAAAACGAAGTTTTTTCTTCGTTCAGGTCAATTTGCCCGAAATCAATGCTATATCAGGGCCTGATCGGGCCTTTATCTGCCTTCGATCAGTTCAATCGCATATCCATCGGGGTCTTTAACGAAGGCAATGACACTGCTGCCATGCTTCATCGGACCGGGTTCGCGCATGATAGCACATCCTGCGGCGCGAATCTCATCGCATACTGTATATATACCATCTACGCCTATCGCTAGGTGGCCAAACCCGTCACCTATATTATATCTGTCCGTTTCCCAATTCCAGGTCAGTTCAATCACGGCCTGCTCGGCCTCTTGTGCATAACCGACAAAGGCGAGCGTGAACTTGCCTTCCGGATAATCATTGCGGCGCAGCAGGCGCATGCCCATTACCCGCGTATAAAAATCAATCGAACGATCCAGATCCGCAACCCGGATCATCGTATGCAGCAAACGCATAACTCCTCCCCTTCAGCTAAAGCTCATTCCCGACAGCCAAAAGTGGGTAGCAATTGACGCGACATATCCCAGAAAAATAGCCCATGTCCATTTCAAATGGCTGAAAAATGTATAGATACCACGCGCCTGCCCCATCAGTGCAACACCAGCTGCAGACCCAATAGATAGCAAAGATCCACCAACACCGGCAGTGAGCGTCACCAGCAGCCACTGGTTCACATCCATATTCGGAGCCATACTCAGCACAGCAAACATCACCGGAATATTGTCAACGATTGCCGAAAGCAACCCGACAATGATATTCGCCCAGCTGGCTCCAAGCTGATCATACATCAGGTGAGATGTCAGATTCAGGTATCCCAGCGCTCCCAACCCTCCCACACAGAGAATAACACCATAGAAAAACATTAACGTATCCCACTCGGAACGCTGCAATTGATGATAAATATCAAATGGGGGGCCCTTTGGAGATCCATCAAGCTGAGTATTTCCTGAAAAAGGCTCATCATAGTTGAGTGCAGCCTTCTTTAACCTGTAGCCATACAGCTTCAGAACGCCCAGACCGGTCATCATGCCAAGCATCGAGGGCAGATGCAGCATACTGTGAAACAGGACCGCCATGGCGATGGTAGAAAGAAACAGCGCAACGATAATGAATCCACCCTGCTTGACGCGAACATCTTCACGCACACTGTCCGGCACAGCATTGGGAAGAAACAGAACCATGATCACGGCAGGCACGAGCCAGTTAACCAGCGAAGGAAGAAACAGCGCAAAAAATTCCTGAAAGTGAACAAACCCCTTCTGCCACACCATAAGCGTGGTGATATCGCCGAACGGACTGAAAGCACCGCCGGCATTGGCTGCCACGACCACATTGATACAACCAAGCGTCACAAATCTCGTGTTTTCCTTTGCTACAGCCATCACCACTGCAGCCATCACCAGCGCGGTAGTCAGGTTGTCGGCTATCGGCGAGATAAAGAAGGCCAACAGACCTGTCAGCCAGAAGATCGTCCTCAACGACAACCCCTTCGAAACCAGGTAGGCCCTGAGAGCGGCAAACACATTGCGCTCTTCCATCGTATTCACATAGGTCATGGCAGCCAGCAAGAACAGCAACAGCTCGGCATACTCAAGAATATTATGCTGAATCAGCACATGGGCAGAAGCGGTATCGCCATGGCTATTAAAAGCAATGGCGACCAGAATCCAGATCAGGCCGGCAGCAACCATGACCGGCTTGGATTTTCGCAGATGCAATACCTCCTCGCCAATGACCAGTGAATAGGCAAACGCGAAGATGATCAGCGCGGTGATGCCAAACCAGGTTGTTGTCATATCCAGTGGCGAAACGCCACCGGCGCCCGAGGTCGCCATGGCCATGCCTGGCAGCAGCATCGCAAGGGTTCCTGCCACCATTAACAAAATCCGCTTCATCCTAACTCCATTCGTTTCGCATCTAACCGGCCTGTCGCCAGGCAGTGGCTGCTGATCTTTCCAATAGCATTAACAAGTGCTCCAAAAAAAGAGTCTTTAGAGCCTCTTGCGAAAGTCTTCAAACCTGCTGAATTAAGCCTCTGAGAAGAGGCGAAAAAACTCCCTTCTGGTAGGGTAAGTCATCGACGACAACCAAACCAGAAAGGAGATCAAAGATGAATCATCTTCGAGAGGGATTATCACAGAGCTGGCTAATAATTCAAGGATCGCTGTTTCCCTGGCTACAGGAAGAGCTTGGACCGCTGACTGAGAAGCAGCAGCAGTTTGTGATGATTCTTGAGCTTATCCGGATTGAAGAGCATCTGAATGATTACTATGGC